>JAUZFR010000021.1 GCA_030840335.1 Actinomycetota bacterium | reverse complement strand
TCGGCAACGTCGTCGATGCCATTGACAAGCTGAAGCTTGGGGATGCCTCCCGGGATCACAAGTTGCGCGACACGGATGCCCTCACCCTCGAGCGCGTCGTGGAGCATTTCACCGTAGGCGCCCTCGGCCGGGAACGCGACAGATGTGCCTGCGAAGTCGGCGCGTGCCTTTACCGAGGTTCCGCCGTTGACCAGGATGACGCTGCCGTCTCCGGCCTGACGCATCGCTGGTAGCACCATACGCACGGCGTGAATGAGCCCGAGAGCCGAGAACCGCAATGCTTCCTGCGCCAGCTCCGGAGTCATTTCGAGCACCGGCTTCAGGTATTCACGCGACGGGAGTGGGCTGTACTGCAAAGTGGTGATGGGTCCCAGCTCTACCGCCGCATGTGCAAGGGCGTCCTCAAGCGTGGCCGGTACGAGCACGTCCGCAGCGTACGCACGCGCGGTCACGCCGCCAGCCTTTAGCTCCGCGGCCATGGCGTCAAGCTTCGACTGGTTCCTCGAGATCAGGGCTATCGAGAAGCCTTCGCGCCCGAACCTTCGCGCAACTGCCGCTCCGAGTCCCGGTCCAGCTCCGATGATGGCGATGACAGGCACGGTGGGTTCCTTCGATTGATGGTGTTGTCTTGACCCTCGCGGCCAGGTATGGCGACAGTTTGTCGGGATCGCCGTCGACACATCCGAACCTCTGGGAGTCCAGTAACGAGATTACCCGTCGCCAGCTTGCGCCTCACCTCGCAAACTCTCGAATAAGGGGAGCGATAGGGACGGGCGGGCAGAAGGCCGCCCAGAGGCCGAAAAACCGGCCACGCCCGGATTCTCATCGGCCCGGCGAGCCAGCTGATTAAGGCTGCCTTCTGTAGCGCGGACTATTTGTGTGTGAGGTCGGCCGCGTGGTCGGGAACATATTTGTAAAGTTCTCGAGCGGGCCGCTCATAGTCGCTCGCGGTCGGTCGCTCGGGAAGCGAAACCTTTTTGGGTTCAATCGTTTGGTACGGGATCTGTGAAAGGAAATGGCTGATCGCGTTTAGACGCGCTGATTTCTTGACGTCCCCCTCGACCGTCCACCATGGTGCTTCGGGAATGTCCGTCACGTTGAACATGTCGTCTTTCGCCCGGGAATAGTCTTCCCATTTGGTGATGGAAAGCATGTCGGTGTCGGAAAGTTTCCAGCGCCGCATTGGGTCTTTGAGCCGAGATTTGAACCTCTTCTGCTGCTCCTGATCGGAGATGGAGAACCAATACTTGAGAAGTGTTATCCCATCCTCGACGAGCAGCCGCTCGAGGATTGGAACCTGATGGAGGAAGCGTTCATATTCGTTCTGGGTGCAATAGCCGAGGACGTGCTCGACCCCTGCACGGTTGTACCAGGACCTATCCATGAGCACGATCTCGCCCGCTGCGGGTAGTCGTTCAATGTAGCGCTGAAAGTACCATTGACCTTTTTCCTTTTCGCTTGGAGTCGGCAGCGCCACCACCCGCGCAGATCGCGGATTCAGGTATTGCATGACGCGTTTGATTGCTCCGCCCTTGCCTGCGGCGTCGCGTCCTTCGAAAATGACGAGTATTCGGGCTCCCGAGGAAATGGCCCATTGTTGCATGGCGACAAGTTCGACTTGCAGGCGCTCGAGTTCGGCTTTGTATGCTGCCTTGCTGAGCTGGTTGCCGTTCGCTTTTGGCTTGTTAGTGGACATGGTCATCCTTTGGGCAATCGGTTGACAAGAGTTGAAAGATTTGTACGAAATCAGCGGCCAGCGATGGCTGGCCCGCCGGCTGATGCCGCCATCGCACCGTCATGAGCCGTCGACCTGAAGCTGAGAATGGTCGCCCTCGATTCGCTCTCCTCGAATTCGAGCGGTTCGCCGGGTGTCGATAGCGATGATTGCACCAACGATCACCATGGACAGTGCAATCGACGCGGCTGTATCACTGATCCAGTGATATCCAAGGTAGAGGCGGCTGGCGACCTGGAGGAGGATGCCGAGCACTGCAGCTACGAAAGCAGTGACCGTGAAGGCTGGCCGTTGTCGCCTGCTAGCAATCAAAAACGCGAGGATCAACAGAAAGTCAGACGCACCGAGGACGTGGCCTGATGGAAACGAGAAGGATTTGTCCTGGCCGAAAAGCATCAGGTCGATCGGTGGGCGGGGATGTCGAACGATGGGCGCAAGCACTTGAGCGAGGATGACGCCGGTCGCCATGCCCACCGCCAGCAGAAAGGGCCGCCAGACATGCTTGGCCGCTATCGCCCACGTCACGGTGACGATGAGCACGATGATCGGCATTGCGATTGGGCCGAAAATAATGGCGAGGACGATCATGAGGGTTGTGGCATCCGCAGATCGTTGAGCGTCGAACCAGGATTCGACCGGCTGGTCCAGGCGCTCGAATCCGGTATGAGTAGTCACCCCAACCAGCAGAATGATGAAGGCGCTGAGCCCCACCACGACGAGAATGAGAGCGGTCGAATACAGTCGGGTTCGAGCAGCGGGCGTAATGTACCGCTCTTCCACAACGAACTTAGTGTGGAGCCGGGTCCATCGCCCCGGCTGAACGCCTACCTGGGTCATAGTCGGCGACTATACCGCCACGTCGCTGCCGTGCACAGGGGGTGCTCCAGGCGAGGTTTTGGTCGACTTCAATTTCTTCACCGACCTTTGTGGGGTTGTACACCACTGCGACCCGAGCGGAGCGCGTGCGGGACATTCGGCGAATCCTCCGTGGAAGCGAGAGTCATGCTCTTCACCATAAAGGGCACTATGGCCCGATTGTCCTTTCACAGCTGCGAAAAAAAGTCAACGCGGTGCGAGCCTGTAGTCACAGTCGTTATGGTTTGCCGATGACCTCCAGTCCAACCGCAAGCGCTGCGCGCAAGACCCGCAACAGCCGCCCTCTCCGCTTTCTGGCTCGCCTTGGATACGCGATGAGTGGGCTCCTCCACATTCTCATTGGCGTAATCGCGATCGAAGTCGCTAATGGCACCGGCGGCGAAGCCGATCAAAGTGGCGCACTCAGCCAACTCGCGTCCACCCCCGGCGGAATCTTCATTCTCTGGACCGTCGTCGTTGGACTAACCGCTCTGGGCCTCTGGTTGATTGTCAGCGCGTTCCTCTTTCCGCCTGGCGAAACGAAGAAGAAGGCTGCGCACTTCGTCACGGATTTCGCGAAGGGAATCATCTATCTTTTCTTGGCTGCGACGGCGTTCACCTTTGCCCGCGGAGGCACGACGAACAGCGCAGCAAGCACCGGTAACGCCAGTCGCGACATTTTGACGTCCCCGGGCGGGGTAGCAATGGTCGCCGTGATCGGTTGTGTGATTATCGGCGTCGGCATTTACCTTCTCGTCAAGGGAATCTCGAAGCGATTCACCAAAGACCTCACCGTTCCGCGCGGTGGTGCTGGAAAAGTCACCGTGGGCCTGGGGATTCTCGGCTATGTCGCGAAAGGGATAGTACTCGGCACTGTTGGGGGGCTGTTCCTCACCGCCTCGCTGACTGGTGATGCCGCTAAAGCGGATGGGCTGGACGGAGCGCTCAAGACCCTCGCCACCCTCCCCTACGGGCCGGCCATCTTGATACTCGTGGGTGTAGGGCTGATCGCATATGGCGTATACAGCTTTGTTCGGGCGCGCTTTGCCCGCCTGTGAGTGCAATGTCGGTTACAGCCGCACGCCCGTACTGGGCAGTGCAAACCCTAAATATTTGAGTTTCAAAGTTCAATCCCTGACCTGTCATGGTGGCGCAGCGTAGACAGGAATTACGGCAGGTAGCCGACGGAAGGAATGAAAGGAACCGAACATGTTTGAACACTTTGAAGACCCGAAGGAACTCTTCGAATACCGCCTGGGTTCGGCCCTAACGATGGAACGCGATTCCCTTGAGATGCTTCACGAACTGGAATCGGCCGCGCAGTCGGACGAGATCAAGCACCTGTTTGCACACCATGCGCAGGAGACCGAACACCAGATCGCGAATCTGGAAAAGTGCTTTTCGACCCTTGGTGTGGATTCCAACGATTCGCCATCGCCCACGACGAAGGGGTTAGCGAAAGAAGGCACTGCTCTCATCCGAAAGACCGATCCAGCACTACTGGATGGCGTGGTGCTGTCGGCCGCGCTCGGAACGGAGCACTACGAGATCTCTGCGTACGAAACGTTGGTTACCTCGGCGGAGGCAATGGGCGCCAGCGAGGTCGTTGCGCTTCTGAAGGAGAACCTGCAGCAGGAACAGCACACGAGCGAGGAGCTCAATGCGGCAGCAAAAAAGGTCGCGGCGACCGTTTAGTGCGGCAGTGCTGGGGTCGGACCAGTCCCCGATCCGAGCTCTAGTGGCATATGAAGGTGTCGAATCAAGTTGGCAAGTAGGACCAAACGGGGCGGTGAAGAAAATGACGCAAACGATCGGCCCGGGGTTGCCAGGGCTTGCGGTGTTCGCTTTGTCCAACACTCAATGGAGGATCAGCGACGCAACAAGACCCGAATCTGACGGACTCGCCCTTCTGGCCTTCGTTGAACAAGTCGGTTCGCTGTATGAAGTCACGGAGCTCGCAAAACCAAGCCGGCGCACCTACTTCAGTTCGCTGTCGGCTGCGCTCGACAGTCAACGTCGCGCGGAGCCATTGAGAGGACAACCGCATCCGGGGTGAGGAAGCGACAATGGTAGTGAAGCTGAACCGCTCGGCGTTTGCCCATGCCCGGTCTCTCGGGAGCAAAACGACTTCATTGAAAAACGAGGCTGGGAAGAGGTAAATGTGCTGGCGGTGTCCCGCCGCATCCCACTCCGGTCGCTTGGATGTGCCCAGTCTGGAACGGCGCAATCCACACGTCATTCCACGCCGACGGACTGGCGAGTACGTCTTACGACCAATTGCATACACCTTCCGACGGCCTGCTGGCAGCGGCTTGTCGGGGTCTTCTCGGGCGCGTAGCCTCCAGCAATCGACACGTTTGCGATTCATCGCAATTCGCCGCCGTGGCGCAACTTCACCCGTCCGAACAAAGTGGAAAGGCTCACCATGACTCCCCAACAGACCATTTGGCTTGTAATTGCAATCGTTATCGTTGTGGTCGTCGTCATCATCGTGCTGGTTTTCGGCAGTCGGCGACGCGCAGACGTAAACCGTCAGCGCGCCACCGAGATCCGCCAGAACGCAGGCGATACTGCTCTGGCCGCGAAGGAGCAGGAAGCCCGCGCGATCCGGGCGCAGGCAGATGCTAAGCAGGCTGAAGTCGACGCCGAACGTCTGCGGCGCGAAGCCGGAGAGCACCTTGACGAGGCCAATGCGCAACGGGTGCAGGTTGAGGAGCAAGCACGAAAAGCCGACGCCCTCGATCCCGATGTTCGCACAAACCGCCGCGGCGATCTTGAGAATCGCGACGGGGATCCAATCGATTGATACGTCGCGCCGGCGCCAATTACGCGCCCCGGCAAATCGCTGGCGGACAAACCACCGGAGCTCTCCCGGCAGGCCTTAGAACTTGCTCTCGACCCGCGCGTGTCCTGGTGACCGTGGAATGAGCACGATGAACAGGAGGATCGCAGCCAACGCGATCACTCCAGCAATCAGGCCGGCCGCCAGATTGAACACGAAATCGAAGATGAACAAGACGACACCGACCGCGAGGATCGCCACCACCCATACAGTGATGGCCAGCAATCGGCTGGCGACATTCACCACCTGGGGCTTGCCGTGCCGCCGGAACTGCGCCCGGTGCAGGCTGACCGCTGAAAGCCCCAGCAGCGTGCTCACCGCGGCAAGGGCGACCAGTGCGCCATAGATCACCAACTCGTATGGTGGCAAAGACGTAAACCTCTGCTGGAATGCGACCGTCAGCAGGAACCCGCTGATGATCTGCGTGCCGGTCTGCGTTACCCGCAATTCCTGGAGGATGTCCGTCCAGTTGCGGTCGGAGCGCTCTGCCTCGGTCTCGTTTCGACCATCCGCCGGATCGATGTCGCTCTTGGCATCCATCTTTCCATTCTGCGACTTACTGGACGGTTCCGACCAGTGTGCGAAGCCAGCCCCTGAGATTCCCGCAGCAAGGGTGACCCCTCTGAGCAGGTACGACCTCAATACCGGAGGACTCGCGCCGCGTACGATGAGCTTGAGCGCACCGGTCCCAACACCTCGGTCGTAGGGTGCCATCAGATTTGAGGACACCGTGGGACAACTACTGTACGGCGCAGGACAAACATCGATCGAGATCGAGGATCGTGGCCTTGCACACTTGAAGGTGGTGATGCTGTCAAAGCTTCGACGTAACGAGACCTTCAGTTTTTCTTGGCACCGCAATGGTGGCGAAACTACGGGTGATCGTCGAATCACGGTCTGGGTGAACACGACGATTGAGCTGCAGTTTCACTTCGTTGAAGACTCTCCACCGCTGATCAACCGGCGCTGGCTTGAAGCCCTGGCGGTCGCCGCGAATAGTGCCGGCGGTCTCTGGCTGGTGCCAGAGCCGGATGCCGATGGCCAGGTGGAGAAGTCTCCGTTCGGCCACGAAGAGCAGCTGGCGCAATCAAAATGAAACTGTGGACCCACTCTTTTGGGGACTAAAACTGAGTAGTACCTCGCAGGCGGCGTGGGCGGCCGTCTGGGTCCACGACGAAGCGGCTGATCGGGATCGCCCAGAGTCGTTGGATGGGCGGGACGGGTTCGGGAGTGTGGTGGCGCACCTGTCCGGTCGGTCGGGGTGCGCGGCGGCCAGTTTCGTGCCAGTGGTCGAGAGCGTCCGCGGTGCTGTTCCAAAGTTCGAGCCCAACCGTCGGGTCGAGGAGTTGGGGGTCGTTCTGATCCAGGCCCAGGTGTTCGGCCCAGAGTTGGAGGCGGAGTTCTCGGGCCAGCCCTCCGGCGTGGGCGGTCCGGTTGTCGGGAGTGGTGTCGAGGACCGCGCAGGTGAGCTCGCTGTCGGTCGTCCAGGATCGGCGGTTGAAGTTGTCTGAGCCGCAGGTGATCCAGGTGTCATCGACGATGCAGATCTTGGCGTGGACGTAGATCGGAGTTCCGGTGCTGTTCTCCAGGTCGAACACACCGACCCGGTCTGGCGCGACCCTGCGCAGCATTCTGATCGCACGCAGTTGCCCGATCCGGCTTGGCGGCCCTGCGAGCGGGCCGTCGGAGGCGGGGTATCGAGGCACGACGGCAATCACCTTCAATTCCGGGTTCCGTTCGAGGGCGTCGGCGATAGCAGCCGCGACCTCGGTCGACCACAGGTACTGGTCCTCGATATAGATCAGCGAGTTGGCGCGAGCGAAGGCTTTCGCGTAGGCACGGGCAACGCTGCGCTCCCCGGCAGGCGCGAACGGGAACGGCGGACGTTTTACACCGTACGTGCGCAGCAACTGCACGGCATGAGGACCCGCCGGAGGTGGTGGCGGCGCAGTCTCTGGGAGCGGCTTGGGGTGACGCGGCATGCGGGCGAGACGCTGCAACAGCATCCGGTAGGGAGTACGTCGGTCCAGTGGGTGGGGATCATTCCACCGTTCCGCGAAGACTGCCAGCAGGTCTCCCACCACGGGGCCGCGCAGTTCGAGAGCGGCATCGTGCCACGGGGGTCGTGTGCCGTACCGGGAATCCATGGTCAGCGCTTGCGGGTCTCCCGCGTGGTTAGCGTCGTCCCGACGGCTGTGGGAGAGGTCGAGCCCGCCAACGAACGCGATGTCCCGCGACGGGTTGTCACGATGGCGGACAACAAAGAGTTTCTGGTGATGGGAGCCGAACAGGCGTACTCGCTGGTCAAGCAGCACCTCTCCGCCAGCGTCGTTGATCTGACGACCCAGGAGCTCGTTGGATCGGCCGCTGATCGGGGACGACACGCGCTTTCCGTGGGACCTCCAGACAAGGCCGCGCACTTCCACTCCCCCACGGGCCAACCCTGCGAGCAGATCCCCGATCGACGGCCCGTCCTCAAGCAGCCGCTCGTCGGCGTCGCCACGCCAGTCGGTGAACCACACACGGTCTCCCGCCTGAAGAGCCGACAGCTCCTCGTGCAGCCTGGCGAAGTAGGTCGATCCATGCACCAGGGGCCGCACGAGGTTGCCCTCAGACCAGGACTGTCCCCCAGCCCCACCCGCCTGCACATCTGTGGCCGTATTCCCCCGCTCGGCGCGACTCAGGAACCATCTACCGGGATCGTTGTCCATCCGATGCACTGTACGGCACACACCAAAGCGTGTCGTCGTCTTCCCGATTCGACTCGACAGCAACGCATGCGGTGCGCCTAACGTCGCTTGCGCAAACGATTGGACGATCGGCTCGACGTTTCCGCTTCGATATTCGGTGAGCGCTTCACAGTAAGCCGGTTTATGCCGAGATTCTCTAGACGATAAACATCCTCTGACCAGCAATTTTAGTGCAAGAACTCAGTGCCCCTGGAGGGGCATTTGCCTTAACCCCAACACCGTTAGGGAGCCTCCGGACCCGGCTACTGCTCCCTACTTAGCCGGTTACCCACTGACGGTCAACCCGACGTAAGGATTTCGAGGCACTCGACTCCAGCCCTCAGATCGCCCGATCCTTGGGCAGCGGTTCGATGTTGATATCTTCGGGCCGCAGTCGGTTGATCGGCCGGCGGTCGGTGGTGCCGTTGGCCCGTCGAGCCATCTGACTTCCGCCGTCGAGAATTGTCACGATAGGGACCGGCGCCGGCATCTTCATAGTGGCGAACCGAGCGTGATCAGGGTGTGCGGCGACCCAGTCAATCGCGCCATCGACGATCAGTCCGTTGTGTTCCTTCGCTGCGGCGACCGCGGCGACGCCCTCAATCCGCTGTGTCGGGCCATCGCGGCGTTCTGTTCTGGGCCCGTAGACGATAAGCGCCGTCGGAGAGACGGCAATGGCGATCTCGTTCGCTTCAC
>JAUZFR010000206.1 GCA_030840335.1 Actinomycetota bacterium | reverse complement strand
CCTTGCGGCTGAGGCCTGCCAGACGCAGGCGGGGGTTCACGAACTCGTCGATGCCGAAGTTCACCAGCGTCAATGCCATTCCCAGCAGGGCGATCAGTAAGCCGGCCGGCACGAACCACCACCAGGCACCGCGAGCGAGAGCCTGGTTGGACTGGGCCCAGTACAGAACTGTTCCCCAGCTCCAGTCGGAGAGGGAGGTGACCCCGATGAAGGCGAGCGTCGTCTGGGACAGCACAGCAAAGGTGACGGTGCTGATGAAACTCGAGGCGATGATCGCAGTCAGGTTCGGCAGGGTCTCGAACCACACGATCCGCCAGGTCGACTCCCCGTTGGCTCTCGCGGCCTCGATGAAGTCACGACCGCGCAGGGACAGGGTCTGTGAACGGAGGATGCGCGCTCCCCAGGCCCAGCCGGTGAGGGCGAGCACGAGGGCGATGAGCAGGTTGCCCGAATCCGGCAGCGAACCGGTCACGATGATGATGAGCGGAAGCGCCGGAATCACCAGGAAGATGTTGGACAACGACGACAGCAGCTCGTCGCCCAGCCCGCCGATGAATCCCGCACTCACGCCGATGAGCACCGCGAGTGCGGTCGCGAGCACACCAGCGACCACGCCGACCAGCATCACGCCGCGAGTACCGATGATGAGCTGCGAGAACACGTCGCGACCGAGATGATCTGTTCCGAGCCAGTGTGCGGGCGAAGGCGCCGACAGGATCGACGTCGACAGCGCATCCGGGCTGTAGGGCGCGATCCACTGGCCGATGAGCGCGATCACCAGGAAGACCAAAAGGATGATGAGCCCGGTGAGCGACTTCGCATTGCGCAGCGAGGCGAATTTCTTGCGACGGCGCTTGCCCGAGTGAGTCTCGGCTACTTCGACCGATCCGGCCGGGCTCAGCGATGTGACATCGACAGCACCGGCCACGTCTGCAGGAACGTTTGTCATCTCAAGCCTCCTGTCGGGTTCGCGGATCGAGTATCACGTAGACGGCATCCGCGATCACATTCGCGACGAGCACCGACAGGGTGATGATGAGGAAGATGCCCTGCATCAGCGGATAGTCCTTCGCACCGATCGCGGAGAACAGGGACAACCCGATTCCTGGGTAGGAGAACACCAGCTCCATGATGAGGGTGCCGGAGACGACGAAACCGAGCGAGAGTGCGAATCCGGATACCTGCGGAAGGATCGCATTGCGGGCCGCGTAGCCGAACATCACGCGGCGCTCGGAGAGCCCCTTCGCCTGAGCAACTGTGACGTAATCCTCAGACGTGACCGTGACCATCATGTTGCGCATGCCGAGAATCCAGCCGGCGATCGATGCGAGCACGATCGTGATCGCAGGCAACAGGGCGTGCTGGAGAACCGAACCGATGAACTCGAAGCTGAAGTCGGGCAACAGGCCACCGTCGTAGCCTCCCCCGGCGGGGAAGATCGGCCAGATCACCGCGAACACGGCGATGACGATAAGGCCAAGCCAGAAGTACGGAACCGACGAGAAGAACGACGCGACCGGAAGGATGCCGTCGGCCCATGTGCCCCGCCGCCAGCCGATAAAGGTTCCGATGAGCGACCCGAGTACCACCGAGATCAGCGTAGACAGACCGACCAGTCCGATCGTCCACGGAAGTGATTGGCCGATGACATCCGCAACGGGGGTCGGGAAGTACGCGAACGACAGGCCGAGGTTGCCGTGCAGGATCTGGCCCCAGTACTGCCAGTACTGGTCCCAGAGGCTGACCTTCTTGTCGAGCCCGAAGAGAACGTAGAGCGAATGGATTGCGTTGGTACTGAGCTGTCCCTGATAGCGATTGATCAGCGACTGCACCGGGTCACCCGGAATGATGCGCGGAATGAAGAAGTTGATCGTCACTGCGGCCCATGCCGTGACCAGATAGAAGATGACGCGCCGCAGGATGAAGCTCATCGCTTCACCGCCGAGTTCGCAGCCAGCGAGACCGGCACAGCCGCATCCCCAAGGTCGGGCACGGTGGCGTCGGCGGGGACGCCATCGAGCGCTCCGGGGACGGCTGCGGCGTAACCCCAGCACGCCACTTCGCGACCGGGCGCAATAGTCAACAGTTGCGGGGTCGTGCGACACAGTTCCGTGGCGAAAGGGCAGCGCGGGTGGAACCTGCAGCCCGCAGGCGGCCGGGACATGTTCGGCGGCTCTCCGTGAGCGCCGGAGCGTTCCTTTGCACTGAGATTTTCGGGGTCAGGAGCCGAGCGCACGAGTAGCTGCGTGTATGGATGCGCCGGAGTCTGGGTGACAGATTCGCTGTCGCCGGTCTCGACGATCCGTCCCGCGTACATGACGTTGGTGCGGTCGGTGAAGTACCGCGCGGACGCGATGTCGTGCGTGATGTAGAGAATCGCGATTCCCAGCCGGTCGCGGAGATCGTTAAGAAGGTTCAGGATTCCGACGCGGATCGAGACATCGAGCATCGAGATCGGCTCGTCGGCCAGCAGCACTTCGGGGTCCGCCGCAAGGGCGCGCGCGATGACGACGCGCTGCCGCTGCCCGCCCGACAGTTCGTGCGGGAACTTGTCGATGAACCGGTCCGGGGTCAGCTGAACGCGAGCGAGCAACTCATGGAGCGCATCCTCGAGGGCTTGTCTGCGAAGTCGCGGTTGGTGGATGCGCAGGGACCTGGTGAGCACGTAACGAACGGTGTGCACAGGGTTGAGCGAGGCAAACGGGTCCTGAAAGATCATCTGTACGCGGCGGCAATATGCCCTGAACGACTTGCCACCCTTCGCCGTCACGGCCTGGCCGTGCAGCAGGATCTCCCCGCTGGTCTGGGTATACAGCCGCGCAAGTAGTCGGGCCACAGTCGACTTCCCCGAGCCGGACTCCCCCACGAGGGCGAGCACCTGGCCGGAACGGAGGTCGAGATTCAGGTCATCGACAGCGTGCACCGCGCCACGAGCGCGCAGTCCACGGATCGAGAAGTGTTTCGTGACGTCCACGGCCTGGAGGACGACTTCATCGCGGCGATTTCGCGTCGCGGCTTCGGACAGGATGGTCGTGCCGGGAGTGCCGACGGCTTCGTTGCTCATCAATTACCTAGGTTGGGGCGGAGGACGGCCTCACGGGCGGGTGCCCGCGAGGCCGTCCGTGGGGTTACTTGGTCGCCTTCAGCCTCGTCAGGATCCACGCGACGTTCGCAACGGTCGGCTGCGGGTTGGCGTATGCATCGCTGTCCGAGGGCCAGCCGGTGTAGTACTTCGTCGAGTACTCGGCACCCGCCGGGCGGGCATCGATCGCGAGAGCCGGAACATCCTCTACGAAGATCTTCTGGATCGCTGCGAGGGCGGTGGCCCGTCCCGCGTCATCGGACGCATCCGTGTAGGCCTTGAATGCGGCCGCCGCGTCAGCGTTCTGATAACGGCCGTAGTTCCAGACCGCGTTCTTGCCGATCGGTGTGTAGTACGCCGGGTCGAACATGTTGGAGTACATCTCCCACGGGGTCACACCGGCGTTGGTCCAGTGCAGCGCCGCCTGGTAGTTGCCGCTGTTCAGGTTGGCGGTCCAGGCATCCGCGGTCGGCGTTTCGATCTTGGCCTTGATGCCGATCGACTTCGCCGAGTCCGCGATGAGCTGCAGGCTCGTGACGTAGTCGTTCCAACCCGACGGGTCGGTCAGCGTGAACGTAACAGCCTTGCCGGACTTGTCCAACAGGGTGTCGCCGCTGTAGGTGTAGCCCGCGTCGGTCAGCACCTTCTTCGCCGCCGTCACATCGACCTTGAAGTTCTGGCCCTTGTATTCGGGAGCGATGAACGATTCACCGGCGGGAGTCGGAATGCCGGTGATGCTCGTCACCTCAGGGAAGATCCCCGACTCTGCGACCGCGCTGGCTTTCTGGCGGTCGACGACGAGGTTCAGCGCCTGGCGCACCGCGAGGTCATTGAACGGTGCCTTCGTGGTGTTGAGCGACAGCTGGTCGATACCGAGGCCCGCGGGGAAGAAGGTCTTGTTGTGCGCGGGATCCTTCTTCTCGTAGACGTTCTGGTAGTCGGCGATGAACGTCCAGCCCCACTGCGCTGCGCCGGTGGCGAGAGCGGTGGTCAGGGTGTCGTTGCCGCTGTATGACGTGTAGCGAAGCTGCGGCGCGGCGAGCTTGCCGCCCCAGTACTTCGGGTTCGCGTCCAGCGTGACAGCCTGGGTGGTCCACGACTTCAGGATGTACGGACCCGTGCCGACCGGCTTCTGGTTGAGGTCGGTGGTCGGGTCGGCGATCTTCGACCAGATGTGTTCCGGAACGATGAACAGCTGGAGCGCCTTGAGCTGGTTCGCAAACTGGCCGCTGGTGAACGTCACCGTTACGGTGTCACCGCTCGTGGTGATGTCGCCGTACGGCAGGCCTTCGGAGTTGAGAGCCGGCTTGTCCTTGCGCAGCTGCAGCGAGTACGCGATGTCCGCCGCCGTGAAGGGCTTGCCATCCGACCACTTCACGCCCTTGCGTGCCGTGAGGTCGAGCTGCGTGAAGTCGGAATTCCACTTCCACGAACTCGCGAGCCACGGTACCGGCTTGTTCGCCGGGCGCGTGTCGTTGACCTGTACAAGTGGCTCGTAGATCGCGAAGGCGTACCCAAGCGAGCGAGCGGATGACGTGTTCAGGAACGGGTTCGAGTTATTGGTCTGTGTCTGGTTGGGCATGCCGATCGTGAGCACGTGCCCGGACGACGCGGTGCCCGGATTGCTGCTGGTTCCGCAGCCGGTGAGGGCGAGCGCGACAGCAACGACACCGACGGCCACGCCAAGTAGCCTCTTGTTCATTGTTATGCCTCCTTGCATAGTGAGGGTTGGGTGAAACTACAGGCGGGATGCCTCGTAATCCACTTGGCTATCGATGCCAACCGCAACATCGATGAGTAGATCGCGACTGGAGCGGCCAGCACTGAGCGTGTACTGGCCGGAGGGGAGCGTCCACCCGGAGGCGGAAGTGTCCCAGACTTCAAAAGCACGTCGGGCGACGGTGATTGTCGCGGTGACCGTCTCGCCGGGGCGGGCGTCAACGACCGCGAAGCCGGCCAGCCAGCGGATCGGGCGCACGACATCCGAGCCGTCCGACGACAGGTAGACCTGGACGACCTCACGGCCGGCGCGGCTGCCCGTGTTCGTCACGTCGACCTCGACGACAACATCGCCATCCTGGTTGCGCTCGCTCGGAACGATCGAGAGGTAATTCCAGGTGGTGTAGCCGAGGCCGTAGCCGAACGGACGCGCCGGATTGCGGCCAAGACGGTCCCAGCCGCGATGACCGACATCGAGACCCTCTGCGTACTCGACGACACCGGCGGCCGGGAGGCCGTTCGGCACCGGCACATCCTCTTCGCGGGCGGGCAGGGTCCATGGCAGGCGGCCCGATGGCTCGATTTCACCGGCAAGGACATCCGCAAGGGCGGCGCCCGCTTCCTGCCCGGGCAGCCACCACCAGAGAACGGCGGCGACATCGTCCAGCCAGGGAAGCAGCACGGGAGCACCCGCGTTGACGACCACGATGGTGCGGGGATTTGCGGCGGCGACGCGTCGAACCAGCTCGTCCTGGTCGCCCGGAAGCGACAGGTTGGCACGATCCCAGCCCTCGGATTCGGTCTCAGGGTTAGTCCCGACGATCACGACGGCGGTCTCGGCGTCAGCTGCGGCCGCGACTGCCAGCTCGATCTCCTCCGCGTTGCTGAGGCGCGGTGGCCGATGCCGCAGGTGGAAGCGAGCAAATCGGCCGAAGGCCGCGGCATCGACGACCTGAACGTCCGCTTCGATGAGAGCGGACGCGCCCTCGACGACGATGCTTGACGCTGTCGGGTTGCTGTAGGAGGAGTCAAGAACTACCTCGGCTCCGACGATCCGGTCGCTCTCACTGAGCGTCTTTCCGTTGACGCGTACGACGTGGGCACCGACCGGTGCAAGCTCGATTTCGTCGCTGCCGCCGCCCAGTTCCACGAGCGTGACGAACCTCGCGGTGGTAGCACCTTCCGGAGGATCGCGAACCCAGAGCTCGCGCGCGGATGCGAGTACCCGGGCTTCGAGAACACCACCCACATCGTCGAGAAGCTGGAGCAGGATCCCCGAGTCGCCGTTTGGCGTGCGCAGAAGCGCGTCTTCAATCGGTGCCGCGTTGGTCTCGGTGACTCCCCCGCGGGTCAGGCTGACCTCCGCGTCAGGGAAGGCCGCGCGAATCGCGGCGAGCGGCGCGCTGAGATGTGGCGGGTCGACATGAGCGCTTCCGCCGCCCTGCACGAAGGGGTGAACCGCGTTAGCGCCGATGAGGGCGATGCTCGAGACGGTCTCGCGCACGAGCGGGAGGATGCCGCCATCGTTGCGCAGCACGACTGTTCCGCGGGCCGCTGCCCGTTGGAGCAGGTTGCGAACGTCGGCCGCATCCGCCTGCTGGGGCGACGAGTGGACTGCGCGTGCGTGCACGGTGCCCGGGAGACCGGAAAGCGCACCCACACGCTCGGCGAGGCGAAGGAGTCGCTCGACCTTGTCGTTGACGACCGCTTCGGGCACCGAACCCCCACGCACGGCCTCAAGCAGCGCTGCACCCCAGAGGCCTGTCGGACCCGGCATCTCGAGATCGAGGCCGCCGAGCGCAGATTCGATCGTTGTCTTGTTCGCGAGCCAGTCGCTGACAACGACACCGTCGAATCCCCACTCGTGCTTCAGGATCGAGTTGAGCAGCGGTCCGTGTTCCGTCGACGGAGCTGCGAGCTCTCCGTCGCTGAACGCGTTGTACGCGGCCATGACGGTCCAGGCGCCGGCCGTGCGAACGACGTGTTCGAATGGCGCGAGGTAGACCTCGCGAAGGGTGCGCTCATCCATGGCTGCGATGTAGGTCGTACGGTCGGTCTCCGACTCGTTGCCGATGAAGTGCTTGACGCTCGCGCCGACGCCACCGCGCTGCAGGGCGGCCACGAAGGCGCCCGCGAGCCGGCCGGTCAGCAATGGGTCTTCAGAGAAGCATTCGAAGTGGCGACCGCCGACCGGAGTGCGCTGCAGGTTCACGACAGGTGCGAGAACGACATCGACTCCCTTGCGCTCGGCTTCACGAGCCATCAGAGCGCCGAGTTCGTCGAGAATTCGAATGTCCCACGTGGCTGCCATGCCGGACGGCGATGGGAGCTGCGCCGAGGTCGTCGTGTCTCCGTCGATGCCACGAACACCGATGGGACCGTCGGACATTGTGATCGTGCGGAGCCCGATCGAGGGAAGCTCGGTGAGGGTCCAGGTTGTCGCTCCCGTGAGGAGGGCGATGCGCTCCTCGAGTGAGAGAACCGCAATCAACGGGCCGAATTCGCTATCGCGGTGATCGTGCCTCGCCGGTGCCAGTGTGCTCACGCCTATACTCCACTTCAAGCCTCGTCGTCGAGGTGTTGCTATGCTGACACACTTACTGACCAGTAAGTAAGTAAATGTGGATAACGTTTAGATAACGGGAACTCGTGCCCCCTCGTGAAAGGTTCGACGTGACAAACGGATCGGTCGCCGACCGGCGCGCAACCCCGGCGGCGCAGTTAGTGCAGAAGCCCCAGAAGCGAACACTCGAACGACGGGAAGCCGTTCTCAAGGCGGCGCTGTCCGTCTTTGGTGCGCGCGGGTACAACAATGGCGCTCTCGCGGAAATCGCCGCACAAGCGGGCATGACCCACGCGGGAGTGCTGCATCACTTCGGCAGCAAGGAAGGCCTGCTGATTGCCGTATTGCAGTATCGGGATGGCGAAGAAGTGGCCGGCATCGCGCGTCGCGAGCAGCCGACCGGCAAGGCATTCCTCGGTCATCTCATTGACACGGTGCGCGAAAACACGACCCGCCCCGGCGTCGTCCAGGCCTACGCAGTGCTGTCCGCAGAGTCCGTCACCGACGGTCATCCTGCCCAGGACTACTTCCGTGGACGTCTCGACGGGCTGCGCGAGAAACTGATCAGCGTGATCAACGAGTCGACGGACTTCGTCGCCGACCAGCAGGAGGTGTCAGACACCGCATCCGCCCTGATCGCCGTGATGGACGGACTGCAGGTGCAGTGGCTTCTCGATCCTGCCGCCGTGGACATGCCCCGCACCGTCGCCATGGTTCTCGAAGAACTCGTGGGCCGCCTGATGGCGGGGCGTCGAGACATCGAGGTGCCCATGGGAGCAACGCCCGCCGACTGACGCCGGCGCTGAACCGGCCGCCGCGAGGCGTCGCTACACGTTCAGGAAACGATCCCGCAGCTTGGCGAAAAGCCCCTGCTGGAACGCCGCGAGATGCGGCTTGACCGGCTTGCGGGACGAAGCAAACTGCTTGATCAGCTCCTGCTCCTTCATGCTGAGCTTCGACGGCGTCACCACCTGCACTCCGATCTTCAGATCGCCCCGACCACTCCCCCTCAGGTGAGTGATTCCGCGATCCTTGACGGTGATGACTTCAGCACTCTGGATGCCCGGCCTCACGTCGATGCTGATGTCGCCGTCGAGAGCTGGCAGCTTCACGGTCGTGCCGAGAATCGCATCCGTCATCTGGATCTCGAGGGTTGCAAGGAGATCGTCGCCGTTGCGGCTGAACGTGTCGTGGTGCTTGACCTTGACCTCGAGGTACAGGTCACCCTGGGGTCCACCGGCGGGGCCGACCTCGCCCTGGGATGGGAGCTGGATGCGCAGGCCGGTGTCGACGCCAGCGGGGATGTCGACCGTCGCGGTGCGCGTTGCGCGCACGCGACCCTGTCCCTGGCAGGTCGGGCAGGGGCTCGGGATGACGGTGCCATACCCGCGGCAGGTTCCGCATGGACTCGACGTCATGACGTTGCCGAGCAGGCTGCGTACGGACCGCTGGATGGAACCCGAGCCGCGGCAGATGTCACAGGTCTGTGGGGACGTGCCCGGCGCGCAACACGTGCCTTCGCAGGTTTCGCAAAGCACGGCGGTGTTGATGTCGAGTTCGCGGCGGGTGCCGAAGATGACCTCGTCGAGGTCAAGTTCGACGCGCAGCAGAGCATCCTGTCCGCGCTCTCGGCGAGACCGCGGTCCGCGGGTCTGGCCACCGCCGCCACCGAAGAACGTCTCGAAAATGTCGCCGAAACCACCGAACCCGGAGCCGGTGAACGCGCCCTGCGGTCCGAGGTCGTACTGCTCGCGCTGCTGTGGGTCACTCAGAACGTCGTAGGCATGTGTGACCAGCTTGAACTGGTCAGATGCGTCGGAGCTGGGGTTGACATCGGGGTGCAGCTCTCGCGCGAGCCGGCGATACGCCTTCTTGATCTCTTCGGGCGTCGCGTTTCGTTCGACACCGAGAACTTCGTAATGGTCTGCCACTTATTCCTCAAGCATTAATCGTCACCGAGCAGCCGCGTCAGGTAGCGAGCGACCGCCCGTACCGCGGCCATGTTGTTCGAATAGTCCATTCGCAGAGGACCAAGCACGCCGAGCCTGGCGAGCGATCCCCCGGATGACGCGTATCCGCTGGTCAGCACCGAGGTCTCCCCCAGGCCGAATTCTGCATTCTCGCGACCGATTCGGGCCGACACACCGTTCTGGTCGGCCGCCATCTCGCTGAACAGGCGCAAAAGCGTGACCTGTTCTTCGATCGCTTCGAGAACCGGGAAGATGCTCCCGGAAAAATCTTCCTCCGTGCGCACGAGGTTTGCGGTGCCCGCCATGACGAGCTTGTCCTGCCGGTTTGCCGCCACCTGCTCCATGAGGCTCGTGGAGACATGCCGGACCATCGGCTGTTGCGCGGTCGGAAACTGGTCGGCGAAGGAGGCGAGTCGTTCGGCTGCCTCGGCCAGGCCCTGTCCGCCGAGAGTGGCATTGAGCCGGGCCCGCACGTCGGCGAGCACCGCTTCATCGAGCGGAGCACCGACATCCAGCACCCGCTGTTCGACTCGACCGGTGTCGGTAATGAATACGCTCATGAGGCGTGTGTCGCCGATCGGCACGAGCTCGACATGGCGCACTTTCGACCGCGAAAGAGATGGATACTGCACGAGCGCAACCTGATGGGTCAGCTGTGAAAGCAGGCGGACGGTACGCGTGAGAACATCGTCGAGATCAACGGATGCGCCGAGGAATGCCTCGATCGCCTGCCGCTGTGCGGAGGTGAGCGGGCGCAGGTCGGCGAGCTGGTCGACGAACACGCGATAGCCCTTGTCGGTCGGAATTCGCCCGGACGACGTGTGCGGTGCCGTAATCAGTTCTTCTTCTTCGAGCAGCGCCATGTCGTTGCGAATCGTTGCCGCAGACACGCCAAACGAGTGCCGCTCAACGATCGACTTCGAGCCGACCGGTTCGCGTGAGGCGACATAGTCCTGCACGATAACCCTCAGCACGTCGAGGCTGCGCTCCGAAACCATCTGCCAGCCTCCCATCGATTAGCACTCAGCATTCGTGACTGCCAATTCTATCGTGTGTTGCCACGCGATTCCCCGTTGCACCCGGACTGTGCAGGCGCTACCTTGTGCTTGTGCTTGTGCTGGCACCATCCGGAGCCATCGCAGCGCAAGCTCGTGTTCTTTCCTAACACTCGGGGTTACACGCCTCGTCCACCTGAAAGGCGACACATCATGACCGATCCAGCCCCCCAGCCAGCCGCCGCACCTGGCGCCCCGCTCAGCGCGAGCGATGACAAGCTCTGGGCGTCGCTTGCTCACTTCGGTGGACTGCTGTACATCCTGCCCTCGCTCATCATCTACCTCGTGCTCAAGGACCGCGGCGAGCGCACTCGCGTCGAAGCGAAGGAAGCGCTGAACTGGCAGATCACGTTCCTGATCATCTGGGTCGTCTGGATTATCATCGCCTCGATCCTCACGATTCCGTTCCTGCTCGCCGGAATCAGCTTCCTGATCGGGTTGATCGGATTCCTCATCTGGGCGGTCAACGCGGTCTTCTCGATTCTCGGTGGCGTCAAGGTTCAACAGGGTGGCTCATACCGCTACCCGTTCGCGTTCCGCTGGGTAAAGTAGCGGAATAATTCGTCAGAAGGCCGGGGCAACCCGGCCTTCTTGCTTTAATGGGGCCATGACTGATCAGCCGCAGACCCCATACCAGCAGCCCGCGCCGATGAACCCGAGCGACGAGAAGCTGTGGTCGACGCTGGTTCACGTCGGCGGCATCTTCTTCCACTTCCTGCCGGCACTGATCGGCTACCTCCTGCTCAAGGATCGCGGACCGTTCGTGCGCGAGCACACGCGCGCTGCGCTCAACTTCCAGCTCACGCTCCTCTTCGCGTACATTCTCGGTGGAATCCTTCTGATCGTCGTCGTCGGATTCTTTGTGATCATCGCGGCAGCCATCCTGAACATCGTGTTCAGCATCATTGCGGCCGTCGCAGCCAACAACGGGCAGACATATCGCTATCCTCTGGCGATCGAGCTGGTGAAGTAGCTCACTCCTCGAGCAGGCGCCGCACAACCGCGTCTGCGAGCAGGCGTCCGCGAAGCGTGAGTTCGATCCGTCCGCCGATCGCGGCGCGGGCATCCACGAGTTCGTCGGCGATGAGGCCGGCCACGGCGGTTCGACCGGATGCCGTGAGCTCGGTCATCGGCAACCCGTCACGAATGCGCGTCGCCAGCAGAACCCGCTCTACCCGCCGTGTCTCGTCGTCGAGGGTCTCTCGCCCGAATGCCGGCGACTCACCCGCGGCGATGCGGTCGGCATACGCGGCCGGATGTTTGACGTTCCACCAGCGCACTCCGCCAACATGGCTGTGCGCGCCGGGGCCGATGCCCCACCAGTCGTGCCCCTGCCAGTAGGCGAGATTGTGGCGGGAGCGGTGTTCGGCGCCGTCCAGCGGACTCAGCCCTGCTTCGATGAGCCCCCCTTCGACGCGCCCAGCGACCGCGGACGGGGTCGGGCGCGCCCAGTTGCTGACCTCGTACCACCGGTATCCGGCGGCCGTCAGCAGCTCATCGGCCAACTCGTACATGTCCGCCTGAAGGTCGTCGTCGGGTGTGGCAACGTCGCCGCGACGGATCTGGCGGGCGAGCTTCGTGCCATCCTCAACGATCAGGGCGTAAGCGGAAATGTGGTCCGGCCCCTGGGCGATGGCGTGCTCGAGGGAGGTGCGCCAGTCATCGAGGCTCTCGCCCGGCGTGCCATAGATCAGGTCGAGGCTGACGTCGAGACCCGCCTCGCGCGCCCACCGCACGACCAGAGGCACGCGCTCCGGGTCGTGCGTGCGCTCGAGGGTCGCAAGCACGTGAGGCACCGCGGACTGCATCCCAAACGACACCCGGGTGAATCCGGCGGACTTCAGCGAGATGAGGTAGTCGGCATCCACCGAGTCCGGGTTCGCTTCGGTGGTGACCTCGGCTCCGGGCTCGAGACCCCAGGTGTCGTCGACGGCTCCGAGCATCCGAATCAAATCGGATGCCGGCAGCAGCGTGGGTGTGCCTCCACCGAAGAAGACGGTTGATGCGGGTCGCGCCGGCAGGCCGACGGCATCGAGGACCCCCGACGCGAGTGAGATCTCTGCAATCGCCTGGCTGGCGTAGTCGCTGCGCTTCGCTCCGCGCAATTCGTCCGAAGTGTAGGTGTTGAAGTCGCAGTATCCGCAGCGCACGCGGCAGAACGGCACGTGCAGGTATACGCCGAAGTTTCGGGTTTCCGCGCCCTCCGCCACCGAGGCGGGCAACAGCCCGTCGAGCGGAGCCGGATCGGCGAGAGGGAGTGCACTGGGCATGGTGTCTCAATTGTCCCTCACGCGGGACCGCGACCTACTCGACGGTGCCCGCGAGCGCGCGCTCGTAGCGGCGCGTGTAGATGTCCTGCGAGAGCCGAAGCATGGGGTACACCATCCACCAGAGCGAAGTCGACGGCCTCGAAAACGCTCGGATCGTCAGCCAGACCGATCCGTCATCCGATCGCTCCAGCAGCCAGGCTTCTTCGCCACTCTCCGGATGTCCGGGCAACGTGCCGTAGGCAAAGCCTTTGCGATTTGGTTCGTCGATTACATAGACGACACGCACGGGGGCGCCGACCGAGAACGGGCCGAAGGGGATCACGAGGTTCGCGGTATCCCCTGGACGCAGAAACGGCGTTCCGTCAGGGCCGAACAGGGCGTCACCGGAGGAGTCCACAGTGGATGGCTGCACCGGGATGCCCTCGGTGTTGAACCCGACAGGGGTGTAGGTGAGAGCCGTAACTTCGCCGGGAGTCTCGCTGACATCGACTTTCATCCCGGAGAGTCGCTGCATGCCCCAGGTGAAGAGCTGCGTCCAGGCATAGGTCCACCGGGCGTCGCCGTGTCCGATGCGCACGCGACGCTCGAGGGGCCGAAAACCGGCGGGCGGATACTGCAGCAGGTCGGGAGCCTGAGTCGCGCCAACCGCGCCGTAGTTGACCGGACGCTCCCACAGCGGGAGTTTCGTCACTCGGTGCCGCCCTCCGAATTGCTCATATGCCTCAGAATACCGGCCGCGCGCCGCTCGTGATTGCGGGCCAGCGAACCCATTGCGCGTGCTCGCCCGGGTGCAATTGCTTCGTCAGGGCGCAATCGCCGCGGACGTGGCACTTGCGAACGCGGCTACTTGGCCTTCTTCTCGGTGTCGCCGGAGAGGGCAGCAATGAAGGCCTCCTGCGGTACCTCGACGCGACCGACCATCTTCATGCGCTTCTTGCCCTCTTTCTGCTTCTCGAGGAGCTTGCGCTTGCGGGTGATATCGCCGCCGTAACACTTTGCGAGAACATCCTTGCGAACGGCCCGAATGCTCTCGCGGGCGATAATCCGGGCGCCGATGGCCGCCTGGATGGGCACCTCGAACTGCTGGCGCGGGATGAGCTTGCGCAGCCGCTCGGTCATCAGGGCGCCATACGGCTGGGCCTTGTCGCGATGCACGATTGCGGAGAACGCATCGACCTGCTCGCCCTGAAGCAGGATGTCTACCTTCACGAGGTCGGCATCCGCCTGCCCGTCGGGTTCGTAGTCCAGCGACGCGTACCCGGCCGTGCGACTCTTCAGGTTGTCAAAGAAGTCGAAAACGATCTCACCGAGCGGCATGCGGTAGCGGATTTCGACGCGGTCCTCACCGAGGTATTCCATGCCGAGCAAGGTGCCACGTCGCGACTGGCACAGCTCCATAATGACGCCGACGTAATCCTTGGGCGCGAGAACGGCGGCCCTCACCATCGGCTCGGCAACGGATGCGATCTTGCCGCCGGGGAATTCGCTCGGATTCGTGACGGTGACGGTTTTCTTGTCATCCGTCGTGACTTCGTACGGCACGGATGGCGCCGTGGTAATCAGATCCAGTCCGAACTCGCGGTCGAGCCGCTCGGTCACGATCTCGAGGTGCAGAAGCCCGAGGAAACCGCAACGGAAGCCGAACCCGAGGGCGACGGATGTCTCCGGCTCGTACACGAGGGCGGCATCCGACAGTTTCAGCTTGTCAAGCGCTTCGCGCAGCAGCGGATAATCGCTGCCGTCGATCGGATAGAGGCCGGAGAACACCATCGGCTTCGGCTCCGTGTAGCCGGGGAGCGCCCTGGTCGCCGGCTTCGACGCGGTCGTGATCGTGTCGCCGACTTTGCTCTGGCGCACATCCTTCACGCCCGTGATCAGATACCCCACCTCGCCAACGCCGAGACCCTTGGTCGCGACCGGCTCGGGTGAGGTAACTCCGATTTCGAGAATGTCGTGCACCGCGCGCGTCGACATCATCTGGATCTTCTCGCGAGCATTCAACTTGCCGTCGATCATGCGCACGTAGGTGACGACACCACGGTAGCTGTCGTACACCGAGTCGAAGATCATGGCGCGAGCGGCCGCGTTGGGGTCCCCGACCGGCGCCGGAATGAGCTCGGTGACGCGGTCGAGCAGCTCGGAAACCCCTGAACCGGTCTTGCCACTGACCCGAAGCACGTCTTCCGGCTTGCCACCGATGAGGCTTGCGAGCTCCTTGGCGTACTTCTCGGGCTCAGCCGCGGGAAGATCGATCTTGTTCAGCACAGGGATGATCGTGAGGTCGTTCTCGAGCGCCAGGTACAGGTTGGCAAGCGTCTGGGCTTCGATGCCCTGCGCCGCATCGACGAGAAGAATCGCTCCCTCGCACGCCGCGAGGCTGCGCGACACTTCGTAAGTGAAGTCGACGTGACCGGGCGTATCGATCATGTTGAGGGCGTACGTCTCGGCGCCAAGCTGCCACGGCATCCGAACGGCCTGGCTCTTGATCGTGATGCCGCGCTCGCGCTCGATGTCCATGCGGTCGAGGTACTGCGCACGCATCGAGCGATCGTCAACGACGCCCGTGATGGACA
>JAUZFR010000169.1 GCA_030840335.1 Actinomycetota bacterium | reverse complement strand
GAGCAGTGGCCGCTGTGGGAGGTCTTTATCCGCTCATCGCGCGGGCTGTCCCATGTGCACGCCGGGTCCCTTCACGCTCCGGACGCGGAGATGGCCGTGCGCAACGCCCGTGACCTGTACACCCGCCGCAGCGAGGGTGTTTCGGTGTGGGTCGTGCAGGCGGCCGCGATCACGGCGTCGGATCCGGATGCGAAGGGCGCGTTCTTCGAGTCCCCGGAGGGCAAGGACTTCCGCCACGCCAGCTACTACACGGCCTCCGAGAATGTGCCGCACCTGTGAGTGTCAGGACGAGGCGAGTCTCCGTCGCCGTCACGCCGGAGTCGCTGGCCGAACTCGTGGACGATACCTCGCTCGCGGCGTCCGACCAGGTCGCGCGATATGCGCTCGGGCTCGGGGATGACTCGCTGATCCTCGCTCAGCGACTCGGCGAATGGATCGCGAACGGGCCCGAAATCGAGGAGGACATCGCGCTCGGCAACATCGGGCTGGACACCCTCGGGCACGCGCGCAGTTTTCTCACCTACGCGGGCTCCGCGTGGGGCAGGACCGAGGATGACCTCGCCTACTTTCGTACTGAGCCCGAATTCCGGTGCCATCAACTCTTCGAACAGCCGATTGGCGACTTCGCGCAGACCATCGCCCGCCAGCTGATCGCCTCGCTGTACTTCGGTGGCCTCTACCGGGCACTCGCGACCTCGCAGGACAGCACCCTTTCGGCAATCGCGACGAAGGCTGGCAGGGAGGTCGAATACCACCTGGATCACAGCATCCAGTGGTTGATGCGACTCTCGCTGGGCACGGACGAATCACGCCGCCGGATGGTCGCGGGCCTCACCGCGATGTGGCCGTTCGTCGACGAACTGTTTCGCGCCGATCCGTCGGTCGAGAGCCTCGAGGCAATCGCGGTCGAGCCGGGGTCGCTGCGGAGTGACTTCGACGCATCCATTGCTCGCCTGCTGACCGAAGCCGAGCTCGAGACACCCAGTGTCGCATTCGTTCGCGGCGGCGGCCGAAGCGGCGTTCACTCCGAGGCGTTTGGACCGCTGCTGGCGGAGATGCAGGTGCTGGCTCGCGCACATCCGGGTGCGAAATGGTGAGCCAGACCGTCGAGCGTGAAGCACGACCACGACCACTCGATGGTGTCGAACGCGAACTCTGGGACATCGCGGCCGCGGTCGTCGACCCTGAAGTGCCCGTGCTGACGATCGAGGACCTCGGGGTGCTCCGCAGCGTCACCGTTCGACGCGGCACCGTAGTCGTTGAGATCACCCCCACCTACTCGGGCTGCCCGGCGGTCGATGCGATACGCGACGACATCGTGTCCGCGCTCGCCGCACACGGGCATCCGGACGCGTCAGTCGGTGTCGTGCTGTCGCCTCCTTGGACTACCGAGTGGATGAGCGAGGCCGGACGGGACAAACTCGCCGAGTACGGCATCGCGCCACCGCTGCCGCGCGGCACCGGCGGTCGAACGAACCTCGGGCTCGGAATCCGTTGTCCGCACTGTGGTTCCCTGCACACGCGCATGCTTTCGCAATTCGGTTCGACATCCTGCAAGGCGCTCTATGTGTGCCAGCGTTGCCAGGAGCCCTTCGACTACTTCAAGGATCACTGACAATGACGTCGACCGTGCCCGCACCCGCCGACACCAAGGGCGCCCGACGCCGTGCGCGATTCCACTCGCTGGAGGTCACGGCCGTTCGACCGCTCACGGATGATTCGATCGAAGTGACGTTCGCCATCCCCGAGGCGCTCAGCGAGAACTACCGCTACGCGCCCGGCCAGTACATCGCGGTTCGGACCGCACTCGACGGTGAGCACGTTCGCCGGAGCTATTCGATCTGTCAGGCGCCGGTGCCGGGCGAGCTCAAAGTCGCGATCAAACGCGATCTGGGCGGGCTGTTCTCGAGCTGGGCAATTGAGAACCTCCGGCCGGGAATGGCTCTGGATGTGATGAGTCCGGAGGGGCTGTTTACGTCGCGTCTCGAGACAACGACCGGAACACACTTTGTCGGTATCGCCGCCGGGTCCGGCATCACCCCGATGATGGCGCTCATCGAGAGTGCGCTGAAGGCATCACCGGAGAACCAGTTCTCGCTCATCTATTCCAACCGCACGGCGATGGACACGATGTTCATCGATGAGCTCGCAGACCTGAAGGACAAGTACACCGCCCGGCTCGCGCTGCATCACCTGTTGACCAGGGAGCGCCGAAGCTCTGACCTCCTTTCCGGTCGCCTCGACTCCGCGCGACTGCGGGCCATCCTCGACGCACTCATCCGACCGAGCGATGTTGACGAGTGGTTCATCTGCGGCCCCTTCGACCTCGTGCAGCTGTGTCGCGACACACTGGCGGAACTCGGCGTCGACGCCTCGACGATTCGCTACGAGCTGTTCACCACGGGCCGGCCGGAACGGCCGGCCGGGCAGTCCGGCAGACCGATCGATGCGTCGGAAACGCGCGAAGTACACACGATCTCATTCCGGCTGGATGGCACCACTGCCACGGTGACAAGTCCGGTTCGCAGCAATGAGAGCATCCTGAATGCCGCGCTCCGGGTTCGAGGCGACGTTCCGTTCGCATGTGCGGGCGGGGTGTGCGGAACCTGTCGCGCGGTGCTCAGGGAAGGCACCGTCGAGATGGCCGAGAACTACGTGCTGGAGCCCGAGGAGCTCGAGCGCGGCTATGTTTTGACCTGTCAGTCGGTACCGACCAGCAAGAAGGTGATGGTCGACTACGACACGTGATGTAGCCACGGGAATCGACGAGGAGAACCCATGACTGTGAACTTGATCATTGACGGAAGTGTCGCAGAGATCGTCCTGAACGATCCCTCGAAACTGAACGCTCTCGACGATGCTGCGATCGGGCAGTTGTCTGCCGCGCTGTTGGAGGCGAAGGATACCGAGGTAAGGGCGTTGCTGATTCGCGGCGAAGGGCGTGCGTTCTGCGCCGGTCGCGACATCTCGAACGTCGATACGGAGACGGATGATGCGCGCGGGTACCTGGACGACATCGTCACGCCACTGCTCCATCAGATCGCGGAATTCCCCGCACCCACTTTCGCCGCCGCCCACGGCGCGTGCCTCGGCGTCGGACTCGGACTGCTCATCGCGACCGACGTCGTGTATGTCGCGGATACGGCAAAGATCGGGTCGCCGTTCGCCAACCTCGGCGCAACACTCGACTCCGGCGGGCACGCGCTGTTCTTCGAGCGACTCGGCGCGCATCGCACGCTCGACCTGATCTACACGGCCGAGCTCATGACCGGGGCGGAAGCCGTCGCGGCAGGGCTGTTCAGCCGAGTGGTTCACGAGGCCGAACTTCTCGATTTCACGAGGGAACGGGTCGAGCGGGTAGCCACGGGGGCGACCGGTGCGTTCCTCGCGAGCAAGAGACTCGTTGCCACGCTGCGCGACGAACGGATCGGCTTGTGGAACCTGCTCTCAGCGGAGAACGCCGCGCAGGGGGAGCTCGGCCGGAGCGATGACTACCGGGAGGGGTTCGCGGCGTTTCGCGAGAAGCGCCGCCCGACTTTCAGCGGGACCTGAACTTCGGCGGGGAGCTGATCAGCGGTTACGCGCCTCGGGCTTCGCTGCGCTGAAGGCGCTTGCCCGCCAGGTGGATGGCGACCTCGCGAAGCGTGGCGAACGTGGTCCACCGGAATCCGTTATGCATTTCCATCACCTCGTACCCGTCGGCGTTCTCGTCAATACACGCCAACAGGCTCCGCGGGCCGGCGGCAGGTTTGATGGTTCTCACGAGCCAACCATGACTGGCGACCTGCTGTAGTGCCAGGCCGTGGGACGTGAAGTCAGCTATCGGATCATCATCCGGGAAGGACGCAACAGGGATGGAATCGGTATCGCCGAGCGCTGGTCGGCTTTGCAAAGGCGTCATGTGGTCCCCTTTTTACGGCGCGGCATGGGCCGCTGCCGGGGGCACGGGCAACACCCAAAAACTACTGCCCCAGAAGCTGCCGGTCAAGGGACACCGAATTGGCGGGAATACTCAGCGAATTCCCGCGAGTCGAGTACCGTTGAACTGCTGGCCACTGGTGAGGTGGCGAACGCGACAACCGCAGTCGTGCGCGGTTCCTCGGTGATGACAACGGGCTGAGGACTAAAGCAAAATGTGCCCTGGTGACGGTGGCGACGAACAGATCCCGTGGATGGATGCTGCGTCGCTGAGTTCTCTCGCTCACCTGAGCGCGCTCTTCGTCGCTGAACTCCCCGTGACCGGTGCCTCAATCTCGGTCATCACGCACGGACGAAGTCAGTCCACGATCAGCGCAAGCGATTTACTGGCAGCCAAACTCGACGAGATTCAGTTCGCGCTGGGCGAGGGTCCGCACTGGGACGCACAACAGAGCGGGTTGCCGGTGATGGTTTCAGACATCCTCGTTGACGGCCAAGCCGAGTGGCCGACTTTCAACGGCGCGGTGGCCTCGCTTGGGGTGCGGGCGCTGTTCGCTTTCCCCCTCTACCTCGGTGCCGTTACGGTCGGGGTTGCCGACCTGTATTGCTCCTCGCCTGGTCCACTCGGCGATCGTGCAGTCGAAACTGCAACCATGCTCTGTCGGGCGGTCGTGGCCCCGGCGCTGAAGCACGCCATCCGCTTAGCCGACGAGCACGACGTAGGCCAGACCGGGCTGGCCGTCGAGATGCGGAGAGACGTGCACCAGGCGACGGGAATGATCCTTGCACAGCTGGGTATTAGCGCTACCGAGGCATTTGTTCGATTGAAAGCGCACGCCTACTCGAGTGGCACAACGTTGCAGCAGGCTGCCGAAGACGTAGTTGGTCGCCGAATTGACTTTCGCGATCTCCCGGAATGAGTAAGAGTGATGTCGTACGGCGTGAGAGTGGGGTTCAGTCATGAGTGAACAGTCGAGAGAGTCGAGACTTAATGCGGCGTTCGTCACGCTTGCTGACACGCTGACGGAGGACTACGACGTGGTCGATCTGCTGCACACTCTCGTCGAGGAGTGCACGGCGATCTTCGGGACCGAGGCCGGCGGACTCATGCTTGTCGATCCCGAAGGTCGGTTGCAGCTGGTCGCTTCAACGAGCGAACAGGTCGAGTTGGTCGAGATCATGCAGCTGAACGCGGGAAGCGGGCCGTGCGTGGACTGCTACGAGACTGGACAGCGCGTCGCTGTCGCCGACATCGAAGCATCGGGAGATCGCTGGCCGGCGTTTCGCGAGGAGGCGCTTCGACAGGGCTTTCGGTCGATTCACGCCACACCCATGAAGCTGCGCGGGCGCATCATCGGCACGCTCAATCTGTTAGGAACGAGCGTGGGATTTCTGAGCGACATCGATGCCGATGCCGCCCAGGCTCTCAGCGATGTCGCCACGATCGGCATCCTGCAGGAGCGCGTCATTCGTGAGAGCGGTATCGTCGCTGACCAGCTACATCGTGCTCTCGACAGTCGCATCCTGATCGAACAGGCGAAGGGTGTGTTGTCGGAGACGGCATCGATGACGATGGATGAGGCGTTCGCCGCGATGCGGACCTACGCTCGCAGCCACAATTATCGACTTCGTGCGGTTGCCCAGCAGATCGTCGACCGTTCCCTCGATCTCGCGCAGGGCGTGCGTCAGCCCCGCAGCTGAACGCGCAAAGCCTGCACGTCTGCTGGGAGCGCAGCTGCCGCTACCCGCGTATTCTTGGTGATGGCGCTCAAGTCCTCGGTTGCCTCTAACACTGACGTCCTGCGTGTATTGCGCAGGCTCGGAAGTGACTGACGAGCACGAGGCGCACGATGAGCATCCCCATCACTTCCCGGGTCACCATAACGAAGACCCGACCGCGCGGTGACGCGCAGAACCCGACGACCGAGTACTCGGCGTTGCTGCATACGGTGCGGGATGCCGGATTGCTGCGACGCAGGACCGGCTTCTACCTGCTGATGTTCGGCGCCGTGTCGCTCGCGCTCTGCGGCGCTGTCGCGGGCTTCATCCTGCTTGGCGACTCGTGGTTTCAGTTGCTGGTCGCCGGCGCCCT
>JAUZFR010000118.1 GCA_030840335.1 Actinomycetota bacterium | reverse complement strand
ATCACCTCGTCGAGATCGAAGTGCTGCTGTACTTCGCTCGCGGCAACGAGGTGACCATTGTGGATGGGATCAAACGTGCCACCCATGACCCCTATTCTGGGGCGACGCCAAGCAGGCGTCTCGACGGCAATGGCGGCCATTCAGGCAGCCTGCTAGTGGTCCGCGTCGTGCGAGTGGTCGTTGCGCGCTTTCGCTGCGGCCTTGTTTGCGTGGCGATTGGCGACGTCGCGATAACTCCAGGTGACGATTCCGAGGAACAGGAAAATGATGAAGGCGACCGCCGCAAAACCGTAGTTCGGCAGGAGCAGCGGATGCGTCGCTTCGGTTACGGTCAGGACACTGGCCAGCAGGAACATTCATTTCTCCGATCGGGACTGCTTGAAATTCTAGCCGCGTACCTGACCGGAACCGCGCACGATCCACTTCGTACTCGTCAATTCGGGGAGACCCATCGGGCCTCTGGCATGGAGCTTCTGAGTCGAGATGCCGACTTCGGCTCCGAAACCGAACTCGCCACCATCGGTAAATCGCGTCGAAGCGTTCACCATCACGACAGCCGAGTCGACTTCGGAGAGAAAACGCTCCGCGCGGGCGAGGTCGTTCGTGATGATGGATTCGGTGTGGTGCGTCGAGTACCGGTGGATGTGATCGAGTGCGGCATCAAGGTCGTCGACGACCCGTACCGAGATGTCGAGCGACATGTATTCGGTCGACCAGTCGGCATCCGTGGCGGGCACCGCGTCGGCGAAGATTCCGAGGGTGCGATCGTCACCGTGGATCGTCACGCCTTCTTCGCGCAGTCGCGCCAGTACGGGCGGCAGCAGCCGCTCTGCAGCCGCTGCGTGCACGAGGAGAGTCTCAAGGGCGTTGCACACACTCGGCCGCTGCACCTTCGCGTTGCGCACGATGTCGATCGCTACAGCTTCATCGGCGGACTCGTCGAGATAGACGTGCACCACACCGGCGCCCGTCTCGATCACGGGAACCTTCGACTCGCTCACGACGGTGTTGATCAACTCCGCGCTGCCGCGCGGGATGAGCACATCCACGTAGCCGCGCGCCTGCATCAGGTCTCGAGCGCCGTCACGACCGAATTCGTCGATGGTCTGGATCGCCTCGGGGGGCAGCCCCTCGCTGGCGATCGCGCCCTGGAGTAGTTCGACGAGCACGCGGTTGGTGTTCTCCGCAGCGGAGCCGCCCCGCAGCACTACGGCGTTACCGCTCTTCAGCGCGAGGGCGGCGATGTCGATCGTGACGTTCGGGCGGGCTTCATAGATCGCGCCCACCACACCGAACGGAACCCGGATCTCGGTGATGCGGAGACCATTGGGAAGGGCCGAGCCACGAATCGCTTCACCGATCGGGTCGACCAGGGACGCAACATGCACGACGGCCTTGCCGAGCTCTTCGAGTCGGCGGAAGTCCAGTCGCAGTCGATCCTGCATGCCCTCACTCAGCCCGTTTTCGCGGGCATTGGCAAGATCGATCTCGTTGGCGGGAAGGATGCGGTCGGCATTGCGCGTGATTGCGGCCGCGATGGCGTGAAGAGCGCGGTTCTTCTGCTCTGTTCTCACGTTCGCGAGAACGCGGGCAGAGGCTCGTGCGGCCTCCAGTATTTGCACGAAGGTAGCGGTAGCGACGGCGGACTCAGGCATTTGCCCAGTTTAGAACTCTCAGCGACGCGGGGTCAGTGCGTGACCTCGTGTGTACACTCGGCGGCATGACTGAGTACGCGACTTCCGAGGACGGCACGCAGATCGCGTTCGATCGCATCGGTGACGGTCCCCACGTGATGATTTATGTGGCCGGCGCGACACAGCATCGTGCCGGCGACACTTTCACGCTGCGGGTGGCAGAACTGCTCGGGGCTGAGTTCACGACGCTGACCTTCGACCGCCGAGGGCGCGGCGAGAGCGGCGACACTCTTCCTTACTCGATCGATCGCGAAATCGATGACATCGCCGCGCTGGTGGCCGAGGCGGGCGGCAGCGCGATGTTGTTCGGCCATTCATCCGGGGCGGTACTCGCTCTCGATGCCGTCGCACGGGACATCGGCATCTCGAAGGCCGCGCTGTATGAGGCTCCACTGATGACCGAGTCCGGCGCCCCTCCCGCGGAAGACGGATACCTCATCTCGCTGACGAAGCGGCTTGCGGACGGCGATCGTGGCGGCGCAGTCGAGCTGTTCATGCAGCTGACCGGGATGCCCAACGAGGCGATCACAGGCATGCGTGAAGGCCCGTGGTGGCCTGCACTCGAGGCAGTCGCACCGACGCTCGCGTACGACGGAACCGTGATGGCCGACGCGCAGAGCCAGCCGTGGGGCGTGCACTGGGCGGCCGTAACGATCCCCATCCTCGTCATGAATGGCGACCAGTCGCATGCAATCATGGGCCCGGCCGCGGAGAAGTTGTCCGCTGTCCTGCCGAACGCGAAGCACGTCGTGCTGGCCGGACAAACCCACGAGCCGCGGCCCGAGGTGCTCGCTCCGCTGCTTGCCGACTTCTTCCGCGACTAGAGGGTCTGGCTGCTCATACCCGGCGCCGCTTCAAACCAGGTGCCGAGCGAGTCTCCGGCCAGTGCCTGCGCGACGAGGCCGGTCGAAGTGACTAACACCGGAGTGCCGGATGCGGCCGCCTGGCGAGCCGCCGCGACCTTCGTGCCCGCTCCCCCCGTGCCCACACCTGCAGCGCCGATATCGCCAAAGGTGACCGATGCGAGTTCGTCGCCGTAGGGGACGAACTCGATCCGCTCTGCCCCGGCTTCGTGCGGAGGACGCGTGTAAAGGCCGTCGACGTCTGACAGCAACACCAGGACATCCGCGTTGATGAGTTCTGCGACCAGCGCCGCGAGGCGGTCGTTATCGCCGAATCGAATCTCATGTGTCGCAACGGTGTCGTTCTCGTTCACGATCGGAAGGATGCGCAGGCCGAGCAGCCGCTCCATGGCGCGCTGTGCGTTGCTGCGGTGCGACGGGTTTTCGATGTCGCCCGCAGTCAGCAACACCTGCCCGGCGACGATGTTGTACCGGTCGAGGCTGTCCTGATACCGATAGATCAGCACGTTCTGGCCGACCGCAGCAGCGGCTTGCTGGGTTGCGAGGTCAGTCGGTCGGGCGTCGAGCTTGAGGTACGGGATGCCCGTGGCGATGGCGCCGGACGACACCAGCACCACCTCCGCGCCGCGAGCGTGAGCGGCCGCGAGCGCATCTACGAGCGGGGTGATCTGGCTGACGTTGAGGCCGCTGATCGACGATGATCCGACCTTCACCACGATGCGGGATGCGCGCGAAATGCCTTCGCGCGTCAACACGGGCTCACTCACCTCTGTCGTTCTCCGAATCCGAGTTTGCGGCGCTTACCGCAAACCCCTCGTCGTCATTCCAGATTCCTGCATTGCGCTCTGCTTCGAGCTCTGCACGTGCCGCGGCCTTGGCATCCATGCGCTCCAGGTAGCCCTGTCGACGCGTGCCGTGAGTGGGTCGGTCGTTCTGGATGAGGCGTGGATCCGTACCGCGCGGCGCGCTCAGGAGTTCGGCCGTCGACGTGAGAGTTGGCTCCCAGTCGAAGACGACACCGTCGCCCGGACCGATCATGACGGTCGAGCCTGCAATGGCGCCGGCCTTGAACAGCTGGTCTTCGACACCAAGCTTGGCGAGTCGGTCGGCGAGGAATCCGACGGCCTCTTCGTTGTTGAAGTCGGTCTGCTGAACCCAGCGCTGCGGCTTCTCTCCGATGATCCGGTAGATGTTGCCGTAACTGCCGCCCTCGACGCGCACTGTGTAATCAGACTCGTTGACGGCGCGCGGGCGCAAAACGATTCGCGGCAGAGCGGGCTGGAGGGCCTTAACGGCGCGGTCAGCCTCGACCAGTTCGGCCAGCGCATAGGTCAGCTCTCGCAGTCCGGCACGCGATACCGCGGAGATCTCGAACACGCGATAACCGCGAGCCTCGAGGTCTGGGCGTACGAAGTCCGCCAGTTCGCGGCCCTCGGGTACGTCGACCTTGTTGAGCGCGATGAGCTGCGGGCGGTCCAGCAGCGGCAACTGGCCCTCGGGCACCGGGTACGCGGCGAGTTCGGCGAGAATCACATCGAGATCGCTGATCGGATCCCTGCCGGGCTCAAGCGTCGCGCAGTCCAGCACGTGGAGAAGAGCGGTGCAGCGCTCAACGTGGCGCAGGAATTCGAGGCCGAGTCCCTTTCCTTCGCTCGCTCCCTCGATCAGACCGGGGACATCCGCAACCGTGAAGCGAATTTCGCCGGCCTGGACGACGCCCAGGTTCGGATGAAGCGTTGTGAAGGGGTAGTCGGCGATCTTCGGCTTCGCGGCCGAAACGGCTGCGATGAGGCTCGACTTTCCGGCCGACGGGTATCCGACGAAGGCGATGTCGGCGACGGTCTTCAGCTCGAGAAGAACGTCACCTTCCCAGCCGTCTGTGCCGAGAAGGGCAAAACCGGGGGCTTTGCGCTTGGTGGATGAGAGCGCCGCGTTTCCGAGACCACCCTGGCCCGCGGGGGCGACGACGTAGCGAAGGCCGGGCGCATCCATGTCAATGAGGGTGTTGCCCTCGGTATCGTGAACGACTGTGCCAACGGGCACCGGAAGCTCGAGCACTTCGCCGTGCGCGCCAGCGCGATGGTCGCCCATGCCCGGGCCGCCGTTTTCGGAGCTGCGGTGCGGTGCGCGATGGAACCCGAGCAGCGTGGTTACCTGCGGGTCGCTGACCAGCACGATGTCGCCGCCATTGCCGCCATTGCCGCCGTCGGGGCCCGCGAGAGGCTTGAATTTCTCGCGCTTGACGGACACGCATCCATTTCCGCCGTGTCCCGCACGCAGGTGCAGGGTCACTTGGTCAACAAACGTTGCCATAGCGATTGCTCCTTGTCGTTCGGCCGTTCAGTGACGGGGTGGTGCAGAAACACCAAAGGCGAGCCGAAGCTCGCCTCTGGGGAAGAAATTCGAAACTAGTCAGCGGTGACGATGTTGATGACCTTGCGGCCACCCTTTGCGCCGAACTCGACTGCGCCGGCAGCGAGGGCGAACAGCGTGTCGTCTCCGCCACGGCCTACGTTCGCTCCCGGGTGGAAGTGCGTGCCGCGCTGGCGAACGATGATCTCGCCCGACTTGACGACCTGGCCGCCGAAACGCTTGACGCCGAGGTACTGCGCGTTGGAATCGCGACCGTTACGGGTGGAGCTTGCGCCCTTTTTGTGTGCCATTTTTGTTCAGCCCCTGAGGTTCTAGAAAGTTGATTACTTGATGCTGGTGATCTTGACGCGGGTGAGGTCCTGGCGGTGGCCCTGACGCTTCTTGTACCCGGTCTTGTTCTTGAACTTCTGGATCACGATTTTTGGCCCGCGCAGGTCGCCGACGACCTCGGCCACAACCTTGACCTTCGCGAGTGCCTTGGCGTCGTGAGTGATGGTGTCGCCGTCGACGAGCAGCACTGGTGCCAGCTCGATATTGCCGTTCTCGTCGGCCTTGATGCGGTCGAGTACGACAACAGTGCCGACCTCGACCTTTTCCTGCCGACCACCGGCGCGCACGATTGCGTAAACCATCTGAAACCCTTTGTTAGAGAGACGCGGCTAAAGAAGCCACACCTTGAAAGTAAGCTTTTGGCGTTGATTGCGGGCTCAGCCCAGCACACACCAAGGGTCAATAGTACGTGGTTTTGGGCGCTCTGGTCAAACGAGAGCTGGCCACGGCACTGCGATCTAGAATCGGCGCATGACCGTGTTGATCGACCAGCCGATCTGGCCGGCGCATGACATGCTCTGGGCGCACATCGTCAGCGACAGTTCGCTCGACGAACTCCACGCGTTCGCCGCGGCCGCCGGCATCCCGCGCCGTGCATTCGACGGCGACCACTATGACGTCCCCGAACGCAGTTGGCACGAACTGGTCGCGCAGGGAGCAGAGCCCGTCACCGTGCGTCAGCTGGTCGAGCGGCTGCAGGCGAGCGGCCTGCGAGTCTCCCAGCGCGAGAAGCGCGGCCTCTAGGCCCACGCCACCTCCCGCGCTCCCTTGCTGCCCTGCCCCCCAGCTGCGGGCGGAGGAGCCGCGTGGACTACTCGGTCGAGCCCTCGCTCGTGATGATTCCGGCGCCCGAGCTTGAGGCGCGACGCGACACGCGCGTGCGTCCCTGGCCGGGCTGCTTGGGCTCCGGGAGCGCGTCGAGAACTGAATCGAGGATCTGCTCCGCATCCTTCGTGCTGATGCGACGCGACGCTCGCTGTGACTTCGTCACCGGGATATCGAGGATGGCGACTGCCGCTTCCGCTGCGGCCACCGAGGCCTGCTCGGCTGTCGTGGCTGCGGCATCCGACGTGTCCGTGGCTGACGGCTTCTCAGGGGCGGCGTGGTCCAGGTCAGGGGCGTGATCCGTGTGCACGGTGCTCGCCGCGATCTGGGCGAGCGCATTGCGAACGTCTTCGGTGATCGCGTGTGTTCCGTTGGTCGGAGCGCTTCCGCCGTTTCGCGGCGCGGTGGATGCCGGACCAGAGGATGCCGGGCCCTTGTTTCCGCCCCGGCTGCGACGTCCGCTGCCCTCGACGGCGGGCTGGGCCGTCTGACGGTGACGCGTGACCGGGTCGTGATGCACGATGATTCCGCGGCCGGCGCAGTGCTCGCACGGTTCGCTGAACGACTCGAGCAGGCCGAGGCCCAGCTTCTTGCGGGTCATCTGCACGAGCCCGAGGCTGGTGACTTCGGCGACCTGGTGCTTGGTGCGGTCGCGACTCAGGCACTCGACGAGGCGTCGCAGCACGAGGTCGCGGTTGCTCTCGAGCACCATGTCGATGAAGTCGACGACGATGATGCCGCCGATGTCGCGCAGCCGCAGCTGGCGGACGATCTCTTCGGCGGCCTCGAGGTTGTTCTTCGTGACCGTCTCTTCGAGGTTTCCACCCGAGCCGACGAACTTGCCGGTGTTGACGTCGACGACGGTCATGGCCTCGGTTCGATCGATTACGAGCGAACCACCGGACGGCAGCCAGACCTTGCGGTCGAGCGCCTTCTCGATCTGCTCAGAGATGCGGTATGCGTCGAACGCGTCGCCCGAGCCCTCATACCGCTCGATCCGGTCGAGCAGGTCTGGCGCAACGGATCGCAGGTAGTTCTCGATCGTGACCTTGGCGTCGTCCCCCGCTATGACGAGCTTCTGGAAGTCCTCGTTGAAGACATCACGCACGATCTTGACGAGAAGGTCGGGCTCGCTGTGCAGCAGCACGGGAGCCTGCGACGTCTCGACCAGACGGCTGATTTCCGCCCATTGGCTGGTGAGACGGTTGACATCGAGCGTCAGCTGCTCCTCGGTCGCGCCCTCGGCCGCCGTTCGCACGATGACGCCGACGTTCTCGGGTAGTGCCTGCTTGAGGATTGTCTTCAATCGAGCGCGCTCGGTGTCGGGAAGCTTGCGGCTGATTCCGTTCATCGAGCCGTTCGGCACGTAGACGAGGTAACGACCGGGAAGGCTGACCTGGCTGGTCAGGCGAGCGCCCTTGTGCCCAACCGGGTCTTTCGTGACCTGGACAAGAACGCGGTCGCCGGGCTTCAAAGCGAGTTCGATGCGGCGGGGCTGGTTGCTCGAAGAGCTCTCGGCCTGCGCGGCGTCCCAATCGACTTCACCGGAGTACAGCACGGCGTTACGTCCGCGTCCGATGTCGACAAACGCGGCTTCCATGCTGGGGAGCACGTTCTGGACGCGTCCGAGGTAGACGTTGCCGATGAGGCTGGCTTCAGCCGCCTTCGCGACGTAGTGCTCGACGAGAACGCCGTCTTCGAGAACACCGATCTGGATGCGGTTTGCCGACGATCGCACGACCATGACACGGTCGACGCTCTCGCGGCGAGCGAGAAACTCCGCCTCGGTGATGACCGGACGACGACGACCGGCGTCGCGGCCGTCTCGACGGCGCTGCTTCTTGGCTTCGAGGCGGGTCGAACCCTTGACCCTCTGCGGCTCGGTGATCGGCTCAGGAGCCTTGCGGGGCTGGCGAACCTTGACGACCACGTTCGGGTCGGTGTCACCCTCGCGCGGCTCTTCGCCCGGGCGACGACGCGATCGACGACGCACGCCCGGTGCCTCGCCATCGCTCTGTGCCTGCTCGTCACGGCGCACGTTCTGGCGCGGCGGAAGCGGGGGCAGCGGCGGAAGATCCGGCGCCTGGAAGAGAAGAGAAGTCGTGGGCCGGGGAGGCGTGCGCTTCGCGCTGGCCGATCCGGATGCCGCCGGCTGCTCCGGCGGCGCGTCGTCGGCTGCGGCATCCGGTGCCTTCTCGGTCGCCTTTGCCGGCGCTTTTCTCGGAGCGCTCCGGCGAACGGGCGCCTTCACATCTGTGGCAGCAGCTGCCTCGGGCTCCGCGACGGTTTGCGTGCGGCCGGCTTTCGCGGGCGCGGCCACCTGCTCAGGCTCGGCCGCCTTCACGGGCTCGGTCGCTGCGGGGGCTTGCACGTTTACGTGCTCCACCGCCGACTTACGTGAACCGAACAGGCGTGAACGCTTTTTCGGGGCTTCGGGTGTCGTGCTGTCTTCGTTTGTATTCACCATTTCTGGTGTACTCCTTGGCCGTATGGGCGACCGCGCCGCCCACCGGATACTCTCTCGAGCGCTCTTTGCCCCGTGCACACTGTGCACAGTGCAAATGCGCTGCTAATCCTTCATGTCTGCAAGTCGTTCCCCGGTTCAGCTGAACCTGGGGCGTCCGTTGCCCATGTTTTGTATTCCCATCGGAACTCGCTATCCGACACCGCGGCATCCGTGATTCTCAATAATCAGCGTGATGTGCTGGTGGCCCGGTGGTTTGCCCGGTAAGCCTTCTTTGGCGCCAGAGCGAGCGCGGCTCGCTTCGACTAAATCAAATTATCGCACGCATTGCCAGATACCCGTGATTTGGGCCATGCAATAATCCGAGGGTGACCGACCTCGCAGCACAAAAACGTCCGCTCGCACTGGCGATCACCCTGGTCGCGGGTGGGGTCATCGGGTTTATTGCTGCGTTCGCGTTGACGCTCGACAAGTTCCAGGCGCTCGAGCATCCGAGTCAGGCGCTGAGCTGTGACTTCAGCTTCATCGTGCAATGCGGCAAGAACCTGTCATCCGCGCAGGGATCGGCATTTGGATTTCCCAACCCCGTGATCGGACTCGCCGGCTTCTTCGCCGTCATCGTCGTCGGGATGGCGCTCTTTGCGGGCGCGCGCTTCGACCGCTGGTTCTGGATCGTGTTCAACCTCGGCCTGACATTCGCGATCGGCTTCGTGATCTGGCTGATCAGCCAGAGCATCTTCGTGCTCGGCACCCTCTGCCCGTGGTGCATGGTTGTGTGGGTGGTGACGATCCCGCTATTTCTCAGCGTGACCCTGCGCAACCTGTCGACCGGCGTGCTGCCGAGCAGCGAGCGCGCGCGCAGGTTCTTTACCGCAGCACAAAGCTGGGTGCCGCTGGCCAGCCTGATCTGCTACCTGATCGTGGCCCTCATTGCGCAGGTGCACCTCAACTTCCTGGCCATCCTCTAGTACCCCATAATCGCCGAGTGCGGCGAGTTGTCACGACCGCACCAGCTATAGCGCGCGCTGTCGTAACAACCCGCCGCACTCGGTGATAGGGGAGGGGGGGTTAGTCGAACCAGAGGGACAGCTCTCGGGCCGCGGACTCCGGCGAGTCGCTTCCGTGCACGAGATTCTGCTGCACCTTGACGCCCCAGTCGCGACCCAGGTCGCCGCGGATGGTACCCGGCGCGGCCGTCGTGGGGTCGGTCGTTCCCGCGAGGGAGCGGAAACCCTCGATCACGCGATTGCCAGCGACACGAATGGCCACGATCGGGCCGCTTTCCATGAACTCGACGAGCGGCTCGTAGAACGGCTTGCCCTCGTGCTCCGCATAGTGCGCAGCGAGCAGTTCGCGGTCGGCCTCCAGGTACCGGATGTCGACCAACTGGTAGCCCTTCGCCTCAATGCGGCGCAGGATCTCGCCGGTCAGATTGCGGGCGACGCCATCGGGCTTGACGAGTACGAGGGTTTCTTCGACGGTCATGGGATCTCTTTCGTTATGGATGATTGAGCGGTGTCTGTCGGATAGGTCAGATTCCGCGCGTTCTGTCGGTCGATCTGGCGCCCGCGCACAAAGCAGAAGACCCAGATTGCGATGAAGAACAGCGCGGCGATGTAGAGCGCGGAGAGCAGGAGACCGGTCGACAGGATGACCAGTTGCAGCACCCAACCGATCCACACGCCCCAGCCATAACGCATCACCCTCGTGGCGGCGAGCAGCAGGATCGCAAGACCCGCTCCGCCGCCAAACGCAAGCGCCGGACTCAGCGCGTGAAGCCCAAACACGGTGAGGGCGACGAAGAAGACGAGAATCGCTTCGAGGGTCAGAACGATCGTCAACAGACTCTCGGTCAGACTGCGCTGTCGACGAACTCGCGGCGCCGAAGCGTCGGCCATCACGACTTCCAGCCCTGCGCCCGTGCGTAGGCCATGGTGTCACCGACCAGTGTGATGGACCCGGTCACGATGACCGCGCCCTTTTCTGTACGTCCGGCGATGTCCCTTGCTGTCTCGAGGGCGGTTTCGGTCGACGGCTCGACGACGACGCGATCCGGACCGACAATCGATACCGCGATGCGCGCGAGTTCGTCGGCATCGACGGCCCGCTCCGATGTCGATTGTGTGATCACGAAGAGGTCTACGACCGCATCGAGCTCGCGCAGTATGCCTGCCGCATCCTTGTCCCCGAGGATCCCGATGACCGCGGTCACCGAGTCGAACGTGAAGTACTCGGTGAGCGCGACGGCGAGCGCTGCGGCACCGTGCGGATTATGGGCCGCGTCCACGACGACGGTCGGTTCCGTGCCTATAACCTGCAGACGCCCTGGCGAAGTCGCCGTGGCGAGGCCCTCCGCGACGATGTCCTGGTTGAGCGCGAGGGTTCCACCGCCGATGAACGACTCGACCGCAGCGATCGCGAGCGTTGCGTTGCGCGCCTGGTGGTCGCCGAACAGAGGCAGGAACAGTTCCGGATACTCCGCCGCCAGCCCCTTCACGGTGATCACCTGGCCCCCGACCGCAACGACGTCGGTGAGCAGCCCGAATCGGGCGCCCTCGACCGCCAGGGTGGATTCGGTGAGCTCGGCGGCTCGCTCGAGTTCGGCGAGTGCATCCGGCTGCTGTGCCGCGGACACCACCGCTGCGGCCGGCTTGATGATGCCTGACTTCGTGCGCGCGATCTCTGCGACCGTGTTGCCGAGACGCGCCGTGTGGTCGAGCGCAATGGGCGTGAAGACGGCAACCTGACCGTCAGCGACGTTCGTCGAGTCCCACTCGCCGCCCATCCCGACCTCGAGCACGACAACGTCCACGGGCGCGTCGGCGAACGCGGCGAAACCGAGAACCGTGAGCGCCTCAAAGAAGGTCAGCGGCGCCTCGCCGTTCAGGTCGAGCTCCGCGTCAGCCAGTTCGAGAAAGGCGCGGATGTCGTTCCAGTTGCTCACGAGCGCCGTGTTCGAAATCGGTTCGCCGTCGATCACAATTCGCTCATTCACCCGCTCGAGGTGCGGACTGGTCAGCATGCCCGTTCGCAGGCCGTGCGCCCGAAGGAGACTCTCGATCATGCGACTCGTCGACGTCTTGCCGTTTGTTCCCGTGACATGGATGACCGGATACGCGCGTTGCGGATCGCCCAGCAACTCCGCGGCACGCCGGGTCGCGTCGAGCCGGGGCTGAGGAGCCGCCTCACCGACGCGCAGGAGTAGTTCTTCGTACACTTCGAGCGCCGCACGTTCGGCGAGTGCGTCGTCGTAATCGCCGGCTTCGCGATCGTCGTCGCCGTTGTCAGACATCAACCTGCTCCGATTTCCATACATCTATCACGAGCACGCCCGTATTTGAATACTGGCCCGCGCCCAGGGTCGTCCTCTGCGATCCGGCCCTTGCGCCGAGCGCGGCTTCTGTTGCCGGATCGTCCGCCCGCTCGAACGACGAAGCAAGCGCAAGAGTTTCAGAGACAATCGTCTCACCGAACGAGGCGAGCGCGTCGACGTCGGTCGATGAGCTGCCGCGGATCTCGAGGCGGATGCGGTCGCTCACCTTGAGGTCGGCAGCCTTGCGGGTGTCCTGGATAGCGCGGATGACGTCGCGGGCGAGCCCCTCCGCCTCCAGTTCGGGAGTCAGCGTGGTGTCGAGCAGAACGAACCCGCCCGATCCGAGGAATGCGAGCGCGGTGGAGTCGTCGGCCGCGTGTAGTTCGAGGTCGAATTCGCCCGGCACCAGTTCGATCCCGCCGACCACGACGGTTTCCGTGCCATCCGCAGCAATCGCCGTCTGCCACTCCCCCGCTTTCGCGGCCTGGATGACCGTCTGCACCTGTTTGCCGATGCGGGGTCCGGCTGCCCGGGAGTTGACCGTGAGCTTGCGCGCAATGCCGTAGGCGTCGAGGCTGCTCTCGTCGAATTCGACGACCTCAACCTGTTTCACGTTGAGTTCCTCGCTCAGGATGGAGCCGAATCCGGCAAGGCCGCCCGGGTCATCCGTGACAACCGTCAGGCGTGCGAGCGGCAGACGCACCCGCAGGTTCTTCGCCTTGCGGAGAGCGAGCCCCGCAGACGCGACCTCGCGCACGCGATCCATCGCGGCGGCAAGGCTGTCATTCGCTGGAAACTGGTTCGCGTCAGGCCAGTCTTCGAGGTGAACACTGCGGCCACCCGTGAGTCCCTGCCAGATCTCCTCTGCGACGAGTGGGATGAGTGGAGCGGCCACCCTGGTCACCGTTTCGAGCACCGTATACAGGGTGTCGAACGCCTGCTGGTCCTGCCCGGACCAGAACCGATCGCGGCTGCGTCGCACGTACCAGTTCGTGAGAACGTCGCCGAAGTCTCGGAGCTTGTTGGTCGCCCGTGGGCTGTCGAGCGCTTCGAGATCATCGGTCACGTCGACGATCAGCTGGCGGGTTTTCGCGAGCAGGTATTGGTCGAGCACGTGAGTCGAGTCGGTGCGCCAGGCCGCTTCATATCCTGAGTGCGGAGCAGCATCGAATCCCGAAGAGGCGTTGGCGTACAGCGTGAAGAAATACCACGTGCTCCACAGGGGCAGAAGGAACTGCCGCACACTCTCCCTGATGCCCTCTTCCGTGACGATCAGGTTGCCACCGCGGATTACCGATGATGACATGAGGAACCAGCGCATCGCATCCGCGCCGTCCCGTTCAAAGACCTCGGAGACGTCCGGATAGTTGCGCAGGCTCTTGGACATCTTCTGGCCATCGCTGCCGAGAACGATGCCATGGCTCAGCGCCTTGGAGAACGCGGGGCGATCGAACAGTGCAGTCGACAACACGTGCATGACGTAGAACCACCCACGCGTCTGCCCGATGTACTCGACGATGAAGTCCGCCGGGCTGTGGCTGTCGAACCAGTCGGCGTTTTCAAACGGGTAGTGCACCTGTGCGAACGGCATCGAGCCGGAGTCGAACCACACATCCAGTACATCTTCGATACGGCGCATCGTCGACTGGCCGGACGGATCATCGGGGTTTGGCCTGGTCAGCTCGTCGATAAACGGGCGGTGCAGGTCGACGAGGCCCGATTCATTTACAGGCAGCCTGCCGAAGTCGGCGGCGAGTTCGGCAAGCGAGCCATAGACGTCGATGCGGGGAAATTCGGGATTGTCGCTCTTCCACACCGGGATCGGAGAGCCCCAGTACCGGTTGCGTGAGATCGACCAGTCGCGGGCGTTTTCGACCCACTTGCCGAACGCGCCCTCCTTGACATTCTCCGGAACCCACGTGATGTCCTGGTTCAGGTCGGACATGCGATCGCGAAACTCCGGCACTCGCACGAACCAGCTCGACACCGCTTTGTAGATGAGCGGATTGCGGCAGCGCCAGCAATGCGGGTAGCTGTGCTCGTAGCTGGCAACCTTGAGCAGTCGACCATCTCGGCGCAGCAGCTGCGTGAGCGGCTTGTTCGCCTCGAATACCTGCAGGCCTGCGACTTCCTCGATGTTCGGCAGAAAGCGTGCGCCGTCATCGATGGAGATGATCACCGGGATACCCGCCTTGCCGCTGACGATCTGGTCGTCTTCACCGTAGGCGGGCGCCTGGTGAACGATGCCGGTGCCTTCGCCGGTCGCCACGTAGTCGGCGACGAGGATCTGCCAGGCGTTCTCGGTGCCCCACGCCTCGGCGTCCGCGTAGTAGTCCCAGAGGCGCGCGTAACGTACGCCATCCAGTTGCGCGCCGAGAACGGTGCGGCTCACCGCTGCGAGAGCCTCAGGGCCGGATGCGTACCCAAGGTCCCTTGAGTGGGCGGCGACAGTGTCCGTCGCCAGCAGATACTCGGCCTGGCCCTCTGCGGCTCCGTCGCCGGCTCCGAGCGGACCGCTCGGCAGAACGGAGTATTCGATCTGCGGCCCTACGGCGAGCGCGAGGTTTGTCGGGAGTGTCCACGGGGTGGTCGTCCAGGCCAGCGCGCGTACTGCGGTGAGGCCCAGCGACTCGGCCTTCGCCCCATCGAGCGGGAATGTCACCGTGACCGACTGGTCCTGGCGCATCCGGTACACGTCGTCGTCCATGCGCAGTTCGTGGTTCGAGAGCGGAGTCTCGTCGTGCCAGCAATACGGCAGCACCCGGAAGCCCTCGTACGCGAGCTCCTTGTCATGGAGCTGCTTGAACGCCCAGATCACCGACTCCATATAGGTCGTGTCGAGGGTCTTGTAGTCGTTCTCGAAGTCGACCCAGCGCGCCATCCGGGTGACGTACTCTTCCCAGTCCTTTGTGTACTCGAGAACAGATTCGCGGGCCTTCCGGTTGAAGACGGCGATGCCCATGTCTTCGATCTCGTGCTTCTCGGTGATGCCGAGCTGGCGCATCGCCTCGAGCTCGGCGGGAAGCCCGTGAGTGTCCCAGCCAAACCGGCGGTGAACCTGCTTGCCGCGCATGGTCTGGAATCGCGGGAACAGGTCTTTTGCGTACCCGGTGAGCAGGTGTCCGTAGTGCGGGAGTCCGTTCGCGAAGGGCGGGCCGTCGTAGAAGACCCACTCGTCGCATCCGTCGCGCTGGTCGATCGAGGCCTGGAAGGTGCGATCGCCTTTCCAAAAGGCAAGGATGCCGCGCTCGATCTCCGGAAATCTCGGAGACGCGGGCACTCCGCCAACACTCGAATCGCTGCGGTGACCGCGTGACCTTGGATACGACATTTTTCTCCGATACGTGCACTGTTACCTGCACGAGGACGACGGATGCCGCGGTACCACCTCGCTTGCGTCGTGCAAATGTCGCACGACGCCGCTCATTAATGGCTGTAACGGGCGCCCCGGTCGGTTCTACTGGGAATCACTGGGCGAACGAGTTCTCGACGAACTCGATCAGCGAAGAAATCCTGTTCTTCCGACGACTCCCCGGCGATGCCCGGATCACAGTCGATGCGCTCAGTTTAGGCCATCGGCGCGTACCGAGCGAGTAGCGTGACAGAGGTGAGCTCCGTCAGCGGTCGACGCACCGGGATCGTCTGGATCGCCGCCGTGCTGTGTGGCGTCGTGGCCGTCGGCGCCGCGATGCAGGGACAGTTCCATTTCAGTGGTCCGCGGTGGCTCTTTCGCTCGCCAATCGGTTCGGTGGCTCACCCGGTGTCCAGTGTGCCGCCGGTTCCGCAGGAGACGCAGCATCCCGAATCGATTCACGCGTCAGGGGCGCTCGCGGTTCAGGAAGCGGCACTGGTGCTCTCGCTGATCGTGGTGGTCGTCGCTGTTGTGGCATTCCTCATCTGGCGCTGGATCCGCAACCGCCGTACCGACGACGGCCACGGCTCGCTGTTTCCCTCGGTTGAACCAGCGATCGACACCGAGGCGGATGTCGCTCTCGAGCAGGGTCCGGACCTCCCGACCCTGCGCCGCGGCCTCGCCCTCGCCGACGACGCACTGGCGGACGACCGCGAGCCGAGGGACGCGATCGTTCGCGCCTGGATCGGGTTGCAGGAGGCCGCGGAAGACTCCGGCATGAAGCGTCGCCCGGCCGAGACGCCGACGGAGTTCACCTCGCGCGTGTTCGACACCGTCAGTGCCGACAAGTCCGCCGCAAACATCCTGCTCGAGCTGTACTTGCGAGTTCGGTTTGGAAACCGCCCCGCCACGGTCGACGATGTGGCCCGCGCGCGGCAGGCCATTGCCGATCTCAACGCCACGTGGCCCGAACCGCAGCGGGGGCGGCGATGAAGAGGTTCATCTGGCTGGGCGTTGGTGCTGCGGCGCTCGGTGTCGTTTTTTGGTTTTTCGGGCTCGATGCCGTCTCATCCGCAGTCATCAGCCTCGCCGTCGTCGCGATCGGGGCGACCTGGATGTCGTTTCCCGACCGCCGTCCGTCGGTGCAGTGGCCGCCCGGTCCCGCTCTCAGTCTCGACGGCGCCCGGCGCGAAACGGCGCAATTGTCGTGGGCGCTTTCGACGCGCCGTGGCATGACCGGCGAGACCGTTGTGAGCGAAACGGTGGTCGCTCGCATCCGCACCATCGCAATCGCAAGGCTTCTGACGCGCCAGCTCGACCTCGAGAACCCGCAACACCGCGCAGCAATCGTTGCGCTGATCGGACGCGACACCTTCGAGGTGGTGAGCCACGAACGGGCGCGCCCGGCGACGCTCAGCGCGGTTCTGCGCTCTCTCGACGCACTCGACGCACTTGACACGCGTCACAAGGCAGGACGACGAAACTAAGGCAGGCATGGAATCCCAGAACACGAACTCTCTCCGCTACGACGTTGCGGAAATCTCGCGACTCTCCACCCGGATCCGCGAGCGCGTCGCGACAGTCGTGGTCGGGATGGAGCAGGCGGTCGAGATCGCGCTTGCGAGCATTCTCGCGGGTGGCCACGTTTTGTTCGAGGATGTTCCGGGCCTCGGCAAGACGCTGGCAGCACGCAGCATCGCGGCTTCGATCGGACTGGACTTTCGACGAGTGCAGTGCACACCGGACCTGTTGCCTTCCGACATCACGGGATCGTTCGTCTACGCGCCGAGCTCGAGCGACTTCGTGTTTCGGCCCGGCCCGATCTTCACCGGACTCCTGCTCGCGGATGAGATCAACCGCACGTCGCCCAAGACGCAGTCCGCGCTTCTCGAGGCGATGGCCGAAGGCCAGGTCACGGTCGAGGGTACGAGCTATCCGCTGCCTGTTCCGTTCCATGTGATCGCGACGTCAAACCCGATCGAATACGAGGGCACCTACGCTCTCCCCGAGGCGCAGCTCGACCGGTTCATGGTTCGACTCGCGGTCGGGTATCCCTCACGCAGCGGCGAGCAGCGGGTACTCCTCAATCGAGTCGAACGACAGCAGGAAGTCGCTCGAGTCGAACCGGTGATCACCGCCGATGAGCTCCGCGCGATGCAGGCCGGAATCGAACGGGTTGTAGTCGACGACGACATAGCCCTGTATTGCGTGGACCTCGCGGCCGCAACGCGCACCCACGGCGCGGTACAGGTCGGCGCCTCACCTCGCGGCGCACAGGGCCTCCTGCTCGTGGCGCGTGCTCTCGCTGTGATGGCCGGTCGCGACTTCGTCACGCCGGAAGACGTCAAGCGGATCGCCGTGCCCGTCCTGGCCCACCGACTCTCGCTGACCCCGCAGGCCTGGGCGAGCGGCGTCGATGCGTCAGCCATCGTGACATCCGTCGCCGACGAGGTTCCGGGGCCGCCCACGGTGGGCGCTGCCGTTTCGAATTCAGAGCAACAATGATCCGCAGCGACGGTATGGCGAGCGGCCCCTCCTCGGAGGCGCTCGCGCGTGACACTGCGACTATGACCAGCCGGTGGATCGCCAACCCCGGCCTTGTGTTCGGGAGCGGCGTCGCGGTGCTCCTCGCGGCAGGGGCACTGATGTTTTCCCGGCCGGTCCTCGCACTGCTTGCCGCTCCGTTGATTCTGTCTCTCGCCCGCGGCTGGCAGAAGCGTCCGCACTCGCCAGCTCGCGTCACCGTCACAACACAGTTCGCCGCCGCCACGACGCTCGAAGCCCTCCACTACCGCACGGCCATTGAGACCCCGCCCGACGCCGACTTCGTGTCCGTGCGAATCCTCGCTCGCAGCACCTGGAGCAGTCGTTTCGTCGTCTCCGCGGCCACCGCGCGCAACCTCGTCGGCTCGTTTCGGATCATTCACTCGGGCCCCCAGGAGATTCTTCGCATCGACTACGCACTCATCTCGGCAGATGGCGCATTCGAAACCCTCCCCGTCGCCGGGCCACGCAGCCGACGCGTGGTCTCTCCTCGAACCACCCCGCTGCGTCGCTTGCCACTGCCCTTTCGGATGCTCGGACTGGCGGGCGGGCACAATTCGGTGCGGCCGGGCGACGGCGGCGAGTTCCGCGACATCAGCCAGTTCGCGCCCGGCGACCGCTTGCGCCGCATCGACTGGAAGGTGACCGCTCGGCGCGCGCAGGCGCCCGGCGAACTCTACGTTCGCCGCAGCTTCGCCACCGCGGATGCAACGGTGCTGATCGTCGTGGACAGCCGCGACAACGTCGGCGACCTGGTAACACAGTGGGGTTCCAACGCCGCATTGCTGGAGGATCCGACCTCGCTGGACTTCGCACGAGAGGCGGCATCCTCGATCGCGTCGGCGTACATCAAGAACGGTGACCGGGTCGGATTCCAGGACCTCGCGGGCAAGAATCGAATTATCGCGCCGGGCGGCGGACTGCATCAACTGCATCGACTGCTGCCCGCCATCGCGCGCGCAGAGCCGGTCGGGGCGCCACGGCGAAGGCTGCGCGCGCCATCCATTCCTGCCGGCGCAATGGTCTACGTGATTTCCACGTTCCTCGACGAAGAAGCGACAAGGATGGCGGAGCTGTGGCGCGCATCCGGGCACCGCGTTGTCGCCATCGACGTTTTGCCGCCGGCCCGAACGCGCGAGTTACGCCGTGAGGAGCGGGCAGCCCTGCGAATCGTCGCGATGGAGAGATTCGATCGCATCGACTCGCTTCGCGCGGTGGGTGTGGAGGTCGTCGATTGGCAATCGGGTGACGGAGCGTCTCCGGAATCACAGCTGAGCGTCACGTCGCGTCCGGCGAGGCGACCCAGGTGAGTATCATCGCGCTGCGGGGCGTTACCGCGAAGAATCGCACGGCTCGGGAGCGTCGAGCCGAGCTCCTGCCCGAAATCGGCGTGAGCCTGCCGGTCTGGCTGATCCGAGCGGGGATGGCTGTCGTCATGCTCGGCGTCAGCCTCGCGGAGTTCGGTGTTTCGACGCTGTTCGCGCTCGGCGTGGTTGGGACGATCGCCGTGCTGGTCTTTCGGCGCGCACCGATCGCATGGATGTTCGTGCTCCTCATCGCCGCGTCGATATTGCAGACCACGCTGACCGGACCCAGCTGGCAACTCGCCGTCGCAATCGCCGGGACCCACACCCTGCACGAATTCGGCGTGATGTCGGCGTGGCTTCCCGAGCGTGGCAGGGTTCAGCGCTCGGTTCTCGCCCGGTTGCTGCGCTCCTGGCTGGTCATCCAGGTGCCGGTGCAGCTCGCCGCCCTCGCCCTCGTGGTGCTGATCACCGGCACGTCGATTGCCACGGCACTCGCCTCGCCCGTCTTCGGTGTGATCGCAGGACTATGCCTGGTCGGGCTGGTGGCGCTCGTGCTCGTCCCGATCCTCCGCGGCGCTCGGCCGAACTAAGCCGATGGCTGCGATTTCTCCTACCGTCGCGGTGGCGTTCGTTGCGAATGTCGCGGTTGCCGTTGCAAAGTCGGCAGCCGCGCTGCTGACCGGCTCCGCATCCATGACCGCCGAAGCGGCCCACTCCTGGGCGGATGCGGGCAACGAGGTGTTTCTGTTTGTCGCGGAGCGCAGGGGCGCAACCGCTCGCGACGCGACGCATCCCCTCGGCTACGGCAGGGAGACCTACTTCTGGTCGACGGTGGCCGCCTTCGGCCTCTTTACTGTCGGCGCCGTCGTGTCGATCCTCCACGGCATCCAACAGTTGGGCGTTCCTGAGAAAGGCGGACCGTTCTGGATCGCGTATCTCGTGCTCGGCGTCTCAGCGATCTTCGAGGGCATCTCGTTCACACAGGCCCTGCGTGCCGCGAGGGCGGCGGCGGCGAAACGCGGCAAGCCAACGCTCGAACACGTTCTCCAGAGCTCCAACCCCACGTTGCGCGCCGTGTTTGCCGAGGATTCGGCGGCGCTCATCGGCCTGGGGATCGCCGCGATCGGAATTTTCCTTCACCAACTGACCGGCTCAGCAATTTACGACGCGGCCGGATCAATTCTGGTGGGCGTGCTGCTCGTGATCGTCGCGATCATCCTCATCGAGCGCAACCGGCGATTCCTTATAGGACAGGTGCCGAGCAACGACCTCAAGAACGCAGCACTGCGCACGCTCCTCGAACGCGACGATATCGATCGCGTCACGTTCATTCACCTCGAGTTCGTCGGACCGGAACGCGTCTTCCTCGTCGCCGCGGTCGACTTGACCGGAAATGAGACTGAGGAGCGCGTCGCCATCGCGCTAAAGCGAATTGCCGACGATCTCGAGGAGAACAAACACATCGAGCAGGCGGTGCTCACCTTGGCCGTATCCGACGAGGAATCGCTCGAACCGACCTGACGCCTTGTCGATGAGAGTGTTCTCATGAACCACTGATCAGCGCGACTACCGGGCACAATTGAGGCATGAAGCGCAAGACTGCAGCCGCCGCGACGATCACTCTCGTCGTTCTGGCCTGCGCGGCGGGCGCAGCCGCGATCGCCGTCGCCGTGCTCCCACCGAACTCCGGTGGCGCTCTCAATGACATCGCACCGATCGACGCGAAGTCGCAGATCGTTGGATCGACCCCGACTCCTACGCCGACGCTGACCTCGCGTCCTGGCGGCGCCGTCGTGGTGACGCCTACGCCGCCTCACGATGTCACCGACGACAAGGGCGGCGACCGATCGGGCAGGGGCGGCGGGTCGGATGATGGCTCGGGCTCCGGCAGCGACGGCTCCGGCAAACACGGCGGCGGCGACGGCTAAGCCGCTTCTCCCACAATGAGAGCTCTCTCATCCCCACCTCGCAGGCATCTCATGCTGGACACGGAACCTGTACTGAGAAGGCAATTCCACCAGGGAAACGCCCGACACACAGGAAGCGAAATCCCATGCAAAAGCCAGGCAAACGATTTGTTATTTCGGTAGGGGTCGGCGTTGCGGGGCTCGCCCTCGCGTTCGGCACCTCAGCGGTGGCGACAGCCGCCACGGCGAACCTGACGACCAGCCATCACTCGGTGGTCGAGCACCCCAGGGAGGTCACCACGCCGCTGCCAACCGTGACACCGACTCCGACCCACGACGCAAACGACGACAATGGCGTCGAGCACCCGACCCCCGAGCCCGGCGACGATGACGCGCCCGGCACGGTGGACCACCACGGCGGAAGCACCAGTGTCGACGACAACGGCGTCGACAACGACGCTGCTGAGCACCACAGCAGTAACAGCGGTTCGCACGACAGCGGCAGCAACAGCGGCCCCGGGTCCGGCTCAGGATCCGACGGATCCGACGACAGCTCGGGTCACGACGGATCGGATGACAACGGTGGCGACAGCCACGGCGGTCACGGCGGAGACGACAACTAGTCCAGTCCGTCGAACATGAAATCGGATGCCGGCTCTTTTCGGGAGAGCCGGCATCCGTTCGTTAAGGGCGACTATTTCAGTCGATAACCCATGCCACGCAACGTCTCGATGCGATCCGGCCCGAACTTACTCCGCAGGTATCGCACGTAGACATCCACGACATTGGATCCCGGGTCGAAGTCCAGCCCCCACACCCGACTGAGCAGCTGCTCCCGGCTGAGTACCTGCTCGGGATGCCTGAGGAACTCCTCGGCGAGCGCGAATTCCCTGGCCGACAGGTCCACGACGCGATCGCCGACTGTCGCCCGCCGTGTGCGCAAATCGAGCGACAGGTCGCCCACGGTGAGGGTGGACTCGCTCACCTGCCCCGCGTCGCGAAGCCGAAGCCGTATGCGCGCGAGAAGTTCGTCGAACTTGAACGGCTTGGGGATGTAGTCGTTTGCGCCCCCATCGAGACCGGCAACCGTGTCGCTGGTCTGCGTTCGCGCGGTGAGCATGATCACCGGCAGCATTGTGTTTTCGGTGCGGAGTCGGCGCAGAACTTCGAAGCCGTCGATGCCGGGCAGACCGACATCCAGCAGCACGAGGTCGAAGTTGCCGGTGCGGGCGAGTTCAAGCGCATCGCCGCCATGTGCGGCGACGACCGGCGTGTACCCAGCACTCCTCAGCCCCTTCTCCACAAAGCTCGAGATGCGTTCTTCGTCTTCGGCAATCAGGATTCTGCTCATGCGTCCGATTCCTCCCCCTCATTCCCCTGAGGGGACCCCACGGGAACAACAATGCCAAATCGCGAGCCCGAAGTCCCGGAATCGAGCGACACCCTTCCACCGTGCCCCTCCGCGATCGCCTTGACGATCGGAAGCCCGAGACCCGAACCGTGGATGCCGCGCCCGGTGTCCACGCGACCGAAGCGATCGAAGATCCGCTGCAGCGATTCGTCCGGGATCCCGGGGCCGGAATCCCTGACCCAGAATTCGACCTCATCACCGTCGAGGCGCGACCCGAGTTCGATGGTCGACCCGGGAGGCGAGTACTTGGCTGCGTTGTCAACGAGTTGCAGCCAGCCCTGGGTAATGCGCGCGGCATCCAGTTCGGCTCGCGCCTGAGCCGTTTCAACGAGCATCCAGTCGTGGCCCCGCAGCCCCTGCACTTTGGCGAAGACGTCGGCCGTGAGGTCCGCGACGTCGACCGGCGCAATTGCGAGGAGTCCCCGCTGTGTATCGGCGAGCGCCTCGATGTCGTCGACGAGCCCGGACATGCGGTCAAGTTCGTCGAGGGCGAGCGCGCGAGTCGCCGCGACCTCCTCGGCATCGGAGACGTCAAGGAGTTCGAGATGGCCGCGGATGATCGTGATGGGCGTCTTGAGTTCATGCCGCACGTCGTCGAGCAGCTGCCGCTGCCCGGTCATCGCGGAATCCAGACGGTCGAGCATGTCGTTGATCGTCCCGGTGAGCTCCGACACATCGTCGGTACCGACAACGGGTATTCGTTCGCGTCGGTCGCTGGCGGTGATGCGGGACGCCGCGGCATCCAGTTGCCGGATGGGGCGCAGCAGCCGCCCGGCAACGAACCACCCGACGAGACCGATGGCGAGCAGGGCGACGACCGCGATGATCGCGAACGTGCCCAGCGATGAATTGAGCGGCGCGAGTTCCTGGTCCATCGACACCGCCGCCACGTAGATCGCGCTCTGCGGATCGCCGGCGACGGAGATCGGCACCGCGATGTAGCGAATGGGTCCGACCTGCGAATCAGTCGTGCCGAGCCAGACTGTCTTCGTACCGACCTCACGGACGACCTGGGCCGCAAACGCCGTGTCGTTCTCGAGATGGATGTCGGTGACAACATCCGGATAGAACTGCACCCTGCCGTTCACGATGCCGAGGGCATCCTCGTGGCTGTTGGGCAGCACACCAGCGAGGACCGATCTCAGCGCTTCGCTGCTTGTTGAAAATCCGTTCTCGGACCTCGTTACAACTGAACGCGCGAGCGCTACGCGCGAAACGAGCCGCGCATCGACGTCACTCAGGGTCAGCGTGCGCTGCACGAGATAGTTCGTCACCTCGGCGCCGACCAGGCCAAGCGCCGCCACCAGGAGCAGCGACGCGAGGATGCGGGATCGCACGGACCAGCGCGAAAGGCTCAGCCTTCGGGGTCGCGAGCCGGGTGAGCGCGCACCGGTCATGGTCCCAGTATGTCCATTGGATGCGCGGAACGGGTGCAGATGAGAGGTCTCTCATTCGTCCGTTTCTCACGCAGGGAATGAGAAAGGGTCGCGTGGTGCTGTATCCACGTGACTATAACAACGAGTGGCAAAGCGCCAACCACTTCACCGTCCCTCCCCTCATCCGCCCGAAGGGTGGTGTGGGCCTCCTTTGTCGGAACTTCTCTCGAGTCGTTCGACTTCTATGTGTTTGCTTATTTCAGTGCCCTATTCAGCGGGTCGCTGTTCTTTCCGGAGCTCGATCGGACCGCCGCGACAATCGGCGCCTTCTCCGTTCTCGCGGTGTCGTTCATCGTTCGCCCGATAGGAGCGATCATCTTCGGCAACCTCGGTGACCGGATCGGACGTCGCAGGACCCTGCTGCTGACGATCACCATCATGGGTGTCTCGACCGGACTCATCGGACTCTTGCCGACCTATGCCGCAATCGGCATAGGTGCGCCCGTGCTCCTGACGCTCCTTCGCGTTGTCCAGGGGCTTTCACTCGGTGGAGAGTGGGGTGGCTCGATCCTCGTTGCCGTTGAGCACGTCAACCCAAAGCGTCGTGGCCTTTACGCCGCGCTCCCGCAGCTCGGCTCCCCGGTGGGAACGATCCTGACTGCGGCTCTCTACCTGATTCTTCCCGTCATCCTCTCGCCGTCTGACATGGCGAGTTGGGGATGGCGACTGCCGTTCCTTGTGGCGTTCCCGCTTCTCGCGGTCTCGCTGTACCTGCGGCTCGCCATCGACGAGACGCCGCTGTTCAAGACGCTTGTCGCCACCGACAAGCGGGAGCGGGTTCCGGTGCTCGCGGTCTTCCGCAAGCATCCTGTGGCCGTCGTCGTGGCAGTCGCGGCCGCGCTACTCGGCATCGGGTCGTACTCCCTGATGAACACGTACACGATCAGCTACGGCGTAACGGCCCTGCACTTCAACTACCAGGACCTCCTCGTCGCCACGACGATCGGCAGCCTGCTGCAGCTCATCACGATCCCGCTGTTCGGCCTCTGGGCAAACCGGATAGGGTCGGCGCGTGTCGTCGCCATCGGAGCCGCAGGCACACTCCTTATCGCGTTCCCGATGTACTACCTGCTGCAGTTTGCGACATTCCCGATACTCGTTGCGACCATGATCATCGGCGGAATTCTTCCGACCATGTCATGGGCGGGGCTGGGCGGGCTGATGGCAGACATCTTCGGTGGTCCCATCCGGTACAGCGCCCTGTCCATCGCATACAGCGTCGCGGCAGTCGTCTCCGGGCTCATCCCACTCGCGACGGCGGGACTCGCGCAAGCGACGAACTCGGCCTGGTGGCATCCCGGAATCGTTCTGGCGATCCTGTCGATCTTCACTCTCGCGGCGGCGATCGTCGCAGCACGCTGGCGTCACCCGGTCGACGACCTCGCCGACTAGTCGTCGGTCAGTTGTGATGCCGACTTGACGCAAATGGTCGTCATGGCGCGCCCATAACAGCCATTTGCGTCAACTCACCTGGTCT
>JAUZFR010000083.1 GCA_030840335.1 Actinomycetota bacterium | reverse complement strand
GTTTGGCCTGATCAGTCGATCACGAGCGCACTCGCCCGAGGCGCGAGGAAGTGCTCCATCACCAACTCGGCCGCTCCCTGGGCGGCGACGTGCTCGCCTACCTCGGACCCGCCGACCGAGAATCGCTCGCGCGAGACGACGAGTTCCCGGCGCACGGCATCCTCGACCACGGGCAGGAAGGCGGCGCTCAGGCGATTCCAGATCGGACCACCGAGCACGACGCGGGGCACATCGAGGAAATTGACGAGCACGCCGATTCCAACCGCCACCCGTCGCGCGGCACGATCCAGGATGGCGCGAGCTGACTCGTTTCCGGCGGCGGCCAGGTCGCACAGCGTGCTGCACGCGTCGTCGATCGCCAGGTAATCGGACAAGTCCGGTAGCGCGAGCAAGCCAGCCTGTGCCGCCTGGATGACGAGCGCCTCGGGCACGCATGCTGCGGCCAGTCCGCCTCGGCGCCCGCCCCACCCCAGGTCCTCGGCCGAGGCGTCGACCAGGATGTCCCCGACCTCACCGATGTTGTTGCTGACCCCGCGAAGCACCTGGCCCTGCGTGACGACGGATGCTCCGACGCCCGACCCGAGATAGAGGAACAGAAAGTCCGAATCGGCGGATGCGCGCAACTCGGCGGTGGCGGACGCGATGACGTCCTTATCCAGGAGTACCGGCATCCCGGTCGCGTCGTGGAGGTCGGACCGCAGCCGTACCCCACGCCACCTCGGAAGCTGCGGGGGGTCGAGCACGACGCCCGAGCGCACATCGAGCGGACCCGGCACCGCGATACCCAGCCCCAGCACGCGGTCGCGGTCGATGCCTGCCTCGCGGATGAGGCGTCCCGTGCTGACGGCGATCAGCGACGTCATCGCGTCGGGGTTCGCGGCCTGCGGAGTGCGGAGCTGCTGCTGATGCAGCACCTCGCCCGCGACATCCATGAGTAGGATCGTCAGGCGGGCGGGGTCGACGTGCACCCCGACCGCGAAAGCACCGCCGCCATTGACAGTCAACGGGATGCTCGGACGCCCGCGGGCCACGTCGGTCGGCGTGCTTTCCCGGATCATCTCGGCGTCGATGAGGCGCCGCGTGATGTTGGAGATCGTCTGCGACGAGAGCCCGGAGTTGCGCTGGAGGTCCGCCCTGCTTCTGCCGGGTTCGCGCCGAATCAGGTCAAGGATGACGGCCTGGTTGTAGTCCGCAAGACGGAGGAGGTTGCTGCCGCGCAGCATAGAACCCTCCTTCTGCGCGAGCTGCTCCACTGCGATGTCATTCGCGCGGCGAAATTCTATCAAATGGACAAACGGCGCGGCTACGGGGCTGACCACTCGTCGAAACGTTGGTTGAATGGACTTTGAGGCTAGAAAACAATGGTTGACGCGTCTTAGACTATGTCCTAACATTAGCACTAGCTTTTTCCCATTGATTCGGCAAAGTAGCCAACGGGAGCAAGCAGAGAGAGGCACCGCAATGAAGCGCACCCGCAAAATCGCAGCCCTCGCCGCGGTCGTGGTTGCCGCGAGTGGGCTCACGGCCTGCTCCGCCGGCAGCGATAGCAGCAACGGACCCATCACCGTCTCCATCCTGGAGTCGAAGCAGATCGGCATCGACTCTGTCAAGAAGCAGATCCCCGGCTTCGAAGCAGCGATGAAGAAGCAGGGCAAGAACATCAAGGTCAAGCTGGTGGGTGACATACTCACCGACCCGCAGCTAGTCACGAAGATCACGCAACAGTTCATCGCGGGCCAGGCTCCGGATGTCATCGACCTGGGAGACAGCATGGTCCCGGGCTTCGCGGGGGCCGGTTACCTCGCTCCGCAAGACGATTACCTCGCCAAGTGGGACGGCTGGGATCACTACTTCCCGCAAATCAAGAAGGCTATGGTCCGCCAGGACGGCAAGATCTACGCCCTTGTCCACGACACGGGAGTGCAGAACTTCTTCTATCGCAAAGATCTCCTCACGAAGTACGGCGTCGACACCACGCAGCCGGCGACGTGGGATGACATGATCTCGCGTCTCGAGCAGATCAAGGCCAAGAACGGCAATCTCCCACCGATCGTCATCCCTGCAGGTACCGCGTGGGGCGGAGGCTCGTGGGCCGAAGGCTTCCAGCCGATCCTCGCCGGCGTCGACCAGAACTACTACAGCCTCAAGACCGGCAAGTGGGACCTGAAGAGCCCCGGATGGCTGCCCACCTTTAACCTGTACAGCGACCTGGTCACCAAGGGCCTCCTGCCGGTGCAGGACCTGGAGAACCCGAACCCCTGGGAGCCCACGAAGTACAAGAAGTTCCCGGCTGGCAAGCTTCAGGTTTCGGCTCAGGGCACGTGGGGCTGGAAGTTTGACTGGGGCCCCGGCGGCGCAACTCCGATCCCGGACCTCGAAACCAAGGTCGACACCTGGCAGTACCCCGCAATGGATGCTGGCGGTAAGACCTACGGTTGGAGCGGTCTTGGATCCAGCTACGGAATTGCGGCGAAGTCGCAGCACAAGGAAGCAGCAATGCTCCTCGCTGAGTACCTGTCGTCCGGCGTGCCCCTCGCAGATCAGCTCGTAGCCTCTGGCGCAGCGCCGGTCCGCGATGACATCGCCAACATCAAGCCCTTCTCCGGGGAGCCGAAGCTGGTCCAGGCAGGCAAGGACCTGGCGTCGAGCCTGTACGTTCCGACCGGCGACGGCTCGGAGCAGATCGCGCAGGCGGTCGCCAACGCGACGGAGTCGATCCTCCAGGGCAAGGCAACCGGCCAGCAGGCATATGACGCGTTCGTGAAGGATGCGACCGACCTACTCGGGCCGGCACTGGTCAAGTAGTGACCACCAGCACCAGCGCACCCACCCGGGCGGCGACGGCTCCACAGCCGTCGCCGCTCAGGCGGCGCCGTCCCAGGCGCACGTGGCCGTTCGTTCTCCTTCTTCTCGGCCCCGGCGCAGTACTGATCGTCGTCTTCATCGTCGTACCGGCGCTGTACGGCGCATACCTCAGTTTCACCAACACTCAACTCACCGGCTTCGCAGCCCGTGATCCCAAGTTCGTCGGCATCGACAACTACACGTACCTGTTGTCGAGTTCGGACTTTCTCGCCTCCCTCGGTCAGACCGGCCAGTTCGTTCTCTTCTCGGCGATCATCGGCCAGACCGTGCTCGGCATGGTCGCGGCAATCCTGCTCAGCAGGCCGTGGGTTCGCGGAAAGGGCCTCTGGGGCGCGGCTGTTCTCATGCCCATGATCGTGCCGGAGGTCGTGGCCTCGCTGACCTGGGCGAGCGTGCTTTCCAACAATTCCGAGGGCACCCTGAACCGGCTGACCGGCCTCTTCGGCGCGGACCCCACATCCTGGCTTCAGGTCGTGCCGATGGTGTCGATCATCATCGTCAACATCTGGCGCGGCGTTGCTTTCGCCATGATCATGTTCCAGGCGGCGCTCGAAGACGTGCCTGTGGATCTCATCGAGGCCGCCAGGATCGATGGGGCACGGGCTGTGCAGATTTTCCGGCACATCACTCTTCCCCTGATCCGCGGTCCGGTGTTCCTCTACCTTCTGCTGACCACAATCAGCACGGTGGGCGTCTTCGGGCTCGTCTACTTCCTCACTCAGGGTGGTCCGGGTGGCGCAACGCGTCTCGCGGCGATCTACATCTACCAGCGCGCCCTGCAGTTCGCCCAGATCGGAATCGGAAGTGCCGCCTCGATGATCCTCCTGGCGTTGGTTCTGGTTCTCGGTCTCGTCTACGTGCGGCTTTCGAAGGTCGAGGTCTGAGATGACAACCTCAGCGACACCGCAGGCGCCCGCGCTTGCTCGCCGTTTCCGCCGCCGTCCGCTCACCCCCGTGAACGTCGTTCAGCGCGTACTGGCGTACACGCTTCTCGTACTCATGGTGTTGTTCTGCCTTGTCCCGTTCGCGTGGGTCGTCTTCAGCTCGGTCGATGGACACGCCGGGCCGAACGTGCAGCTTCCGGCCCTGTCGTTCGATAACTTCATTCGTTTCTTCACCAGCGCGGGAACTCCGATGCTGCTGGTGAACAGCCTCATCATCGGTATCGGTGGAACGGCCCTCAACCTCATCCTCGGAGTCGCGGGTGGCTACGCCCTCGCCCGTTTCGCGTTCAAGGGTCGTCGCGCCTTCATGTTCAGCATCCTGCTGATCAGGGTGATCCCCGCCCCCGCGACCATCGTCGCGCTCTACCTGATCATGGTGAATCTGCAGCTCACGAACACGCTCGTCGGCCTCATCCTGGTCGAGGCCGTGCTTCAGCTCCCGGTGACGCTGTGGTTGCTCAAGGGCACCATCTCGGCGGTTCCCATCGAGCTGGAAGAGGCCGCCTGGGTCGACGGAAACACTCGGCTTCAGGCGATCCGGCGCGTCGTACTCCCACTCATCGGTCCGGGACTGGGGGCCGCGGCGATGCTGACCTTCATGGGCATTTGGGGTGACTTCCTCACCCCTCTCGTGATGCTGCAGAGCCAGGAGCTCTATCCGCTCTCGATCGGGTTGTTCCGCGCCTTCAGTGACTACAACCATGTCGACTGGGGACTCCTCGCCGCGAGCGCGATCGTCTACGTGGTGCCGCCGGCCGTGCTGTACATCTTCGTGCGCAAGCATCTGCTGAAGTCCAGCCTCGGCGGGGCGGTGAAGGGATGAGTTCCCTCGATCGCACGGACCATTCGAGCGCGCCCGAACAACGACTGCCGGTGGTGGTCGTTGGCGCTGGCGCCATGGGCAAGGAGTGGCTGAAGATGCTTGCGGCATCGCCGCACGCGGTCACCGTTGGGCTGGTGGACCTCGACCTCGAGCTTGCCGCATCCGCGATCACGTCCCTCGGCCTCGAGGGCGTCGCGGTCGGGGATTCGGTCGTCGAGGTTGCTCAACGCACCGGCGCCGCGGCCGTCATCAACGTGACGGTGCCGCAGGCGCATCGGGTGGTCAACGAGCAGGCACTGCGCGCTGGACTTCCCGTCCTCTGCGAGAAGCCGCTAGCGCCGACCGTCGCCGAGGCGCTTCGCCAGGTCGCCCTCGCAAATGTGACGGGTGGGCTGCTCATGGTGAGTCAGTCGCGTCGCTACTTCAACCACCTGGCGGCCTTCCGCGACGTCGTCGGCGAGCTTGGTCCACTTGCGTCGGTGAACGCGCAGTTCTTCCACGAGGATCACGAGCCCGGTTTCCGCGAGGAGATGGCGCATCCGCTGCTCGTCGACGGTTCGATCCACCACTTCGATGTGCTGCGTTACCTCACCGGCGACGAGCCGGTCGCGGTGCGCTGCAGCACGTGGAACCCGCCGTGGAGCTGGTTCGCGGGGGACGCATCCGCGTCCGCCGAGTTTGAGCTCACCTCGGGCGCTCGCTTCGTCTACAGCGGTAGCCGCTGCACGCGGGGCCTGCAGACGTCGTGGAATGCCGAGTGGCGCGTCTACGCCGAGCGCGGCGCGGCCGCGTGGGACGGCAATCAGCTTCTGCGCGTGGATGCCGAGGGCGTCGGCTTCGACGTGCCGAAGCGTCGCGAGGAGATCGACGGCTCGCTCGAAGACTTCGTTACCTCGCTGCGCGCGGGGACGACACCTCAGAACGAGGTGCGCGCCAATGTCGGAAGCCTCGCGATGGTCGAGGGCGCGGTGCGCAGCAGCGCGCTGAAGGGCGAACGGGTGGACCTCGGGTCGCTTCTCGAGGAGTCGCTCACGCAAGCCATCACCGATGAGACCAACGACGATGTCGCCCGGGAATTGCGCTCCTGGACGAGCGCGACCGACGGCATCAACACACCGGCATGGGGATCCGCCCCGGCCACAAATGCGTCAGGAGGCGCCCGATGACCAGTACCGAACCGATCAGAGTGGTCGTCTGGGGCGAGAACCGGCATGAGCAGGTAAACCCGCTCGTGCGAGAGATCTACCCGGAGGGCATGCACACCACGATCGCCGACGGCATCACCCGTCTGCTCGGCGACGACGTCGTCGTCTCCACGCGCGTGCTCGACGAGCCGGAGCACGGGATGACCGAGGAGACGCTCGCCCAGACCGACGTTCTGCTGTGGTGGGGACACACGGCGCACGAGGAGGTCGATGACGCGATCGTCGAGCGAATCCATCGTCACGTGCTCGAGGGGATGGGCATCATCGTGCTGCACTCGGGACACCACTCGAAGATCTTCCGCCGCCTGATGGGAACCACGTGCAGTCTGCGTTGGCGCAACGACAATGACAGCGAGCTGGTCTGGACCGTCGCGCCGCGGCATCCGATCACCGAGGGTGTGCCGCAGCCGATCCGGATTCCGGGGCAGGAGATGTACGGCGAGTACTTCGATATTCCGGAGCCCGACGAGCTGATCTTCATCAGCAGCTTCTCGGGTGGTGAGGTCTTCCGCAGTGGCGTCACGTATCGTCGCGGCTACGGAAAAGTGTTCTACTTCAGCCCGGGCGACGAGATCTTCCCCGTTTACCACCACCCCGACGTGCAGCGCGTGATCGCGAACGGTGTCGGCTGGGCGCGCCCGACGGAGGCGCGCGAACCCTATGTCGTGACGCCGATGTACCTGACGGGAGAATTCGATCGTCCGGTGCTCACCGCGCCGGACGGCTCACTCATCGACTACTACACTCGCGAGCCCGTGTCTCTGCGGGAGCCCGGAGCGTGACCGACGAGTCCAATCCGAATGGACGGGTGCAGCTTGATGCCGCGGCGCTGGCGATGCAGCGGGTCCGTCGGTTCACACGATTCCGTATCCAGCCCGCCCTGTATTGCGAAACACGTCCCGTCGACCTGACCGCATGGGCCGTAGGCGGCGAACCGGTTCCCTTCGCCGAGGCTCTCGCTCAGCACTTCGAGCCGGTCGCGATCGGGGATTCCTGGGGACGCGCCTGGGACACGGTGTGGTTCGATGTGCGCGGCGACGTTCCGGCCGACTGGGCGCCGGACGAGACCGAACTCGTCGTCGACCTCGGCTTCGTCTCGCAGCAGCCGGGCTTCCAGGCCGAAGCCACGGCGTATCGGACCGACGGCTCGATCGTGAAAGCGATTGAGCCGCTCAATGCCTGGGTGCCGGTAACGGAACCCGGCCCCTTCCGGCTGCTGTTGGAGGCGGCCGCGAACCCGACGATTCAGGTGCCCAACGAATACGAGCCGACACCCCTGGGTGATCCGAGCACCTCCGGCGAAAACCCCCGTTATCGTGTGGTTCGGCTTGAGCTCGCTCGCCGGGACCGCACGGTGTGGGAGTTGCTGCAGGATGTCGTCACTCTCGACGGTCTGGTCGACGTGCTGCCTAAAGACGGATCGCGACGAGCCGAGATCGTTCACGCGCTCGAGTCGATGGTCGATCGCATGGACCCGGATGACGTGGCCGGCACGGCCGCGCTCGGACGTTCCGTGCTCGCCGGCGTGCTCGCGACGGGGGCGTCGAACAGCGCGCTGAAAGTGTCCGCGGTCGGTCATGCCCACATCGACTGTGCCTGGCTCTGGCCCACCCGCGAAACCATGCGCAAGGTCGCCAGGACGTTCGCCAACGTGCTCGACCTGATCGAGCGCGATCCCGACTTCGTTTTCGCGGCCTCCTCCGCGCAGCAATACGCCTGGTTGAAGGATGGCCAGCCCGAGTTGTTTGAGCGGGTGCGAGCCGCGGTCGCCGCGGGGCGCATCCGCCCGGTCGGTGGAATGTGGGTCGAATCGGACACCAACATGCCAGGCGGCGAAGCGCTCGCTCGCCAGTTCGTCATGGGCAAGCAGTTCTTCCTCGAGGAGTTCGGCGTGGAGAGTGACGAGGTCTGGTTGCCGGACTCGTTCGGTTACACCGCCGCCCTGCCCCAGATCGCGCGAGCGGCGGGAGCCCGGTACTTCCTGACTCAGAAGCCCTCCTGGAACGAGACCAACCGCATGCCGTTCTCGAGCTTCCAGTGGGAGGGGATCGACGGCTCTCGCCTGTTCACCCATTTCCCGCCGGCCGAGACCTACAACTCCGATCTCGGCGCGCTCGACCTCGCGCGCACCGAGCGGACCTTCAGCGAGAAGGGGGTCGCCAAGGAGGTGTTGAGCCTGTTCGGCTGGGGTGACGGCGGTGGCGGTCCAACGCGCGAGATGCTCGCACAGGCCACTCGCAAGCGGGACCTCGACGGATCGCCGCGGATCACGCTCTCCGACCCCAACTCGTTCTTCAGGGCCGCCGAGGCCGAGCTGACCGATCCGCCGGTCTGGGTCGGCGAGATGTACCTCGAGCTCCACCGCGGCACCCTGGTGTCACAACAGAAGACCAAGCGCGGCAATCGGCACAGCGAGGCGCTGCTGAGAGAAGCGGAGCTGTGGTCGGCGACTGCGAGCATCCTGCGTGGCACGCCGTACCCGGAAACCGAGCTCCGCGACGCCTGGCGCACGGTGTTGCTCCAGCAGTTCCACGACATCCTCCCCGGTACCTCGATCGCCTGGGTGCACCAGGACGCGGAGGCGGGGTACGCCCGAGTCGCTTCGTCGCTCGGTGCGATCATCGAAACGGCGCTCGCCGCGCTCGCCGGTGACGGCGACACCGAACTCGCAGCCAACGCGGGTCCTTTCGCGCTGCACGGCGTTTCGGCGATGGCGATCGGCGCGGCTTCCCCGCCGACATCCGCCACTCCGCGCACGGTCGACGACGAGGTAGTGCTGGAGGATGCCGCGCTGCGGGTCGTCATTGACCGTCGCGGGTCGCTCGTCTCCGTTCGAGACCTCGCCGCCGATCGCGAGCTGATCCCCGAGGGGTTGGCAGGAGGCGTGCTGCAACTCCTGCGCGACACCCCGCGTGAGTGGGACGCGTGGGACATCAACGAGGAAGATCAGCGTTCGGGACGCGAGCTGCTCGACCCGGTGTCGGTCGTCGTCGACGGCGACGCGGTTCACATCCGTCACGAGTTCGGCGCTTCGACGGTGGATGCCCGCGTGCGAGTGGTCAACGGTCGGATCGACTTCGCGTTCGAGATCGACTGGCACGAGTCGCAGAAGCTGCTGAAGCTCGCGTTCCCACTCGATGTGCGTGCGGATCATTCCACCTCGGAGATCCAGTTCGGTCACCTGAACCGGCCCATCCACCGCAACACGTCATGGGATGCCGCTCGCTTCGAGACCGTCGCGCACCGCTGGATCCACGTGGGGGAGCCGTCGTGGGGCGTCGCGATCGCGAACGACGTGGTCTACGGTCACGACATCCGCACCCTGACCTCTCCGGCGGGCAGACCCATGACGGTGGCGCGGCTGTCGCTGCTGCGGGCACCGCGCTATCCGGATCCGTATGCCGATCAGGGCATGCATTCATTCACGATCAGCCTCCGTCCCGGCGGCATCCCCGAGGCGATCACGGACGGCTACCGACAGAGCCTTCCTGTGCGGCCGACGCGGGGGATCCCTGTGGAGCCGCTGCTCGCGGTTTCGAACCCCGCGATCGTCGTGGAGGCCGTCAAGCTCGCCGAGGACGGGAGCGGGGACCTCATCGTTCGGCTCTACGAGGCTCACGGGGATCGCTCGTCATCGACGTTAACGACGTCGATCGACTGGGAAGCTGTCGAGACGGTCGACCTGCTGGAACGCGCGGTCGCGGGCACGGAAATCCGTAGCACGGCTGATCGACTCGTCGAGCTGACGCTTCGGCCGTTCGAACTGATGACACTGAGGTTCCGCGCGCCGCGCGCCGCCAGTTGAGAAGGACTCCCATGGAAGCAACAGACTCCTACCTGAATGATGTCGGCCCCGGAACCGGCCTGCGTCGCACCGCGCGGTCGTGGTTGCGCTCGGACGCGCCCTCCCTGTCTCTGAACGGTGACTGGCGCTTCCGGCTGCTGGCCGGAGTCCCCGGTTCGCTCGGCGCACCCGACGTGCTGCCCGGGGAGGCGCCCGACGCGTTCGCCGATCCCGACTTCGACGACTCGAGCTGGGACATCCTTCCAGTGCCGAAGTCGTGGGTGCTGCACGGCGAGGGGCGCTACGGGGCTCCGCAGTACACGAACGTGCAGCTGCCGTTTCCACAGGATCCGCCATTCTCGCCCGACGAGAATCCCACTGGAGATCACCGACGAACGTTCGTGGTGCCCTCCGCGTGGATGGATCGCGACGGGTATGAGGCGGTCGTGCTGCGCTTCGACGGGGTCGAGTCTCGCTACCGCGTCTGGGTGAACGGGGTCGAGATCGGCGTCGGCACGGGATCCCGGCTTGCGCAGGAGTTCGATATCACGACCGCAATTCGGGCGGGCACGAATACGATCGCGGTGCGCGTGCACCAGTGGTCCGCTTCGACCTACATCGAGGACCAGGACCAGTGGTGGTTGCCCGGGATCTTCCGCGACGTCACCCTGCAGGCTCGGCCGGCTGCCGGGATCGACGACGTCTGGGTACGAGCCGGTTTCGACTCGAGTACCGGGGCTGGCACTCTCTCGACCGAGCTGCGCGTCACCGCCTCGGCATTCCCGGTTCGGCTCGCTGTGCCGGAGCTGGGTGTGGATGTCGAGTGGTCGGATGCGTCGGAGGTCGCGTCTATCGGAATCGACGAGGTCGAGCCGTGGACCGCCGAGCGCCCGAGACTCTATGACGCGACGATCGCAAGTCGCGGCAACGCGGAGACGATCGCGCTGCGGCTTGGTTTCCGCACGGTTGAGATCGTCGGTGATCAGTTCCTCGTCAACGGGCGCCGAGTCGTACTGCATGGCATGAATCGCCATGAGACGAATCCCGACCTCGGTCGCGGCTTCGACGAGGAGTTCGTGCGTCGTGATCTGGAATTGATGAAGCGGCATAACGTCAACGCGATCCGCACGTCGCACTACCCGCCGCATCCACGAGTGCTCGACCTCGCCGATGAACTGGGCTTCTGGGTGATGCTCGAGTGCGACATCGAAACGCATGCCTTCCACCACGGCGGCAGCGAATTCGCACCGGGGACCGACGAATGGATGGGGAACCCCAGCGAGGACCCCGCCTGGCGCGCCACCTATCTGGATCGCATCGAGCGCACCGTCGAGCGGGACAAGAATCATCCGAGCATCGTGATGTGGTCACTCGGGAACGAGTCCGGCACGGGCGCGAACCTGGCCGCGATGGCCGAGTGGGTGCATGCCCGCGACCCCGAACGCCCGGTGCATTACGAAGGCGATCACGCCGGCAACTACACCGACGTCTACTCGCGCATGTATGCGACCATCGCCGAAGTCGTGAGCATCGGCAGCGAGTCGACAGCGCCATTGCTGAACGCGTCCGTCGCGGAGGGCGTGCGCCAGCGCACCAAGCCCTTCCTGCTCTGCGAATACGTGCATGCGATGGGCAACGGCCCGGGCGGCATCGACCTCTACGAGAATCTCGTGGATCGGTATCCGCGCCTGCACGGCGGATTCGTCTGGGAGTGGCGCGACCACGGCATCCGGACCCGCACCGCTGACGGGGTCGAGTTCTTCGGCTACGGCGGCGACTTCGGCGAGACCGGGGTGCATGACGGTCACTTCTGTATGGATGGCATGGTGTTGTCCGACGGCACGGCGACCCCCGGGCTCGTCGAGTTCGCTGCGGTGACCGCGCCCATCCGGTTCGACATCGATGTCGTCGGCGGTACTGCGCACTTGACCGTGCGCAACCTGCGCCACTCCTCGGATACCAGCGACCTCATCTTCCCGTGGCGCCTTGAGCGCGACGGCGCGGAGATCGGCACTGGAGTTGTCCATGTCCTGGGTGCCGACGTGGCAGCGCTCGCTGCTGGCGAGATGGCGGAAATAGAGGTCGCCCTCGATCCGCAGACTCTCGGCGGCAGCGGCGAAGTGTGGTTCACCGTGTCGGCCGCGCTCCTGGCCGACGCCGCATGGGCAACCTCCGGGCACGTGCTCGCTACGGGACAGGCGGCCGTAGCCTCTGGATCACTTCGGCAGCCTTCTCGCTCGCGATCGTTCAGGCGCGCGAACGGTGATTCCGGCGAGCTGCACGATGCGCGGGAACGCTTCACCCTCGGCCCAGCCGAATTCGCCGACGGGCGTCTGGTCGCGCTCGCTGGTTCACCCGTGTCGGGGCCGCGCCTCGAAGTCTGGCGCGCCCCCACCGACAACGACAATGGCTCGCACACCGGGAGCTACGATGTCAGCGATCCCATGGAGGGCCGCGGACTCGGCGTTCCGGGGTCGTCCTATGCTTCACGGTGGCGCGACGCAGGTCTCGACCGGCTGAGTTCTCGTGTTCTCGAGACTCGACGTACCGCCGACTCCTTCGAGCGGAGGTCGCGTTGGGCGGCGGCAGACACCCGCGAGGCGGTCATCGTCGACGAGCTCTGGTCCCTCGACGACGGGGCCGTGTTACTCGACCTGCAGCTCATCCCCACGTCGCGCTGGAGGCTCGTTTTGCCGCGCTTCGGCGTTCGCTTCGACCTTCCGCTCGGCGTGAACGCGGCGGAATGGTTCGGAACCGGACCGGGGGAGTCGTATCCGGATTCGCGCCGCGGCGTGCGGGTGGGCCGATTCCAAGCGGGGATCGACGAGTTGACGGTGCCTTACGCGTGGCCGCAGGAGAGTGGGCACCGCAGCGACCTGCGCCGCCTCGACCTCGCGGCGGATGGCGCGGAATGGCTGCGCGTCGAAGCCGAGGCGGATTCGCGCGGTCGCCGCCCGGGGTTCACCCTGGCCCGCCACACCGCAGAGCAGGTCGATCTCGCCAGACACCAGCACGAGCTGCCTGCTCCTACAGCCGCCCACCTGTATCTCGACGCCGCACAGAACGGACTCGGCTCCCGTGCCTGCGGTCCGGATGTCTGGCCCGACGCACTGCTGCGGCCGGAGGCTCGATCGCTTTCGCTGCGGTTCTCGCCTGTTCCTTAACGGGCCGAACCTCGCATCCAAACAAGTGTGTAACATTGTTCGCACATATCGCCCGGAATGGCGCGTCGAACATCTCTGACCGGAGTCCCAGTGCAGCAGCGAGCGCATAACCTGCCGAGCGACCTCTTTCTGGATCTGGACCGATCCGGTCCGATCCCGCTCTATTTCCAGATCGCGACGCGGATCGAGAGCGCCATCCTCGACGGGCGACTGCCGCCGGGGTCGCGCCTCGAAAACGAGGTCGCGCTCGGGGAGAGACTGAAGCTGTCGCGCCCGACCGTGCGCCGGGCCATCCAGGATCTCGTGGACAAGGGCCTTCTCGTTCGTCGCCGCGGCATCGGCACGCAGGTCGTTCACGGCCAGGTGACACGCAAGGTGGAGTTGACCAGCCTCTACGAAGACCTCCTGAGTGAGAATCGCGTGCCTACCACAGAGCTACTCGATCACGGGGTCATCGGAGCGGATGCCCGCATGGCCGAACGGCTGGGAGTCGAGCTCGATGCACCCGTGCTCCACATCAAGCGGGTTCGCCGGGCGGACGGTGTGCCGCTCGCGATCCTCGAGAACTACTTGCCGGAGGAATTCACCGACCTCAGCGAGGAGGACCTCTCGCAGCGCGGACTTTACGAGATTCTGCGGGGCAGGGGTGTCTCCATTCGCGTGGCGCGCCAGAACATCGGCGCCCGGCGCGCGACACTCGCCGAGAGCCGGTTGTTACAGATCGACCGGCACGACCCCGTGCTCACGATGGATCGCACGGCCTACGACAATTCCGGTAGTGCCGTGGAGTTCGGTCATCATGCGTACCGTCCCGACCTCTACTCGTTCGAGATCACCCTCGTCGACAAGTAGCGTCCGGTCGCCGTCACTCTCCGCCGAGGTACGGTTTCTGCCTCTTCTTCTGCTCGAGATAGTCCGCGCGGGCGCTCGTCGTGGTGTCGAGACTCGACACGGCCGCAACCGGCACATCCCACCATCCCCCGCCGTCGGGCGAGTAGAGCTGCGGGTCGCTGGTGATGTGGATGAGCGTGGCACGATCCGA
>JAUZFR010000053.1 GCA_030840335.1 Actinomycetota bacterium | reverse complement strand
GACTCGACGGATGCCTGCAGGAGGTACGCGATGCCCCGTTCGACGGGCTCCGGGACCGCATCGACGATGCGAGCGGCGACCGTGTGCTCGCCGAGCACGTCTGCCGCGCGCTCGACCAGCCCCGGGCCGAGCGCCGCGACCGCGACCGTCCAGCCATCCTGTGTCAGGTCGCGCACATGCTCCACGGCACCGTTCACCTGGCCCGCGAAGTTCGGCACGGAGTTCGCCTCGATGCGCACGTACTCGCCAGCCGAGTTGACCAGGTCTTCGACCGACGGGGAATTCGGTGGTGAGGTCTCGACGGGCTCGACCCGCGAATCCGCCCCACTATCGAAAGTGCTGAGGGTCCACCACGCGCGATCGCCGGCACTCTTTCGCAGGTCGGGAAGGGTCAGGAAGTCGCCGGCATCCAGATCGATGGGCGCCTCCGCACCCGCTGTTGCCGCGCTCCACGCCGCGCTCAGGAACTCGCGGTTCGTCTCGAGCAGGCTCACTGCCCGGGTCGCGACCCGCTCGGGAGACAGCACCGCGATCGCGGCGCCTTTCGGCAGGTAGTCGGTGAGCGGAACAACCTTGTCGACCAGCGCGGGCGCAAGCGACTCCATGCCTTCGACGGGGATACCTTCGGAAATCTTGGCAAGCATCTGCGCGATGCTCGGGAACTCGTGCTGCATCTCACGCGCCCTTTGACGCACCGTCTCGCTCAGGAGTAGTTCACGGCTGGCGGGAAATTCGGCCAGCGGCAGCGGGTCACCGATGCTGCGCTGATCGGCGACCGAGAAGAAGCGGAGTTGCTCGACCTCGTCGCCGAAGAATTCGACTCGAACCGGATGATCCGCGATCGGCGAGAACACATCGAGGATGCCTCCGCGTACCGCGAATTCGCCGCGTCGCGTGACCATGTCTACGCGGGCATATGCCAGGTCGACGAGCTGGCGTGCGATGTCGGTGAGGTCGTAGCCCCGCCCGCCTGCGGTGAGCGTGATCGGCTCGAGGTCGGTGAGGTTGTCGGCCAGCGGCTGAAGGGCCGCGCGCACTGACGCAACCACGATGATCGAACGGCGCGCTTCGACCCCGGCAGCCTCCCACGCCCTGAGCCGACGAAGCGCGTCAATGCGCTTGCCGACCGTTTCGGCACTCGGGCTCAATCGTTCGTGCGGAAGCGTCTCCCAGGCCGGGAACTCGATGATCTCTGCGTGCGGCACGAGTGAGGCCAGCGCAGAACGCAGCCCCTCGGATTCACGTCCTGTTGCCGTGATCGCCAGCAGTACCTGTGGGCCACCGCGCTGCTGCATCAGACCCGCGAGGAGCGGCGCCCTGAGCCCGTCTACGAGCGAGAAATCGGCGCTGCGAGCCGAGTACGAAAGTGCGTTCTCGAAAGTGCGGGCGCGCGAAAGCCCCCCGATTAATCCTTCGAGTACCACGCATCCAGTCTAGGCGGGGCGGCTGACAGGCTGCTCGCCCCGGTCATGGATCAGGTCAGGTCGTCGAAGTCGCCTCGCATCCACGACATCTGACGGTCCGCGGAGCGGCGCACGACGGCCTGCGCGTCCGTCGGGATGACGCCGCCGAAGTTGCCATAGATGCGATCGAACGGATGCGCGTTCGTGGCCCTCGCCACGCGATCGACGACGGCGATCGAGAGCGGAATGTTGTTCGGATAGCTCCGCATGAAGGACACCCACTTGCCATCCGGCCCTGGGAAGATCGTGTCGCCCGACAGCAGCACGCCGCGACCTTCGGCGCCCTCAGACCAGTAAGCAACGACACTGCCAGGGAAGTGGCCGCCCGGCGTTCGCAGGGTCACGCCCGGCACTACCTCGTGGTCGCCGCTGAAGAAGTCGCCGCCAAAGAACTCGACCGCCGCGTCCGGTCGCTGCACCCACTCGCGGTCCGCTTCCGACACCAGCACCGGAACCCCACCGAGCGCCCGCGACCACTCGACCTGCACGCCGTACATGTGCGGGTGGCTGGCCACGATCGCCGCAACCGGCCCGAGCGCGCGAACTTGCTCGGCGCCCGCCTCATCCACGAAGCCGGTCGGATCCCACAACAGGTTTCCACCAGCGGTCCGAATGAGGTGCGCGCGCTGGCCGATACCCACCTGAGGATGCTCCGAGATGCCGAACAGGTTCGGCTCGACCTCCACGATCGTGAGCTGCGTGCCCGCCGCGCCCAGCCGCTCGAGAGTTGTCCATGACTGCCCGCTCATGGGCACGTATTGTCGTTCGTCGTTGCAAATGCGGCACCGCGTGGGAGGCTCGGCGGTATCCGGATGCTCGACCGCGCACGCCGCACAAATCCACACCGGCATCTCGAACACTCCTTTCGTTCAGTCCATACTGGCGGTACGGTGATCGGCATGCCACAGAGTGAAGCTGCCATCCTCGCCACCGCCTACGTTGATTCGGTCGGCGCGAAGAAACTCGGACTGCTCGACGACCTCTTCGCGGAGGACCTCGTCGCGACGCTCGCCGGGGACACTTTCGACAAGGCGCAATGGATCAGCGCGTTGGCGCGCCTGCTGCCCGTGCTTGTGAGGAATGACATCCGCAAGGTCTTTACCGACGGTGACGACGCATGCGTCGTCTACGACTTCGTGACCGACACCGCGGCGGGAGCGGTTCCGTGCGTCGAGCTGGTCACCGTGAGGGACGGACGCATCGTGACCATCGAGCTGATCTTCGAGAAAGCGAACTGGCCGGTCGTCGTTGCAGCACTGCAGGAGCGCGCCAGCCGTTAGCCTTCGTCGGGCCGCCGGGCGAGGCCGTCCTCCATCGACGGATACTGCGGCGACCAGCCGAGTTGCCTGCGTGCCTTGTCAGTTGACATCCGGATGCTCGTGCGCGTGAGCAACTGGGAGCCGAAAGGGGCCGCGGTGCGGAGCACCCCATCCGGAAGCACGAGCGGAGGCCGTACCCCCGCCGCGACGGCGAGGGCCTTCTCGCGCGCGCGGTAGGTCATCGGGTTATCGTCCGCGATGTTGTAGGCCTCGCCGGGCTTGCCCTTCGCGAGAGCTGCAACGACCGAGCCCGCGGCGTCCGAGACGTGCAGCATGGGCAGCAGGCCCCGCCACCGGGCTGGCACGGGCGAAACGGACTTCACCTCAGGCGAATAGACCAGTCCGTAGCGAAGGGTGACGCCGCCGAACGCCCGCACCTGCTGTTCGAGACTGAGCAGTGCGAATTGCACGGCGTCGTTCTCGCCATCCGGCTCGCCGAAGGGCGACATCTCATCGACCGGGAGGCGACCATGATCGGAGAAACCGTAACCATAGAAGATGGATGCGCCCACGAACTTCGTCGCGCCGACCCGACGCGCCGCGGCGATCAGGGTGCTCGTTCCCTCATGGCGCAGCCGATTCGTCGTGCGCATGTCGCGGTAGTGCATCGGCGGCCTCTTCAACGCGGTGAGCTGGTGCACGACGGCGTCCGCTCGAACTCCGTCGAGTGCCGCCAGGAACTCCGCGCGACGTGAGACATCCGCGACGATCTCCTGTGCCCCGGTGTCGGCCAGCGATCCGGCGCGACGCGTGATGCCAACAACCGTGTGCCCGGCTTCGAGGAGGTGGGGCACGAGGACCCGTCCAATCGCTCCGGACGCGCCGGCCACCAACACACGCATACCTCAACGATAACGGTCGTTCTACTCGCCAAAATCCCTAGTCTCGGCCGGCCAATCAGCCCCACACTGGGCACAGAACTGGAGGTGGTGTTGGCGATACAGTTCAGTAATGCAGGCGATCGACGAGCTCACTCGGCACCGGTTTTACGACCTGAGCAAGCTCGTCAACGACGTCGACGGTGGTCTCGCTCCCGAGATCGTGGCGTCATCCATAGACCTGGATTTCCAACACGGACTGTTCCTGCACCCGTCCCCTCTGCGTTCGATCGCGCTGTGGGCGAACCAGGATGTCTGGATGTACCGCTACATCGAACTCAACATCGGCGACGGTTCGGTGTTTCAACTCGGTGAAGCGCAATCTCTCGCACCGATCGATCATCCGCTTCTCGCTGAGCAGGTGGCGAGGATGCTGGCGCGTTGCGGCCGGGAGATCATCTCAAACATCGCGGACCGCATCATTGTTCCGCGGGAAACCGTGTCGATCGTGTTCGACGCTCACCTGGCGAGCGCCGCGCGCATGGCGTTTTGTGCGCGCGCCTGGCTGACGAGAAACGGCTACCAGTCGGAGTGGTGACTACGAAGCGGTATGCCACCGCAGCTGCGCGGCGGCGAGCCCTTCGCGAGTGATGTGTTCGACGGCATCCGCCGCATCCGAGAGGATGTTCGGCAGAACCTTGCGCTCCTCGCCCGAGAAATCGTGCAGCACGAAATCGGCGGCGGGCTGCCGGCCAGGAGGTCGCCCGATACCAACGCGCACCCGGATGAAATCTCCGGTGCCGAGCGCCGAGATGATGTCGCGGATGCCGTTGTTACCGCCGTGCCCTCCGCCAACTTTGAGGCGAAGGGTGTCGAACGGAACATCCAGCTCGTCGTGAACCACGATGATTCGCGACGGGTCTATCTTGTAGAACCGCACGAGGGCGGCAACTGGTGCGCCGGATACATTCATGAACGATGTCGGCTTCGCAAGAATCAGCCGTGGACCATCAACGCTGGTTCGGCCCTCAGCGACCAGCGCGTTGGTGCGATGGCTTTTGAACGGGGCGGATGCGCGCGCCGCAAGCTCGCCGACAACCATGTTGCCGACGTTGTGGCGATTGCCGGCGTAGCCGGGCCCGGGATTGCCGAGCCCGACTACAAGCCACTGGTTTGTGTCCACTGGCGGCTTTACGCGGCGTAGCCGTGTCAGTAGTGAGCGGAGCAGGGAAACTACTCGCCCGGCTCCTCGGCGGATGCTTCTTCTGCACCCTCCGCGGCCTCTTCGGTGGGCTCGGCCTCTTCGATTTCGCCGAGGTCCTGCGCGGTTTCACCGGTGACGTTGATGACGAGCGTCTCCGGGTCGGTGATCAGCGTGGAGCCAGCGGGCAGTGCGACATCCTTCGCGAGGATGTGCGCGCCCTCCTCGAGGCCCTCGACCGAGACGGTGAGGAACTCGGGGATGTTGGTGGCTTCTGCCTCGATCGACAGCGTGTTGGCATCGTGGTTGACGGTCGTGCCCGAAGCGGATTCGCCCTCAACACGCACCGCGATGTCAACGGTGACCTTCTCGCCCTTGCGCACGACGATGAGGTCGAGGTGCTCGATGATCTGGCGCACCGGGTCCTTCTGCACATCCTTCACGAGCGCCAGCTGGCTCTTGCCATTGATGTCGAGATCGAGGATCGCGTTCGCCTTACGGATGATCAGCGCGACCTGGTGTCCCGGCAGCGTGACATGCTGCGGCTCGGTGCCGTGTCCGTAGATCACTGCGGGGATCTTGTTGAGTGCGCGGATCTTGCGCGCAGCACCCTTACCGAACGAGGTACGCGGTTCGGCGATGAGCTTGTTGTCGTCGGCCATGGTGTTTCTCCTTGCGGGCCGGTTGCGGGCGGCCCAGATCGTGGTCTGTTGTTCAACTCGAACGCATGTCAGCGTGAGGACTAGCCGGAAAGCTGGACTCCACCGCGTCGATTACGGATCGCAGATTGCTTGCTGCAGATCCCTCGCCGAAGTTCTGTCGATTTCATTTCTAAAACCAGTGGCCGAGCTTATCAGTAGAACTCACGGGTGTTAACCGAGTTGAGCAACGGCTGGCCATCCAGGAACCGCGTCGCGTTCTGCGCGAACAGCTCCGCGATGCGTCGATCCTCCTGGTTGCTGAGCGCTGCGACGTGCGGGCTGATCAACACATTCGGAAGATCCCAGAGCTTGCTGTCCGGATCAAGCGGCTCCGAGTACACGACGTCGAGTGCGGCGAAACCGACCCGGCCATCCTCCAGCGCCTCGATCAGGGCTTCCTCGTCGACGGTCGTGCCGCGACCCACATTGACGATGGTGATGCCGGGCTTGACCCGTGCGAGCACTTCGCGACTGAGCATCTTGTGCGTCAGGTCGGTGCCGGGGAGCGCGAGCACGATCGCATCGGCTTCGGATGCCGCATCCGCCAGCTGCTCGACCGGGACGACTTTTGAGACCCCGGGGCTCGTGACCGGATGCCTGTGGACGCCGATGACGGTCGCCCCGAGCGCGGCCAGCAGTTCCGCCGAGCGTCGCCCGATGCCGCCGAGACCGACGACGAGAATGGTCTGCTCGGCGACCTGACCGAGCGCCCAGCGCTTGTTCCATTCGTGACGTTGCTGGCGTTCGCGCAGCCGCGGCAGCTCTTTCGCGCCGGCGAGAACACCGAGCAGCACGAATTCGCTGAGGGTCGAGGCGTGCACCCCTGCGGACGTAGTGAAGGCTATGCGCTTCAGCTGCTCCTCACTCAACTTGGATGCCTTCACTTGCGCGCCGCCGCCCGCCGGCGTCGCGTGCACCCAGAGGAGGCCGGGGTTGGCGTCGGCAGTGCGATGCATGGCCGCACCCGACTCGTCAGGCAGACCGTACAACACCTGCGCGGAGTCGACGAGGGCCTCAAAGCGCGCCTGCTGCTCGGGCGTTCGCGTGAATTCGGGATCGCCGACGTGATCGCCGGGATGCCGCTGCGGCGGAAGCAGTTCCTGATCGCGAATGAGGTCGATGCGCGGTTCGCGCTGCTCGATCAGCACACAGAGTTCCTCGGCGAGTGGCGTCGCGACAACCACTCGGAGGCGGTCGCTCACAGAGCGCCCTTCACGGGATCGCCGATGGGAATCGGTCTCAGGCGAGTCACGGCGACCGGTGAACTGAGCGCCGTCGCGAAGGTGGGAGCGGCTGCGGCGACCGCCGCGCTCGATCCGTGCTCGTCGAGCAGCGCCTCGCTCTCCCACTTTTCGATCATGACGATCGTGCCATCGGGAGCTTCCTGGATCGCGTAGAGCAGACATCCCGGTTCGTCGTGAACCCCTGGGATCGCGATGCGGAGTGCCTCAAGAAGCTCCTCGCGCTTTCCGGGCAATGGATGAAAGTAGGCGGTCACGACGACTGGGTCAGGGCTCATGGATAAACGCTATCGTTTCCGCCCGGTCCGCGACCGGACTACCAATCGTGAACTGTGCCGTCGGCCAGCCGGTTGTACGGCAGATAGGCCGTTTGATAGGGATACTTGCCCGCCTCATCCACTTTCAGCTCGACGCCGATACCCGGCTGGTCGCCCGGGTGCAGCATGCCGTCATTCCAACTGAACGACTGCTCGAACACTCTGTTCGTCGCCTCGCCGTGCTTCATGTACTCCTGGATCCCGAAGTTGTGGATCGCGAGTCCGAGGTGCATCGCTGCGGCCATTCCGACGGGCGAAATGTCGGTCGGTCCGTGCATGCCGGACTTGATCTGATACTGCGCCGCGAATTCGAGGATCTTCTTGAGCGCGGTCACGCCGCCGGTGTGAGTGACTGCACTTCGCACGTAGTCGATGAGTTGCTCGGTGATGAGGGTCTGATAGTCCCAGACCGTGTTGAACACCTCGCCGATCGCGAGCGGTGTGGTCGTGTGCTGGCGCACAAGTCGCAGGGCGGCCTGGTTCTCGGCAGGCGTGCAGTCTTCGAGCCAGAACAGGTCATATGGTTCGAGTGCTTTCCCGAGCTTCGCCGCCTGGATTGGCGTCATCCGGTGGTGTCCGTCGTGCAGCAACGGGATGCTCGGCCCGAACTCGTTGCGCACCGCCTCGAACACCCCGGGCAGGTGCGTGAGGTACGCGCGGGTGTCCCAGTCTTCTTCGACGGGGAGCGGCGCTCGCTGGGCTGGCTCGTGGTCGTACCGCTTGCCCGTGTTGCCCGCTGACGTGACGTTGGATGCGACGCCGTAGATTGCGCGCAATCCGGGCACCCCGGTCTGGATGCGGATGGCGCGATAGCCCTGATCGAGGTGCGATCGAACCGAATCGAACAGTTCGGGGATGTCTTTGCCGCTCGCGTGCCCGTAGGCGAGCAGCCCAGTGCGACTGGCACCCCCGAGCAACTGGTAGAGCGGCATTCCCGCGGCCTTCGCTTTCAGATCCCACAGGGCGACGTCCACGGCGGCAATCGCCGCCATCGTCACGGGACCTCGCCGCCAGTAGGCGCTGCGGTACAGAAACTGCCAGGTGTCTTCGATGTTGTGCGCATCGCGGCCGATCAGCAGTGGCACCACGTGATCCGCGAGGTAGCTCACGACGGAGAGTTCGCGCCCGTTCAGCGTTGCATCGCCGAGTCCGGTGAGCCCGTCGTCGGTGGTCAGCTTGAGGGTGACGAAGTTGCGATCCGGGCTCGTGACGATCACTTCGGCTTTGTCGATTTTCATGATGCTCCCGTTGTCTTTCGGTAACGATTCCACGCGGCGACGACTTCGGCGCCGGCCTCCCCGGGCGGCAGGCCGGCAGCCTCCCTCTCGTGGGCGACCGACAGGATTCGCGCGGGCACTTTTTGCTCCCCTCCCTGAGCAACCTGCGCAAGGCGGTGCTCGATGCGCGGATTCTGCCACCGTGTTCTCAGCTGCTCAAGCCACGCATCCACTTCGTCCGCCGGAAGCGCGAGCACCGGGCGCGCCTCGGTCCAGAGCTGCTCGACCTCACCGCGCAGGGTCTCGTCGGCGAACGCGTCGAACACGGTCGAGTGCCCCCGCTCGAGACCGCGGTATGCGAGAAGGGAGTGACCGGCGTTGAGCAGCCACAGCTTGCGATTCTCGTACGGTTCGACGTCGTCGACGAACTGCGCACCCACCTCGTGCCAGTCGGGTCGCCCCGCCGGAAACTCGCCCTGGAGCACCCACTCGCTGAACGGTTCCGTGACCACCGGCACCCGGTCATCCCAGCCGACCAGCCCGCGCGCGATGCGGCGATCCTCATCGGTCGCCGCCGGCGTGATCCGATCCACCATCGTCACAACGAAGGAGACGTTGTCGTGGATCCACTCCGACAGGTCGTTATCGGCCTGCTGGAGCACCAACTCCTTCAATTTCGTTCCGTTGGCGGGAACGTTGTCACAGGACACGATCGCGATGGGTCCGGATGCGGCGGCGCGGCGAGCGCGCAGACCCTCGGCGAGGCGACGGGGCGGAGTCGCGGCCGGGAGGTAGCCGGCCTCGGTAACGGTGACAGTCACGACCGCGACATCCGGATTCGCGAGAGTCGAGGTCCAGGCTGCGTTGTCCGCGCCGTCCGATGCCGAGACAATGCTGTCGATCACCTGCGCGGAGTCGCCATTCGCGGCACGCGTGATCAGCGTGTACCGGCCGTCCTGGGCGGACAGCTCCCGAGCGATGTCGGGCGTTCGGCCAGTGAATGCCGCTATGCCCCAGTCAGCACCGCGATCGTTGGCGGCCTGCGTGTACCACGCCTGATGGGCGCGGGAAAACGCGCCAAGCCCGAGGTGGGCGAGTCGAATCGGATGCCGCGGAGTGCTCATCCCTGCGCCTCGACCGCGCGGGCGTACGCGTCGCGGATGAACGCGAGATTGTCGCGCGTGCGCTGCTCAAGCGGCAGAACGGTCGAGAAGTCTTCGAGCGTGATCCAGCCGTCGTAGCCGTGGGCGACGAGGGCCGCGACGTAGGCGCGGACATCCGCCTGGCCGGTGCGCAACGGCGCCCACTCCGAGTGCCAGGGCACGATGCCGTCGGCGTCGGGTTCGCCGGCGACCCAGACCGCATTCTTCACGTGCACATGCGCGAGATACGGTCCGAGTAGCTGGAACGCGCTCGCATACTGCTCCTGACCCTCGATGATGAGGTTGCCGAGGTCGTGGATGACGCCGATGTGGCGCGGATCGAAGCCGTCGATGAGACGCAGTGCCGACGACGCCGAGGCGGCGATGGTCTCGTGATGGAGCTCGATCAGAATTTTGACCGACAGCTCGCTCGCGAGCTCGACCGCCCAGGCGAGATCGGCGCGAGCCGCGTCAAAAAGGTCGCGATAGTCCCCCAGCTCGAGTCGGAACATCGTGACTCGAACCTGTCCGGCGCCGAGCGCGGCGGTGGCGCGCAGCATCTTCTCGACGCCCGCGTGGTCATCGCAGCGCGCGTACGCGCCGATTCCCGAGAATTCGAGACCGGCATCCCCCGTGATGGACGCGATCTCGTCGAGCCGACCCTCGAGACCGGTGGCTGGCCAGGTCGCGAGATTGCCTGCCCAGAACCCCGGCGGTGTCGCATCGGCCTGGTCGGTGACGCGCCACTCGACGCCATCCCAGCCCTGGTCGGCAAGGTTGCGCGCGGCCTCCGCTGCAGTCCACTCCGGGGTCGAGCAGGTGAAAACCGAGAACTTCATGACACTCCCCCTGTGCGGATCTCGACGTCATCGAGGCCACCCGACAAGACCTCGTCGAGAGTGACGGTGCGCTCAAGAGTGGATGACAGGTACATGGCGCGAACGACCGCGAGTGCGAGCATCGCGTCGGCGACACGCACGATCGGGGCGCGCTTTTCGCGGATCGCCTGGAGCACATCTTCGTACTGGCGCACGTGACCGAGCACGAAGGACTCCGCGACTCGCGGGCCACCGCGGAGTTGCTCCGGGGGCACGAGTTCGGCCGCCCGGTTGTCGCCGCCGGTGGCCGCGGTGGCGAAGTACTCGAGCCGGTCGTCGTCGATGATCGCCGAACCCCGGCTTCCGTGCACCTGCACCCGAGCCGGCAGACCCGGATACGCGGCCGTCGTGGCGTGGATGACACCGAGCGCCCCATTCGCGAACCGAACCGTCGCGACGATCGTGTCTTCAACCTCGATCCTGTCGTGGGCGAGAATCTCGCTTCGGGCGCTGACGTCGACGGGAACGCCCAGAAACCACAGCAGCAGATCGATGGTGTGCACGCCCTGGTTCATTGCGGCGCCACCGCCGTCGAGTTCCCAGGTGCCACGCCAGCTCGCCTGGTCGTAGTAGCTCTGCTCGCGCCACCACGGCACCGAGGCAATGCCGCTGGTGACTCGACCGAATTCGTCGCCGACCAGCGCTGTCCGAACGACCGTGGTCGCCGGATCGAACCTGTGCTGGCTGACGACCGATGACACCAGCCCGCGCTTCTCGGCGGCATCCGCGAGCGCGGCAATTCGTCGGGCTCGCGGGAGGGAGACATCCAAAGGCTTCTCGATGAGCACGTGCTTATCGGCGGCCAGCGCCTCTTCGGCGAGCGCCACGTGCAGGCCGCTCGGCGTGCAGATGACCACGAGGTCCACGGCAGCCAGAGCGAGAGCGTCGGTCAGCGATGCGAACTCCTGCGGACGGGTTCTGCCACTGGCTTCGACGCGGTCGGCCAGCGCCGTCGCGGATGCCGGAACCGCGTCGACCAGCGCGGCAATCGCGACCCCGTTGAAGTGCGCGATCGCGTCGGCGTGGTTCTCGCCGATGATGCCGCAGCCGACGATCACGATGCCGATTGTCTCGTCGCTGCCCACTGGCTCCGTCATTCGACCGCGATCCCCAACTCGTCCGTCAGCCGCGCGAACGCGCGTGCCGCAATACCAAATTCGTCCACGCCGGAGAATCCGCCACCCGGGTTCGATTCGGCGAGATGGGGCTCGAGCGATGCGAAGCCCGACCAGCCGTCATCTCGAAGTGCGAGCAGTGTCTCGACCAGCTCGCCGTCCCCTTCGCCAGCGGGGGTGACCGCTCCGGTCGCCGCGATCGCGTCCTTCACCTGGAGGTATTCGAGGTGCGGACGAAGCATCGCGTAGCCGTCGGTGAACGGCCGAACGCCGACCTGCACGAAGTTGGCGCTGTCCCAGGCCAGCCTGAGGGCGGACGACCCGACCGACTCGACGATGTCGAGCACACGCGACGGCACATCGCCATAGATGTCCTTCTCGTTTTCGTGCAGCAGCACGACGCCCTCCTTTTCGGCGAGGGTTGCAAACGCGCGCATTCGACTGAGTACCGCGTCACGGATCGTCGAAACTTCGACACCCGGCCGACGATAGAAGGAGAAGATTCGGATGTACCGGGCGCCAAAGCCATGCGCGGCCGCGATCGCGCGTCCGAGCCTCGCCAGCTCGGCCTCCGCCGGCTCAGATATGTCGACCTTGCCGACGGGCGACGCGATTGCGGACACGCGCGTGTCGAAGCGACTCAGAACGGCACGGAGTTGCGCCAGCTGAGCGCTCGACAGGTCGACCACGTTGACGTCCCACGCGCTCCGCACCTCGATGTGACGAGCGCCGAGCGCGCGCAGCACGGCCGCCTGAATCGCCGGATCCGGGTCGATTTCGTCGCCGAAACCCGACAACAGCCACGGAGCCGATGATGCAGTTCCCACGCTGGCCTCCTTGCACAAAACTCTAGGCAGCATGGCAATAACGGGCAATTCTTTGCCAGATATTGCCATCCGTGCTTGGGTGAGACCATGTCGGCGCCAACGCTCCTCGATGTCGCAAACGCCGCCGGCGTCGCGACCTCAACGGCGTCCCGAGCGCTCTCCAATCCGGGACGCGTGAGCGCGGCGACCCGGCTTCGGATCGAGGAGGCGGCTCGCGCCGTCGGCTACGCACGGCCATCCCGCGGTCGCAGCGCCGGCCGAACGCATGCCGTGGCCGTTCTGGTCGCCGACATCTCGAATCCGTTCTACTTCGACATCATTCGTGGCACCCAGTTGCAGTTGCGCGCGGCCAACTACACACAGGTGCTCATCGACACCGAGGAATCTGGTGAACTCGAGGCCGACCTGATCAACCGGATGCGCGCATCCTTCGACGGGGTCGTCCTCGCCGCCTCGCGGCTCTCCGACCGCGCGATCACCGAACTGGCCGAGACCGTGCCGCTCGTCGTGATCAATCGCAATGTGCCGAAGGTTCCGAGCGTCGTCATCGATACCGCAACGGGCATGGACCAGGCTCTCGAACATCTCGTCTCTCTGGGGCACCGCAGCATCGTCTACGTTTCTGGCCCGGAGCGCTCGTGGGCGAACGCGGTTCGCTGGCGCGCGCTGACCGCTGCCGCCGAGCGCCACGACGTGGCCCTCTCGAGAGTCGGCCCCTTCGCGCCCCGGCGCACGGCCGGCAGCGCGGCTGCGGATGCGGTGCTCAACTCGGGCGCGACCGGCGCGATCGCCTACAACGATCTGCTCGCCATTGGCATGCTCGGCCGCCTGGCCGAGCGCGGCGTGAGCGTTCCGGGCCGCCTCAGCATCGTCGGCTGCGATGACATCTTCGGCGCCGACTTCTGCAACCCGCCGCTCACCACAGTCACCGCGCCGATTGATCAGGCCGGACGGGTAGCGGTCGCGCTTCTGCTCGGCATGCTCGAATCGCGTTCGGGCGGTCGTCGCGACGCCGTGATGCTGCCCACGCACCTGACAGTTCGCACCTCGACCGGAGCCGCTCCATGAACCTCAGCCCTTCCCCCGACCGCCTGTTTCCCGCGGATCCGGGCACAAGGCAAATCGCGCGCCGCCTCTATGACCAGGTAAAGGGCGCGCCGATCCTGTCGCCGCACGGGCATGTCGACGCACGGCTTCTCACCGCTAATGAACCGTTCCCGAACCCGGCCGCGCTGTTCATTACCTCGGACCACTACGTCACCCGGCTGCTGCACGCGAACGGTGTGAGCCTCGACGACCTCGGGCTCGCGCGTTTCGGCGTGCCCTCGTCGGTGTCGCCGCGTTCGATCTGGTCAAAGCTGTGCGACAACTGGTCTGCGTTCGCGGGCACTCCCGTGCGGTACTGGCTCGAGAGCGAGCTCAGCGAGATCTTCGGCGTAACCGAGACACCGGGACCTGCGACCGCGAACGCGATCTACGACCTGCTCGAAGCCAAACTCGCCACCGACGAATTCCGGCCGCGCGCTCTCTTCGAGCGATTCAACATCCGCGTCCTGGCAACCACCGATGACCCAGCTGACGACCTCGCGGCACACCGCGCGCTCCGAGCCGACCCGACCTTCGCCGGCGACGTCATCCCCACCTTCCGCGCGGACCGATACCTGACGCCGGGCGCGCAGGGCTGGGGCGCATCGCTCGACGCGCTGGCGGCTGCAAGCGACATCGATTGCTCCACCTACGCAGGGCTGCTGGCTGCTCTGCGAGCACGGCGGCGGTTCTTCCTGGACAACGGGGCGACCTCGACCGATACGGGGGTCGCGGATGCGGGCTCCGAGCCCCTGAGCGACAGTGACGCCGAGCGCATCCACAGCGCTGGTCTCGCCGGAACGGTCAGCACTGCTGATGCCATCGCCTACCGCCGAAACCTCGTGTACCGGTCCGCAGAAATGTCCACTGAAGACGGCCTGGTCATGCAACTCCATCCGGGCGTGCTGCGTAATTCGCACGCCGCGACGTATGCCGCGTACGGGCCCGACACGGGGAACGATCTCCCCAGTGTCGGCTCGTTCACTCGGCCACTCTCGCCAATCCTTGAGCACTTCGGCACGCATCCGAACCTGCATCTCGTCTTGTTCACGGTCGACGAGACGGTCTTTTCTCGAGAGATCGCGCCGCTCGCGGGCTTCTACCCTTCCGTCTATGCGGGAGCGCCGTGGTGGTTCCTGGACAGCCCGGCCGGGATCTCCCGTTATCGCGCCGCAGTCACCGACAGCGCCGGTTTCGCGAAGACGTCCGGATTCATCGACGACACTCGTGCGTTCTGCTCGATTCCCGCACGCCACGACACATCGCGCCGATCGGATGCCGCGTTCCTGTCCGGTCTCGTCGCGACGCATCAGCTCGACGAAGACGAAGCGGCGACCATCGCCGTCGATCTGGTGTCGACCATCCCGGCCAACACGTTCAAGTTGTCGCTCTAGGTGCGGGTTTGCGCCAACCCACACGCCGGCAGAATCACGCTATCGATGAGCGAGATCAGGTACTCGCGATTGATCGGCTTGCGCAGAATCAGCACGCGATACGACACCATCGATGGGGTCACCAGGGCGAGCGTCTCGATGTCGCAGTCGGGTGAGATTTCGCCGCGCTCCATGGCGCGACGCATCAACAGGCGGTTCACTTTCGCGCGGGGCTCGACGATGGCTGTGTTCGCGGCCTCCGCCAGATCGGGGTGTTTCGCCAGCATCGACACGAGGCCTGCCATGATCCTGAGCTTCTTCTCGCCGTCCTTGATCGATGGCGGCTTGATCATCGCGACCAAATCGCCACGAAGGGTGCCGGTGTCGGGAAGCTGCGCGAAGTCGATCTCCCCCTGCTTCATACAGGCGATCGCGTCGAACACGAGCTCGGCCTTGGACGGCCAGCGGCGATACAGCGTGGCTTTGCCCGCTTTCGCACGTGCGGCCACCATGTCGATGGTCATGCCGTCGTAGCCCGTCTCGGCCAGAACTTCGAGTGCGGCATCCAGGATGGCCGGATCGCGCGTGAGGTCGCGCTTGCGACCCAGTTTGTGGTTCGCGCCGGCGTCGGCCAGCTGGGCGGCACGACCCGCTGAACGTTCAGATAGATCAAGCTGCGTCATTGCGGCCATCACCCTTCCTGTTGACGCTCCCCAGTTTACCGCACGAAATGAATTAAGGAACTTTCTATATCCGAAACTCAACAGTACCGTATATAGTGGCGGTCATGTCTTCTTCCGCACCCATCGTCGCACCGCACCGCTGGCTCACGCTGACGACCGTCGCGCTCGCCCAGCTCATGGTCGTTCTCGACTCCACCGTCGTCAACATCGCCCTCCCGTCGGCACAGGCCGACCTCGGCTTCTCGAACGCCGATCGCCAGTGGATCGTCACGGCCTACTCCCTCGCGTTTGGCAGCCTCCTGCTGCTCGGCGGTCGCCTGTCCGACCTCATCGGCCGCAAACGCGCGTTCATTATCGGGCTCGTTGGATTCGCCGCCGCGTCGGCGCTCGGCGGCGCCGCGACATCCTTCGGAATGCTCGTGGGTGCCCGCGCACTGCAGGGAGCCTTTGGGGCCATCCTTGCGCCCACCGCCCTCGCCGTCCTCACGACAACGTTCACAATTCCGAAGGAACGCGCACGGGCCTTCGGCGTGTTCGGTGCAATTGCCGGAGCGGGTGGAGCGATCGGCCTGCTGCTCGGCGGCTTCCTGACCCAGGATCTCGACTGGCGCTGGAACCTCTACATCAACGTGGTCATTGCCGTCATCGCTGTTGTTGCGGCCGCGTTCTTCGTGCCGCAGATCGCCCGCTCTGGCCCTCGTCCGAAGCTCGATGTACCCGGAACAATACTGGTCTCCGGCGCACTCTTCAGCCTCGTCTACGGATTCTCGAACGCCGAGTCAGATGGCTGGGACTCGCCGCTCAGCTGGGGCTTCCTCGCCACTGCGGGCGTGCTGTTCGTGGCGTTCGTGCTCTGGCAGCGCCGCGCCACGCATCCGCTTCTGCCGCTGTCGATCGTGCTTAACCGCAACCGCGGCGCTGCATACAGTTCGATCCTGATTGCCGGAATCGGGATGTTCGCGGTCTTCCTGTTCGTCACCTACTACCTGCAGACCGCGCTGCACTACTCGCCCATCCAGACCGGTCTTTCGTTCCTGCCGCTCATCCTGATGTTGATTCTGGCTGCGCAGCTGTCGACCAACATCTTTGTGCCGCGTTTCGGGCCGAAGATCATGGTTCCGTTCGGCATGGTGATCGCCGCGACGGGTCTCGTGTTCCTGACCCGCCTGGACCTCAGCAGCACGTATGCCGCCGACATCCTGCCAGGGCTCATGATCATCGGCTTCGGCATGGGATCGATCATGCCGGCGTCGATCCAGACAGCGACCCTCGGCGTCGATCGCCAGTTCGCCGGCGTCGCCTCCGCCATGGTCAACACCAGCCAACAGGTCGGCGGCTCGATCGGCACCGCGCTGCTGAACACGCTCGCCGCAACGGCGGCAACCAGCTACATCGCCGACCACCTGCCCGCGTCGGCCGCCGTGCAGGCGGACGCCGCCATCCACAGTTACGACACCGCCTACTGGTGGGCCGTGGGGTTCTTCGCCTTCGGTGCGGTGCTCTCGGGCCTGTTGTTCCGCCGCCGTGGCCAGGGTGCGAGCCTGTCACAACAGAGACCGCAACCGCAGGCGCAGGTCGTCGTGGCCGAAGAGCCGGTTCCGGTGCACTGAGCGTGTCCACTTCACCTGACTTGACGCAAATGGCTGCCTTGGCCGCCCCATAACGACCATTTGCGTCAAGTCGGGGTAAATGCGTGCGGGGTGACTGCGTGCGGGCCACCGCGAGTGCTCCGGCGGAATTGTTCGCAGCGCTAGGCTGGAATACGCGGCAAAACAGCCGCAGATCCGCTGGAGGAATTCCGTGTCCGAGCAAGCCGCCCCCAAGTCCGTAGCCAACATCGGAGTCGTCGGACTCGCTGTGATGGGTTCCAATCTCGCCCGTAACCTCGCGAGCCGCGAAGGCAATAAAGTCGCCGTCTACAACCGCACCTGGTCGAAGACCGAAACGCTCATCACCGAGCACCCTGAGGCCGGATTCGTGCCGTCCAGGGACATCAAGGATTTCGTCGCGAGCCTCGAGAAGCCGCGCGCTGCGCTCATCATGGTGCAAGCGGGCGCGGGCACGGACGCGGTCATCAATGAGCTCTCCGAGCTGTTCGAGCCCGGTGACATCATCATCGACGGCGGCAACTCGCTCTTCACCGACACGATCCGCCGCGAGAAAGCGGCCCGTGAGAAGGGCCTGAACTTCGTGGGCACGGGTATTTCCGGCGGCGAAGAGGGCGCGCTGAACGGCCCGTCGATCATGCCAGGCGGATCGGCCGAGGCCTACGCGAAGCTGGGGCCGATCTTCGCCTCGATCGCGGCTGTGGCCGAGGGCGAGCCCTGTGTCACCCACGTCGGCACCGATGGCGCCGGACACTTCGTCAAGATGATCCACAACGGCATCGAATACGCCGACATGCAGCTCATTGCCGAGGCGTACGACCTCATCCGCACCGGCACCGGCGCGAGCCCGACAGAAATCGCCGACATCTTCACCGAGTGGAACAAGGGCGAGCTCGAGTCGTACCTGATCGAGATCACCGCCGAGGTACTCCGCCAGGTCGACGCCGAAACGGGCAAGCCGCTCGTCGATGTCATCCTTGACCAGGCCGGATCCAAAGGCACCGGCGTGTGGACCGTGCAGAACGCCCTCGACCTGGGCATCCCGGTGTCCGGCATCGCCGAGGCCGTGTTCGCCCGCGCGCTGTCGTCGAAACCTGCCCAGCGCGAAGCGGCATCCGACCTGCCTGGCCCGGCCCAGCCGTGGACCGTCGACGATCGCGACACCTTCGTCGAGGATGTTCGCCGCGCCCTCTACGCGTCGAAGATGATCGCCTACAGCCAGGGCTTCGACGCCATCGTCGCCGGTGCCGAGAAATACGGCTGGGATATCAAGAAGGGCGACATCGCGAAGATCTGGCGCGGAGGCTGCATCATCCGCGCCCAGTTCCTGAACCGCATAACTGATGCCTACGAAGAGAACCCGGGACTGGTCGCGCTGCTGACCGCCCCCTACTTCAAGGCTGCGATCGAAGGCGCCCAGGAGAGCTGGCGCCAGGTCGTCGCGCACGCCGCAAAAGCGGGAATCCCAACGCCGGCGTTCTCGTCGTCACTCGCGTACTACGACGGCATCCGCGCGAAGCGCCTGCCCGCAGCACTCGTGCAGGCCCAGCGCGACTTCTTCGGAGCGCACACCTACCACCGCATCGACAAAGAGGGCACGTTCCACACCCTCTGGTCGGGCGACCGCACCGAGATCGAGACCGAGGGCTCGAGCCACTAGTCCCCACGGCTCAACTCGAGGGCCGTCAGCTCGACAGGGGACGGACGCGCAGGTTGTGCAGGCCGCCATCGACCTCGAGTGCCGTGCCCGTCGTTGATTTCGAGAGCGGGCTCGCGAGGTACAGGATGGCGCCCGCCACCTCCTCGGGCGTGACCATCCGGCCGGTGGCCTGGCGGGCATCCAGCGCGGCGCGCTCCTTGACCGGGTCGTCGAACTTCGCCACCATGCGGTCGACGAACGGAGTTGACACGGTGCCGGGACTCACGCAGTTGACGCGGATGCCCTCGCGCACGTGATCGGTCGCCATCCCCAGCGTCAGAGCGAGCACGGCACCTTTCGACGCGCCATAGGCCGCGCGCCGTGGTAGTCCGTTGAGGGCGGCGACCGAGCAGAGATTGACGATCGCCGCTGCCGGCGACTTGCGCAGCCACGGCAGGACGGCGGCGGACATCCGCGCCATTCCGATCACGTTGATATCGAGGACGCGCGCCCACTCGTCGTCGTCGTTTTCCTCGACTGTGCCCACGGCGCTGATGCCCGCATTGTTGATCAGGATGTCGATGCGGCCGAAGGCCTCGCCGACCGCCGCGACCGCGGCGATGACGGAGGCGCGGTCCGACACGTCGGCGACGAATCCGTGCAGTTCGGCGGGCAGCCCATCCGGATTCAGGTCGAGCACGGCGACCGTCGCTCCCGCCGCAGCCAGTTGTTTCGCCGTTGCGAGACCGATTCCGGATGCCCCACCCGTGACGATCGCGACGGTTCCGTCAAATTCACTCATGCCTGCACCATTTCCTGTCGGGCTCGTCCGAGCCCGTCGATTTCGAGTTCAACAACGTCTCCACCGCGAAGATACGGCTTCGGTTCGGGCTGGCCAAGAGCGACGCCGGCCGGAGTGCCCGTATTGATGAGATCCCCCGGGCGCAAGACCATGAACTGGCTCAGATACCAGACGATGTGGCGGATGCCGAACACCATGTTCGCGGTGGTGCCGTCTTGCTTCTGCTCGCCATTAACCCACAGCCGGAGTCCGAGTGCCTGCGGGTCGCCGATCTCGGCCGAGGGCACGAAGACCGGCCCGAGCGGATTGAACGTCTCGCTGCTCTTGCCCTTGTCCCACTGCCCGCCGCGCTCGATCTGGAACTCGCGCTCCGAGACATCATGGGAGAGCACGTAGCCCGCGATGTACGCATCCGCGTCGTCGGGGGAATCGAGGTAGCGCGCGGTTTTGCCGATGACGACACCGAGTTCGACCTCCCAGTCCGTCTTCACGGACTTGCGTGGAACGAAGACCTGGTCGTTCGGCCCGACGATCGTCGACGGGTCCTTCATGAAGACGACCGGCTCCCTGGGAAGCTCGGCGTGAGTCTCTTCCGCGTGGTCGCGATAGTTCAGGCCGATGCAGACGATCTTGATTGGTCGCGCTATGGGCGCGCCGATGCGAAGGGATGCGGCATCCGGCAGCACGGGAAGCTCGCCGTTGGCCGCCGCGGTCGCCGCCCGGGCAAGCCCGTCTGACTCGAGGAACGCCCCATCGATGTCCGCAGTCAGGCCGCGCAGGTCGTAGCTGACCTCGCCGATCTGAAAAACAGGGATCTCGCTGCCAGTCTCGCCCAGTCGTGCAAATGCCATGCGTGTGTTCCGATTCTCTAGAAGTGATTGGCCGGGGTTTGGCTCAACGCCTGCGCGACGGTCACACGCGCCGGATCGATGCCGTAGAACTCGATCGCTGTCGCGCCCAAGATACTCGCCCTCGCTGCGGGTTCGAGCTCAGCGAAAAGCAAGGCCAATGCGTCCCAGACCCGATCGTATCCACCCGACAAGACCGAGATCGGCCAGTCGCCCCCGTACATGAGTCGGGAGGGCCCAAAGCTCTCGAGCGCGTGGTCCAGGAAGGGGCGGATGCCCTCCGGCGTCCAGGAACCTGCATCGGCCGTTGCCGAATAAAGCCCGCTGACCTTTGCATAGACGAGCGGATTTGCCGCGGCTTCAGCGATCTGGGTCCACCAGGGTTCGCGAGCGTCGAATCCGATCGGCGGACGGGCGAGGTGATCGATCACGATTCGTAAGCGTGGGTGTCGTTCCGAAATGATCGGAACGAGCGCCAGGTGTTCCGGCAGCACGGACACAAGGTCGAAGGTTGCACCCGCGTCTTCGAGCACGCCGAGGCCCGCGTCGACGTCAGGCCGCAGTAACCACTCCGGATCCGGGATCGTGTGGATGAGGTTGCGCACGCCCACCACGAGAGACGTCTGGCGAAGCTCATCCAGCTGCGCCGCAGCATCCTCGGGTCGGTCCAACGGCACGTACGCGACGACCGCGACAATCTCCGGATGCGCGCCAGCCGTCTCGAGCATCAGCCGAGTGTCTTCGGCGTTATCGGCGGACTGCACCAGAACGGTTCCGACGACTCCGGCGCGACGGAGCGACGGGATCAATTCCTCGATGCCTATTGCTCGATTGATTGGCCCGAGTTCCGGCCCGAGCCAGTCGTAGGCCGCCCTGCCCGGGTCCCAAACGTGCTGGTGCGCGTCGATTATGGCGTCCATGGTACGTCTACGTATTCCGTTGTTTCATCTGATGTTTCGACCAAGAGTATCCCAACGCAGCAGCTCTCTGAGCCAAGAAGCCCCATTGATCGGATGATTATCGACGGTCTGGAGCCGAACCGACCATACAATGACGGAATGACTTCGGTTCCTCCGGCGCACAGCGCGCCCACCGCGGGCGGCCAGTCACAGACCGACGTCGTGCTGCAGGGCATCAAACAGATGATCACCGCTGGCGAACTCGGACCCGGATCGCGACTGCCGATCGAGAAGGATCTCGCTGTCTCGCTCGGTGTCTCGCGAGGTTCTCTCCGCGAGGGCGTCCGAGCGCTCTGCATCATGGGCGTGCTCGAGACGCGCCAGGGCGACGGCACGTATGTGACCTCCCTTGACTCGAGCCTGCTGCTCGCTCCGATGGGCTTCATGGTCGACCTCCAGTCGCCCGAGCACCGCCACGACCTGCACACGGTTCGCCGCATCCTCGAAACCGAAGCTGCCGCCCGCGCGGCTCTCTCGATCACGGACGAGCAGCTGGTCGTCGCCGCCGACATCCTCTCCGCCGTCGAACCGCTCGCGACCGCCGACGAAGACCTCGATCACGACGCGATCATGGAAGCCGACATCGCCTTCCACCACGTCATCGCCCAGGCCTCGAACAACTCCGCGCTGGCAGCGCTGATCGATGCGCTCGCGAACCGAACACAGCGTGCCCGCCTCTGGCTCGGACTGCACAATCACGGGCAGGTGCGCACGTCTCACGGCGAACACCTGGCGATTCTCGGCGCGCTGCGGGAGCATTCACCGGATCGCGCGCGCCTGCTGATGGGCCACCACCTGTTGGTGGTCGAGGACTACTTCCAGGATCAGTCGGCCATCGGGGACGACGACCAGTAGCTCCCGTTCGGGAAGGAGTACTCGGCGACCGAGTCGTCGAACATCTGCGCGCTGTAGCCGGGCTGACTGGGCAGGATGTACGCGCCGTTCTCGACGATGCACGGGTCAACGAAGTGCTCGTGAAGGTGATCCACGAACTCGGTGACGCGGTTTTCGAGCGTGCCGGACACGGCGACATAGTCGAAGATCGAGAGGTGCTGAACCAATTCGCACAGCCCGACCCCACCGGCGTGTGGACAGACGGGAACGCCGAATTTCCTGGCCATGAAATAGACGGCGAGGATCTCGTTGATACTGCCGAGACGCGCTGAGTCGAGCTGGCAGAAGTCGATCGCCTCGGCCTGGAACAGCTGCTTGAACAGCACGCGGTTCATTCCGTGCTCCCCGGTCGCGACACCGATCGGAGCGATGGCTCTGCGGATGGTGGCGTGGCCGAGCACATCATCCGGACTCGTCGGCTCCTCTACCCAGTGCGGATTGAACTTCGCGAGGTCGCCGATCCAGTCGATCGCCTCCGGCACATCCCAGACCTGATTGGCATCGATCATCAGCTTGGCGTCCCAGCCGATGACCTCGCGGGCAATGCCGAGGCGACGGATGTCTTCCTCGCGATTCGCGCCGACCTTGAGCTTGACGTGGCGGTAGCCCTCGTCGACGGCCTCCTGCAGCAGCCGTCGCAGCTTATCGTCCGAGTAGCCGAGCCATCCGGCACTTGTCGTGTAACACGGGTAGCCAGTCTCGGCGAGCTCGGCGATCCGGGCGTCGCGGGTCGGGACCAGCTCGGTCAGCATGGAGATCGCTTCCTCGCGAGTGATGACGTCGGACAGGTACTTGAGGTCGGCGGCATCCGCCAGCTGATCTGGCGTCATGTCGGTCAGAAGCCCCCACAGCGGCTTGCCCGCGACCCGAGCCGCGAGATCCCACATCGCGTTCATCACGGCGGCGAGCGCGAGGTGCTCGACGCCCTTCTCAGGCCCCAGCCAGCGCAACTGTGAATCGCTCTTCAACGCGCGATAAACGCCGCCGAGATCCGCGACGGAATCGTCGACGGACAGACCGATGAGCGGAAGGCCGCGCTGGCGCGCGGCCTCGACGCAGAGGTCATTGCCGCGGCCGATGGTAAACGTGAAGCCGTAGCCCTTGAGGGCCGGATCGTCCGTGTGGATCACCACGTACGCCGCCGAGTAGTCGCCGTCTTTGTTCATCGCATCCGAGCCGTCAGCGGTGAGGGAGGTGGGGAAACGCACGTCGTGCGTCGTCACGGCGGTGATGGTTGGCATGCAACAATCCCTTCGTTGTTCCGCAATCGTAAGCTAAACATTAGATGTATTTGCCACTCGGCTGGCGGAATCTCCCGCATAGCGTGAACATAGTGGCGGATAGGTCGGTTCAATCAAGCACCAGCGACGACGCGGCGTTCTCGTCTCGCGCTGATAACGATCTCCCCTCGATTACGGTATCTGCACCGTCGAGGGAGAGAATGAGCCGGTGAGCATGCACGACGACGAGCCGGAACTCGCGGGGTATGAACCGAGCGACAACAAACCGCTGCGCTCGCGCGGCCTGCTTCTCATGATGCGGGTTGTCGTGGTCGTCGGAGTGCTCGCGCTCGTGCTGCCCGGCGTCGTGACCACATTCAGCGTTGCCGCGACCTCGGCGAAGGAAGCGTGCCGTCGATGGGTCGCCTACGCGGATCCGGCATCTCCCGGGTCGAGCGCTCGCTTCGAACTCTTCGGAGCGGGTGGCGTCGGCTGGGAGTGCTATACGCGCGGGTCCTTCGGGGGCGACAGGCATGTCGCATCGCTTGGCCTCATTCCCGGGCCGCCAAGGCTGCCGAGCCGGCAGCCATCCAACTCCTGAGGCAGCCGCATCCGGCCACGTGCATCCGGCCACGACGTCAGTAATGCTCGGCCGGCCCGTGTGTCACCCGAGTTGACTCAAGTGGCTGCTATCCCACCGCCATGACAACCATTTGTGTCAACTCAGCAGACAACAAACCAGCTGAGTGGCGCCAGGACGTGGCTCGGGACAGCTAGGCCGCACCGTCGAACATCGAGGTGACCGACCCGTCACTGAACACTTCGTGGATGGCGCTCGCGATGAGCGGCGCGATCGGCAGAATCGTGAGCGAATCGAAGCGCTTTTCGGGCGGAATCGGCAGCGTATCGGTGACGACAACGGAGTCGATTGACGTGCTCTGAAGCAACTCGGATGCGGGATCCGAGAAGATCGCGTGGGTCGCGGCAACGACGACCTTCGTTGCTCCCGCAGCAATCAGCGCATCCGCGGCCTTGACGATGGTGCGACCGGTGTCGATCATGTCGTCGACGATCAGGCAGACGCGGCCATCGACCTCACCGACGATCTCGTGAACAGAGACCTGGTTGGGGATGAGCGGATCGCGGCGCTTGTGGATGATCGCGAGGGGTGCGCCGAGCTTGTCGCTCCAGATGTCGGCGACGCGGACGCGGCCCATGTCCGGCGAGACGACGGTCAGCGTCGCCGGGTCGAGCCTTGCCTTGAAATGCTCGAGCAGCACGGGCATCGCGAACAGGTGGTCGACGGGGCCATCGAAGAAGCCCTGGATCTGCGCAGCGTGCAGGTCGACGCTCATGATTCGGTCAGCGCCAGCCGCCTTGAACATGTCGGCAACGAGTCGGGCGCTGATCGGCTCGCGGCCACGGCCCTTCTTGTCTTGCCGGGCGTACGGGTAGTAGGGAGCAACGACGGTGATGCGCTTGGCCGAGGCGCGCTTGAGCGCATCCACCATGATGAGCTGCTCCATGAGCCACTCGTTCACCGGCCGAGTGTGCGACTGGATGACGAAGGCATCGCTGCCCCTAACACTCTCGTCGTAGCGCGCGTAGATCTCGCTGCTCGCGAAGGTGCGCGCATCCGTGTGGACGAGTTCCGTGCTGAGCGCCGCTGCAATGTCGATCGCGAGCTGTGGATGAGCGCGACCCGTGACGATGACGAGTCGCTTTTTTCCGCTGGCGATGATCTCGGCCACGGGTCCTGCTTCCTGCCGGCTCGCCGACGGTGGTCAGGCTGTATCGGTGCCTTCGTTCGCTGCCGCTGCCGCTGCCGCGGACTCGGTTCCCGAACGATTAGCTTCGACCCAGCCAATCATGTTGCGCTGCGAAGCCACCGTGATCGCGAGGGCACCCGCCGGCACGTCTTTGCGCACGACGGTTCCTGCTCCAGTCTTGGCTCCGTCACCAATTCTAACCGGCGCGACGAAGACGTTGTGAGACCCCGAGTGAACATGCGATCCAATCTCGGTGCGGTTCTTGACGAGGTCGTCGTAGTTCGCCGTGATGCCCCCCGCTCCGATGTTGGTGTGCTCGCCGATCGTCGTGTCACCGATGTAACTGAGGTGCGGCACCTTGCTGCCCACGCCGATCTTCGAGTTCTTGGTTTCGACGAACGTGCCGATCTTGCCGTCCGCGCCGAGGATTGTGCCAGGTCGCAGATAGGCGAACGGCCCAACGGATGCGCCGGCGCCGATCACCGCGAGCGTCGCGTCAGTGCGACGGACGGTCGCACCCTCGCCGACCTCGCACGAGTCGAGACTGGTGTCCGGACCGATGATCGCGCCGCGCTCGATTGCTGTCGGGCCGATCAGCATCGTGCCGGGCAGCAGCTCGACATCCTCGCCGATCGTCACGTCGAGGTCGATCCAGGTGGTGCGCGGATCGCGCACCGTGACTCCCGCGAGCTGCCAGCCGGTGACGATGATCTGGTTGAGTCTGCGCGCCGTCTCGGCAAGCTGCACGCGGTCGTTGATGCCGGCGACGATCCAGCTCTCGCTGACCGGCACAGCGGTCACCCCTGATCCCGATTCGCGCAGCAGTCCGACCACGTCGGTCAGGTACTTCTCGCCCTGGGTGTTGTCGGTGCCGACGAGGACCAGCTGCTCCCGCAGTTCCTTCAGCCGGAAGACATAGGTGCCGGAATTGATCTCCGTGATGTCGAGTTCGGCGAGCGTCGCATCCTTCTGTTCGACGATGCGATCCACGTATCCGTTGCTGGCGCGCACGATTCGGCCGTACCCGGTCGCGTCATCGAAGAACGCCGAGAGGATGGTCGCCGCCGCGTCCCCTGCGCGGTGGGCCTCGATCAGCTGGCTGAGGGTGGATGCGTTGAGCAGCGGCACGTCGCCGCTCACGACGACGACATCACCGTCGAACCCCCGCGGCAGGGCAGAGATCGCGACCTCGACCGCGCGTCCCGTTCCCGCGATATCGTCCTGGTCGACAACGACGGCCTCCGGCATGAGCTCCGTCACGGTTGCGGCGACCGCATCTCGTTCATGCCGCACGACGACGACGACATGGGCGGGCTCGAGCTTGCGTGCGGTTGCGAGGACGTGCCCGACGATCGGCACTCCAGCGAGCGGATGCAGAATCTTCGGCAGCGCGGATTTCATCCGAGTGCCCTGACCTGCGGCGAGAACGATAACGGCGAGGTTGTTGTCGGCCATGGCCCCATTCTCTCTTAGAACGACGAAAGGCCCGGGATAGTCCCGGGCCCTGCGTATCGAATCGGTGCCTACGCGCGACCGTGCGCCGTGCGCGAGCGGCGCGACAGCGAGTCGACGATCACTGCCAACAGCAACACGACACCCGTCACCATGTAGCGCACGGAAGAGTCGAGGCTGAGGAGCCCGAGACCATTCGAGATCGACTGGATCACGACGATACCGAGCAGCGCGGAGTATGCGGAACCACGGCCGCCGAAGAGGCTCGTTCCACCGATGACCGCCGCGGCGATCGCATTCAGGTTGGTGTCGGTCGTTCCCGTGCTCGGGCTCGCGGAGCCGAGGTTGCCAGCCAGCAGCAGGCCGCCCATCGCGGCGAAGGCCGAACACAGCACGAACACGCTGACGTAGACACGGTTGACCCGGATGCCGGCGCGACGGGCGGCCTCGACGTTGCCGCCGACCGCGAAGACCGAGCGGCCCCACTTCGTGCGAGTCAGCGCGTAATTCATGATCACGACGAGCACGACGAGCAGTACGAACGAGTCGCCGATGCCGCCGGTGACCGACGTGTTCAGGTATGCGGACCCGACGACCATGAACACCAGAAGGATGGCCGCCTTGATGAGCGTCCAGGCCAGTGACGGCGCCGAAAGACCTGCGTTGCGACGCTTGGACGCGCTCAGATACGCGGTGGCTCCGTAGCCGACAGCTGCGATGGCCGCCAGAACATAGGTCAGCCATGGCGGCACGAAGAGCAGAAGTGAAAACTCGGTGATGAACGAGGTGAAGCCGAGGTTGATCGTGCCGAGCGGGCCGAGCACGAAGAGCTGAAGTCCGAGGACGCTGAGCAGGCCGGCGAGGGTGATCACGAAGCTTGGCACGCCAAATCGCACGAACAGGAAGCCGTAGACCAGGCCGATGACCACACCGGCGAGGACAACAGCCGGGATGATCAACCACTCCGGCCAGTGGTACTGCACAAGCAGCACGCCGAGAATCGCGGATGCGAGGCCGGCGACGGAACCGACCGAGAGGTCGATCTGGCCCAGTAGCAGCACGAGCACGATCCCGACGCTGATCACGCCGGTTGCGGCGCTCTGCACCAGCAGGTCTGACAGGTTGCCCGGTGTGAGGAAGGCCGAGTTGAGCACTTCGAACACGGCCCAGATGACCACGAGACCGACGACGACCGGAAGCGACCCGAGGTCACCGCCGCGGACGCGCCGAATGGAGGCGCCCACGGTGCCGCCAAATCCGGTCGGGCGCAGCAGGCGCTCGTCCTGCAGGTCGGTCGGTGTGGCGGACATCGGCGTGGGGGTGGCGGGGGTCTGGGTCACTTGCTCGTCTCCTCGTTGTTCGCGCTGGTCGCGGCGGCGCGACGAGTGACGACGTTGTCGGTCGCGCCCGTGATCGCGGCAATGATTTCTTCGTAGCTGACTTCCGCGACTCGGAACACACCGTTGTTGCGTCCGAGGCGGAGCACAACGCAGCGGTCGGCGACGGCCTGCACGTCAGCCAGATTGTGGCTGATCAGGAGTACGCCGAGGCCGCGTTCGCGGAGTCGCTCGATGAGGTTGAGTACTTCGGCGGTCTGAGCGACGCCGAGGGCGGCGGTCGGTTCGTCGAGGATGACCACGGTTGGCTCGCCGATGAGGGAGCGAGCGATCGCGACGGTCTGCCGCTGTCCACCCGAGAGGGACGCGACAGCGATCCGCACAGAGGGGATCTTGGCGGAAAGCTGTCGGAGCAACTCCCACGACCGGCTCTCCATCTCGACTTCATCGAGCGAGAACGCGCCGATCTCGCGTCCGAGGAAGAGGTTCGAGACGACATCCAGGTTGTCGCACAGCGCGAGGTCCTGGAACACCGTGGCGATGCCCAGCTCGCGAGAAGCAGCCGGGCTCGGGATCGAGACCTTCTTGTCGTTGAAGGTGACGGTTCCGGAGTCCGGCGGGTGAACGCCGGCGAGGATCTTGACCAGTGTCGACTTGCCCGCACCGTTGTCACCAACGAGTGCAACGACTTCGCCAGGGTAGATGTCGAGGTCGATATCGGTGAGCGCCTGCACCGCACCGAAACCCTTGTTGATTCCCCGCATGGTGAGGACGGGGTCCACCACCACGTGCTTGTCAGGTGAGACGTCAGAGACGAGAGTCACTGTTACTCCTTTGTAGATGGGCCGCAGACGGCATAATACGGCCGGGGATCACCCGCAGGTGATCCCCGACCTTTTTCGCTAGGTGTTACTGAACGCCGTTGGCCGTGCAGGCTGCTGCATATGCCGTGGTGCAGATCTCGGCGACCGTGTACAGCTTGTCCTTCACTACGGTGTCTTCGATGTTCTTCACAGTGACGGCGACCGGCACGAGGAGGAACGACGGGACCCCGCTGACGGTGGTCGGAGCGGTCGGCTTCTGGCCCTTGGCCAGTTTGACCGCGAGGTCAGCGGCCTGGTCGGCTTCCGGCTTGAACGCCTTGTAGATGGTCATGAACTGGTCTCCGGCGAGGATGCTCTGGATGCCGGCAAGTGACGCGTCCTGGCCCGTGATGGACAGCTTCGACGGGTCGATCTTCTTGGCCTTCAGTGCTGCGATGGCGCCACCCGCGGTGCCGTCGTTCGCTGCGTAGATGCCCTTGATCTGCGATCCGTACTTAGTGATCTGGCTGGTGACCCAGGTCTGTGCCTTTGCCGGCTCCCATCCGGGCGTCTTGTACTCGTCGAGCGGCTTGTATCCGCTGGCGTCGATGATCTTGTGAGCGCCCTGTGCGAAGAGTGTGGCGTTGTTGTCCGTCGGCGAGCCGTCGATCATCAGGATGTTGGTACCGGTCGGAACGCCGTTCGCCTTGAGGTTGTCGACGAAAGCCTGGCCCTGCAGCTCGCCGACCTTCTCGTTGTCGAAGGAAATGTAGTAGTCGGACTGTCCGCCCGCGACGAGGCGGTCGTAGTCGATCACGGGAATCTTCTTGGCTTTTGCTGCCGTGACGATGGACTGCGCCGCGTCACCGTCGAAAGCGTCGAGCACGAGAACCTTGACGCCCTGGGCGATCATGGCCTGCGCCTGCTGCTGCTGCTTGGATGCGTCACTCGCGGCGTTCTGATACAGAACGGTTGCGTTAGGGGCGAGCCTCTTGACCTCAGCCTCGAAATACGGGCGGTCAGCCGACTCATAGCGAGCGGTAACGATGTCGGGTAGAAGAAGCCCGATTTTGAAGTTGTCCTTGGCCGCGGTGCCGCTGCCGTTGGACGTGCTCGAACATGCCGTCAACGTGCCGGCTGTGAGCAGGAGAGCGGTGGCTGCAACAACAACTCTCTTGGTGGCGATCTTCATTGAATAACCTCCGATTCGTGACGCCCTCATTGGCGACGGGTTGAGCATGCCAGCAAAAGCTCATTGGCGTCAAGTCTTGAACTCAACAACTTGAGACCGTCGCGAAATCGTTAGATTTCCCCGTTTGGGGGGCATTTGCGCCTGCTCGGGAGAGGCGGCTCGGTCATGCGATCGGGTCATCCGCCCCAATGGACGTTCGATCGACCGCGTAGAGGAGAGCACCGGTGAGCTCGGCGCGTTCCCCAAGCTGGCCCTGAACGATGTCGGCGACCTTGTCCGTGCTCATCACGACCGAGCGCTCGAGGCTGTGACGAATGGGGCCGAGCAGCAGCTCACCCGCCCTCGCCAACTCGCCGCCAACCACGATTCGCTCGGGGGCAAGAAGGTTGCAGACGTTCGCTGCGGCGATGCCGATGTGACGGCCGGCGTCCGCGATCGCGCGGATGCACAGGGGGTCGCCCGCGATCGCATGCACGACGACATCCGTCAGTTTCATGGGGCCGTTGCCCTCGCGCAGGCTGTCGATGATCGCCGGACCGCCGGCAATCGCCTCGAGGCAGCCGCGGTTGCCGCACCGGCAGAGCGGCCCGCCCTCGTCGATCGTCATGTGGCCGAACTCGCCAGCGCTGCTCGAATAGCCGCGGAAAACGGAGCCGTTGATGATGAGACCGGCTCCGATCCCCTGCCCCACGCGCAGGTAGATCGAGTTGGTGGTGCCCCGGGCGGCGCCCAGCCGGAACTCGGCAAGGGCCCCCAAATTCGCCTCGTTGTCGACAAAGACTGGACGCTTGATCCGGCGGTGCATCAGATCGGCGATCGAGATGCCGTCCCAGCCACGCATCAGGCCGGAGCGCGAGATCTCGCCGGACGCGGCATCCACCGGGGCGGGGACGGCGATGCCTACGGCCAAGATCTCATCCATCCGCGCGTCGACAGACTCGAGCATGTCCGCGATCAGCCGCGTCGCCTTGTCGAGCTCGTTATCGGCGCGATGGTCTTTCGCCAGCGGCATGTTGTGTTCAGCGACGACGGTGTTTGTCACGTCGGCGAGCGCGACCCTCATGTGGCGGGTAGAGAAGTGAACTCCGGCAACAATCCCGAGTGCCCTCGCCAGGGTTACGTGTTGAGCGCGGCGACCACTCCGAGTGCTTGGTGTCGTGTGGAGGACGCCGGATGCGGTGAGCTCCTTGACGATGTTGGAAACGGTCGCCGGGGACAAGCCGGTCGCTCCGGCCAGTTCGACCTGGGTGAGGCCGCCGTGTCTCTTGACCGCGTCCACGATTCTGGCGCGGTTGGCTTCACGAAGTGAAGTCTGCGACCCCGGCGTCGCCCGTGTGATGCTCACGGATTCAAGATACATGGCGTTTCGAGGAAGACAAGCGACGAGTAGTCCTCGGGGGCAGCGATGGTTGACCACGTCGCCCGATTTCTTGCTCCGCCTCCAGGACTCGAACCTGGACCTAACAGCTCCAAAGGCTGCCGTGCTGCCATTACACCAAGGCGGATCGCGCGGCACCCTGCGATTCCTGCGCGCACCAATTCTGCCAGACCTCGGGCGAGCACCTCGCATCCGCTCGCAAGGGGTGTTGGCAATCAGGGGAGCGGAAGCGGCACGCGATAATGGGGCCATGCCCGCAAACGACGAAGTCGACCGCATCGTCGACGCCTGGATGCGCGAACGGCCCGACCTCGACTTCGCTCCCCTGCAGGTTTTGAGTCGCGTCGGACGACTGGCGCGCCACCTCGAGCGCGCTCGACGCGTCGCGTTTTCGGCCTCAGACCTCGAACTGTGGGAATTCGACGTGCTCTCCGCCCTCCGCCGCGCCGGGCCGCCCTACCAGCTCAGCCCGAAGGCTCTCCTGCAGCAGACCCTCGTGTCGAGCGGCACCATGACCAATCGAATCGACCGCCTGGTCGAGAGGATGCTTGTCGAGCGCCGCACGGACCCGCACGACGGTCGCGGCATCCTCGTCGTGATGACAGAGCTGGGCCGCGATCGCGTCGACTCCGCGATCAGCCTCCTGCTGCAGGGCGAGTCCGAGCTGCTCGACGGACTCTCGCTCGCTGACCGCGAGCGCCTCAGCGGATTGCTCCGCAAACTCAGCCTCGACTTCGACTGATCGGGTGCGTCGACCCGCTGCTAGGCCAGCAGTTCGCTGAGCTCCAGCCAGCGCGTTTCGACGTCCGCGACCGATGATTCGAAGGCGCGCAGCTCGGTCGTCAGAGCGCCGAGACCGGTGTAGTCCGACTGGTCGTGCTCGGCGAGCTTGAGGTGAACCTCCGCGATCTGGCCGGTCAGCTTGGCGATCTTGCGCTCGGCCGCCGCGAATTCCTTCTGTGCGTTGCGCAGCTCTGCGCCGGAAAGCTTCGGGGTGCCCGTGGTCGCCGACGGTTTGGATGACGCGGACGCCCGCGCGGCCTCGTCGTCGAGCTGGCCGGAACGCAATGCCAGGTACTGCTCCACGCCACCGGGCAGGTGACGGAAGTTGCCATCCAGAATCGCGTACTGCTGGTCGGTCACGCGCTCGATCAGGTACCGGTCGTGGCTGACCACGAGCAGGGTGCCCGGGAACGAATCGAGCAGGTCCTCGATGGCAGCCAGCATGTCGGTGTCGAGGTCGTTGGTCGGCTCATCGAGGATCAGCACATTCGGCTCGTCGAGGATGATCAGCAGCAGTTGCAGGCGCCGCTTCTGCCCGCCAGACAGCTCTTTCACCCGCGTCGACAGCTGAGCGCTCTGGAATCCGACGCGCTCGAGAAGTTGCGTCGGCGTCATCTCCTTGCCGCCGGAAACGTACGAACTCTTCTGCCGCTTGAGAACGTCGCTGACGCGGTCTTCCCAGATGTCTGCGAGCTCGGCGAGTTGCTGCGTCAGCATCGCGACCTTGATGGTCTTGCCCCGCTTGACCCGGCCGCTCGTAGGCTTGATCGTGCCTGACACAAGGCCAAGAAGGGTGCTCTTTCCCGCGCCGTTTACACCGAGGATGCCCGTGCGTTCCCCTGGCGCGATAAGCCAGGTGACGTCCTTGAGCACGTGCTTCACGGTCTCGTCGGTCACCGAGCCCGTCGAAGTGTCGACGTCGGCGGGAACGGTGTAGTTCACGCTCACGTCCTCAATGTCGACGACGTCCTTTCCGAGGCGCTGCATGGCCATCGAGGCGAGCGAGACGGTGTCAC
>JAUZFR010000209.1 GCA_030840335.1 Actinomycetota bacterium | reverse complement strand
CTACGAACTCGCAGCACGTACTCGCACTATCGCCAACCTGATCCGCGCATCGAAGCGGCGATCGCGCTCGAGCTGGGTGACGCCATCACCGTGCGCAACGTCGGCGCCGGTGCCGGGTCGTACGAACCCGCGGATCGACAGGTCACTACGGTGGAACCGTCGGCATCCATGCGTGCGCAGCGCCCAAGCTGGCGTGCGAGAGCGATCGACGCGACCGTCGAAGACCTGCCCTTGCCGACGACAGCTTCGACGCCAGTATGGCAACGTTCAGTGTGCACCAGTGGACCGATCTGGATGCCGGCCTCGCCGAGCTGCGTCGCGTGACCCGCGGGCCGGTCGTGATCTTTGGCGGCGATGCGGCGAAGCTGGATGTCTTCTGGCTGAACGACTACGCCCCGGAGGTGATCGCGACGGAAGCCCGGCGTTACCCGTCCATCGACCGCATTGCCCAGGGCCTCGGCGGTACCGTCGACGTCATCACCGTCGAGGTGCCGTTCGACTGTGCCGATGGATTCAACCAGGCCTACTACGGGCGCCCGGAGGCGCTGCTCGATCCGAGAGCCCGCAGGGCCAAGTCGGCATGGGGGTGCAGCCCGAGGTGGAGCTGCGGTTCGTTCGGGACCTGCAGCACGACCTCGACTCGGGAGAGTGGGATCGCAAGTACGGCCTGCGCACCCAGCCGTATTTCGACGGCGCGCTGCGACTCATCGTCAGCCGTTAGGCGGGCCAGCCCGGCTTGGGCTCGCGGCTGTCGTCCGGCGAGAGCTCGCCGTGCCATGCGAGCGGATGTCCGCCGTCCCGGTCGCGGACAGTTGCCTCGCGTTCACCCGTGAAGCGGAAGCCGGCCTTTCGCGCCACCGCCAGCGACGAAAGGTTGCCGACAACACATTCCCACCGAACTCCCGGCGTGCCGAGCCCGAACAGCCAATCCACAACCGTGGCGGTGGCTTCAGGCATGTAGCCGTTTCCCCGATGCGGTTCTCCGAGCCAGAACCCGATGTCCCGCCCCGCAATGCGGTATCCAATCACACCGAGAAACCTGCCTTCGGTGCGGATGGCCCAGGTGTACTCGCGTCCGGTTGCCCAGCCACCGGGTACGTACTCCTCGATGAATCCGACCGCGTCGGGTCGCGTGTACGGCCAGGGCGTCGTCATGAAGTGCTCGAACACCGGATCCTGGCAGTACTCCGCGATCAGGTCGGCGTCGGCAAGGGTCGGCTGATCGAGCACGAGTCGCGCGGTGGTGAGCGCGGCGGGATCCATCAGCGACGCACTCGCGGAAGCAGCCCAACCCGGTCGTATACCTTCGCGAGCATGGGCTGAGCAATGGCTTCCGCTCGTTCGGCATTCACCGCGAGGATGCGGTCGAGCTCGGAGGGATCGTCGAGCAGCTCGAGAGCCCGCGAGCGAATCGGCTCGAAGGTCGAGACAACGGCATCCGCCACTTCGCCCTTCAGGTCGCCGTACCCGCGGCCCGCGAAGCGCTGCTCGAGCAACTCGACGGATGTGCCGGTGAACGCCGACAGGATCGTCAACAGGTTCGAGACCCCGGGCTTCGCACCGCGGTCGAAACGAATCTCCCGGTCGTCATCTGTGACAGCAGACCTGATCTTCTTCGCGGTCTTGCTCGGCTCATCCATCATCCACACGACGCCGGAGTCGCTGGCCGAGGTCTTGCTCATCTTCGACTCCGGGTTCTGCAGGTCGTAGATGCGGGCGGTCTCTTTCATGATGATCGCCTCGGGGATCACGAACGTTTCACCGAACCGCGAGTTGAACCGGTTGGCCAGGTCGCGTGTGAGCTCGATGTGCTGCTTCTGGTCGTCGCCGACGGGCACGACATTCGTGTCGTACAACAGGATGTCCGCGGCCATCAGGGTCGGGTATGCGAAGAGCCCGAGCGACGCGGCCTCGGTGCCCTGCTTCGCGGCCTTGTCTTTGAACTGGGTCATGCGGCTGGCCTCACCGAACCCGGTGATCGTGTTGAGGATCCAGGCGAGCTCGGTGTGCGCCGACACGTGCGACTGCACAAAGAGGATCGACATGGTCGGGTCGATGCCGGCCGCGATGTACTGGGCCGCCGTACGGCGGGTGTGGTCGGGGAGGCCCGCCGGATCCTGTGGAACGGTGATGGCGTGCAGGTCGACGACGCAGAAGATGGCGTCATTTGCCTGTTGCATTTCTTTCCACTGCAGCAGCGCGCCGATGTAATTGCCGATCTGCAGGCTGTCCGCGGATGGTGCCATTCCGGAAAAGAGGATGGGTTTGCTGCTCATGGGGTTCAGTCTTTCATCGTTCCCAGATGGGAGCGCGAGGTGAGTTGTGAGGGAAGCTAGAGGGCGTAGTCGACCACGACAGGAGTGTGGTCTGACCAGCGCTCGTCATAGGTGGCCGCGCGATCAACCGAGTAATTCGTCACGGTCGCCGCGAGGGCCGGCGTTGCCAGCTGGTAATCGATGCGCCAGCCCGTGTCATTCGGGAATGCCTGGCCGCGCCAGCTCCACCACGTGTACGGGCCGTCGACTTCCCCGGCCCACTTGCGGCCGACATCCACCCAGCCGAGTCCGGCGCCCGCGTTGTACGCGGGATCTTCCTCGTGCCCGACGAATCGGTCGAAATACTCACGCTCGAGCGGCAGGAAGCCCGCACTTTTCTGGTTGCCCTTCCAGTTGCGGATATCCAGCCTGCGATGCCCGACGTTGAGGTCGCCGAGGATGACGGCATAGTCGCTGTGTTTCGCGAGTTCGGGCATCCGCGCTTCCATGGCGTCGAGGAACTTGTACTTCTCGACCTGCTTCGGCGTATCGACTTCGCCCGAGTGCACGTAGGTGCTGACGACGGTCACGATCTTGTCGCCGACCTCGTAGTCGGCCTCGAGCCAGCGGCCGGCGCTGTCGAACTCGTCGTCGCCGAGGGTCACGCGGTGGATGGACGCCTTGTTTCGTGAGGCGATCGCGACTCCGGCGCGACCCTTGGCGGTCGCGGGATCGTGCAGGATGTCCCAGTCTGGCCCCAGCAGTTGCTCCAAATCTGAAGTCGCTGCCCGCACCTCCTGGATGGCGAGGATGTCGACGTCGCGCGCATCCAGCCAGCCCCCCATTCCCCGGCGATATGCGGCGCGCACGCCGTTGGTGTTGATCGTCGCGATGCGGAGGGGTTTTGCCATGCGCTCAACTTTACTTGTCGGCTCCGACCTTCGATTTGGCGTCGCGCGGCTTGCGGCGCCGGAACAGCCGGGCGAGCCCACGAGGTTGTTTCGCCTGCGCCGCTTCGACATCCTTCCGTTCCTGCTCGATCCGCGCTGCCTCGGCGACGGGGTCGATCGGGAGGCCGCGATCCTTCATTCCGACCGCGGTCCACGACGCGGAAACCAGGATGATTTGGCAGACGAAGTTGAAGAAGATCAGAAGACCGAGAATCACCGCGAATGACGCGAGAAGCGGATTGCTCTTCGATACGCCGAGCAGGCTTCCCCCCAAGAACTTGAGGGCGCCGAGCACGAGCGCGCCCACCAGCGCTCCGCCGCGCAATCGACGCCACGACAGCGGCACGCCTGACAGCACCCGGAAGAACACCCCGAGCACGATCGCATCGAGCAGAAATGCGACACCGATCGTGACAATGCGACCAATGACAGCAGCGGCGACCGAGTCGGATCCGATGCCGCTGAGATTCAGCAGCACTCCGGTCGCCGCGGTACCGCCTGCGGACAACGCCGTCGACACGATGAGCGCGAGCCCGAACCCGACACCGACTCCCAGGTCTTTCAGTTTCAGCAGCAGGAAGTTCGTCGTCAGCTGTGGCAATTCGAAGATGATCCGGATTGCCGTGCGCGCGGATGCCAGCCAGCTGAGCGCGGTCACGAGTACCCCGACCAGCGCGATGGCTCCTGTCCACGTGAACACACCCGCATCGAGCAACATCTGCGGATCGATGGCGCCATTGCCGCTGCTGTCTTTGATCAGTCCCGGCACGGCGCTGGAAAGCGCGTCGACGAGTGGCTGCTGCAGCTGGTGGTTACCAGCGACGATGATGCCGACGATCGAAAACCCCACCCACAGGGCGGCGAATACGGCGAAGATCGCCTGGTAGGCAAGCCCGCTCGCGAGGAGTGGCCCCTGCGCGTTGCTGTAGTAGAGCACGACCCGCACGAGGAAGAGTCGCTTTACCCGCGCGATAACGGGCGCGAACCTGCTCGGCTTCTTCGGCGTCTTCGGCTTCTTCGGCTTTGTCGGCTTCTCGTCGGGCATCTTTCCACACTATCCACCGGGGCGCCGCGAATACATGCCGGTTGCGGCGGCGCGAAGATCGCCCCTAAGTGGGGGTAAACCGAGGGTTTTTCAGTGACCTTTCACTGCTATTTTCAAAGCTGTCCATCTATGAGGGGTTTTCGTGTCTTTGAGCAGCTCACACCGTCCACTGTTCGCGAATTCTCGATTTGGCAAGGGTGTCGCCTTTGCGATGAGCGCCCTGATCGCGGGTGCCCTGTTTACGACGGGAATCGGAGCGACCGCAGCGAACGCTGTCCCGGCCACTCCGACAACCCTCGAACTCCACCTCGTTTCATCGACCGGTGCGCCGGTCACTCACGGTGGAATCCTGCTGTTCCCTTTCGCGAATGGCACGCTCGATCTCTCGGACCCCGACGCGTTCACTGAGGCGAACCTGGTGCCCGGCAAGTCGGCCACCTACCTCGCGACTCTGCCCGGAGCAGGCGACTACACGGCGTATCTCTACGGCGACGGTCAGCCGGGGACGGCTACCCAGTTTCTGGGTGGCGCGGTACCTCCCGGTGGCCTGGAGAATGCTTCGCTGTCCGGAGCACCCATAGATCTGGAAGGCGCGGGGATTCTCACGGTGCACGCAGGCGCAAACGCGGCGAACATCGGGTTCGCGGCATCCGGAACAATTTCCGGAACCGTCAGGAACAGTTCGGGCAAGGGCGTGCGAGACGCCTGTGTCACGCTCTATGTCTTCGACGGCACGGACTGGGTGTCGGGATCGAACCCTTATTTCTGCTTCTATCGCACGTCTTCGACGGGCCACTACAGCATCAACCCCGGGGCGGCCGGCAGCTACAAGGTCGAGTTCACCACAGAGAATGGCGCCTACCTCGATCAGTTCTCCAATGGCGCAACATCGGTGGATGACGCCGCGCCCATCTATCTGAGCGCGGGCAAGTCCGCCATCGTCAATTCGACTCTGAAGACGGCGGGCAAGTTCAGCGGAACCCTGCTGGGTGCCCACTCTGCGCCGCAGAAGTATGTCGACGTGGAAGCGTACCGACTGACCGGCAATCCGACCGATGGGTTTACCGCGAGTGCTCCGGTGGACGTTTCCGATTCCTCCACCAACTCCCTTGGCAGATTCGTGCTCGGCGGCCTCTCAACCGGCTACTACGCGATCGGCTGGGACATTTTCGATGAAAATACCTGGGAAGAGACCACGGGATTCATCGGTGGACCGGATGCGCTCCACGCCACCGCTTTTGCAGCGGTGACCGGCCACACCGTCGCGCTGCATAACGTGCAAATCGGCACCCCGAGCAGTTCGGCGGGCAAATTGAACGTGACGCTCACGGGGCCAGGCGGAATCCCGCTGCCCAACGAAGACGTGTCCGGCAGCATCATCCTCATCTCCAACTCCGGCCTCAGTGGCGTTGAGCCCGACAGCTCGGTGGGCAATGTCTACACGTTCGTTGACGTCCCCGCTGGCGACTACTCAATTCTCGTCGGCGACGAGCAATTCCAGCCGGTGCTGCAGCCCGTCACGATCGGCAGTAGCACCGTCGACGTAAGCATCGAACTCGAATCGCAGTCCGCTCTCGCGTTCACGACAGATCCGAGCCTGAGCGACGACGCTCCCATCGTTGGCAATCCATTGACTGTCGATCCCGGCGCCGTCAATCACACGACCCCCGACTCGGTGGTCAGGTACCAGTGGTACCGCTCCGTCAACGGCAGCCCGATCGCAATCCGCGGCGCCAAGTTTGCGACCTACATTCCGCGGGGAGCGGATGTCGGCGCGGATCTCTCCGTGCGCGTAACGAGTGCCTACGTGTTGTCCCTGGGCGGAATCACCGCCTACGAGGAAGATGTCAGCAAGCAGCTGTCGGTCGGCGAAGTCACACAGGGCGTCCAGATCGCCAATACCCTCGCTCCCTGGATTGCGAACCCTGACGACGCCGTCGTCGGCGCAACCCTGGTGGCCAGGGCAGGCAACTGGTCCGTTCCGGGCGTTCACTTCAGCTACGCCTGGCTCCGAAACGGCCTCGAGATCCCGGATGCGACGCACGCGACCTACACGCTGACGCCCGAAGACCTCTCCCAGAACATCTCCGTTGCGGTTTCCGCGTCGAGGAGCGGCTACGCCAACTCCGACGCTGTTGACAGCGACACCGCCAACGTCACGGTCGGCGCCGCCCCTTCGGTCGTCAAGGCTCCGAAGATCACCTCGACGCTCAGCCAGGGCATCCGCCACTTCACGGTCGCGAACGGCACGTGGTCGCTTCCGGGCGCGGTGGCGACTTACTCATGGCAGGTCGATGGTGGCGTGCCCACTACGGGAACGTCCTTCGACTACTCGGGTACGGGCGCGGTGCTCGTCACCGCGACGGCATCCGTGGACGGCCACACCGACGGCTCGTGGACCGGAGTCGCCCTGCGCGGAGCGACCACACCCCGCGGATGTGAGCTGCAGGTGCAGGAGCGCGACAACGACAGTTACTCGTTCGCGGTCAGCCCCGTGTGTGCGGAGCCGACCTTCGCGGTTCGCTCGAGCGCTGAGGTCGAGCACAAGCAGTGGCAGCGCCTCATCCGCACGAGGTGGACGAACTTCACCCCGGCTGGCTCTGGTGATCCCTACCTCACGACGCTCGCCGATGTCGGGAGGAAGGTTCGCGTGGTCGACACCACGACGTCGCCGTACTACGCCAGCGATGTCTCGATCACCCCATCCTTCCTCGCCGCCGCGCAGACTCATCTCGCTGATGATGGAAGCGTGAGCGTGAGCCCCACCTCCGTCACCTGGGGGGCAACGGCGACCGCAACTGTTTCGGGCTTCGCGGTCGACCGCGTCGCTCACAAGTACCAGTGGCAGTACTCCCACGCCGGTGGCGCCTGGAAGAACCTGTCGCACGCAACCTCGTCGAAGCTCGTCGTCGCAGCCCCGGTGGGAACTGCCGATTCGATTCGGGTGGTCGTCACGAGTACCGCGCCCGGTTTCACGGCTGGCGTCAACATCAGCGATCCTGTCACCCCTGTTGCGGCCAAGCAGATTCACAACGTGACTCTTCCGTCGGTATCGCCTGGCGACATCGCGGCTGGCTCAAGTGCCACGGCCGTTCCCGGCACCTGGGACATCCCGAGCGTGACGTTCACCTACCAGTGGTCGATCGACGGATCGCAGGTCGAGGGCGCAACGGGCAAGACCTACCCGACCTCGGTTGCGGATGCCGGAAAGTCGCTGACCGTCGCGGTCACCGCGCATAAGTCGGGCTATCTGGCTTCGGATGCGGCATCCTCACTGGACAAGACACTGAACACGCCCGTCGACGGGGCATCGCTCACGATCACGCCGTTCACCCTTGGTACGGTCAAGTACGCCAGTACGGTCACGGCGCCGGATCCCGCGACAGTCTTCGGGCTGCCCGACGGCTACTCGGGGTATTCGACCAGCTACCAGTGGAAGCTCGCTGGAAGGTCGATCGTCGGGGCAACGGGTGTGACCTTCGTTCCGACCCTCGCCGAAATCGGTAAGACGCTGAGCCTGACCATGACAGTCACGTCGGACGTCTATGGCAAGGGCACGGCGTCGTCACCGGCTGCCACCATCGCACGGGCGGATGCGGTACTCCTGCTCCCACTCGTGCAGGCGAGCGCCTCGCCCGTCGTGCCCGGCGTCATCCTGACCGCGACGCATGCCGCGCTGCCTGGTGTCGTGCCCACTTACGTGTGGCAGTCATCCACCGACGGAACGACCTGGACGACTCTCGCCAGAGCGACCAGATCGACCTTCGTGGTGACGGCTGCGAACGCTGGTGCGAGCATCCGCGTCATCGAAACCGCGAAGGTGACGGGGCATGTCACCGCAGTGGAAACGAGTGATTCGACCGACGTACCGAGCCTCGGCCAAATCTCGTCGCGTGTTGATCCCACTGTCGGCCTCCCGGCCGTTGATGTCGCTGACACGGCGGACGTGGGCATCTGGAACGTGTCCGGACTCACCTTCTCGTACCAGTGGTACCTCGATGACATCGCGATTCCGGGCGCAACCGGTGCGACTTTCACACCGATGCCCAGCCAGGCCACGCAGGACCTGTCGGTTCGCGTGAGCGCGTCCCGACTCGGCTACCAGTCGGCTTCGGCGACCTCGGATGACGAGTCCATCGCTCTGGGTGTGGCACCAGCCGCCAGGACGGCACCAGTTGTAAGCGGGGGGTCGAAGGCCTGCAAGGCGCAGACCGTCAGCCCGGGCACCTGGACCGTTTCGGGAATCACCGAGACCTACCAGTGGACCGTCGGCGGCTCGGCCGTCAGTGGCGCCACTTCCAGCACGTACACCCCGACGCCGGCCCAGGACGGCCAGGCGCTTGGGCTGAATATCCACGTGCAGGCGATTGGTCACACCCCCGCAAACGTGACGTTGGCGTTGCCCGTCATCACGGGGAGTTGCTGAGAGGGCCACAAAACCAGTTCCGCAAATCGCGTCATAGTAGACCGACTCGTCAGTCTCTTACTAGAGGATCGTTCTAGGTAATCCTCGAACCAAGCGGGACAATGTAAGAGGCCCGAGAAATGGATCAGGGGGATGAGCGATAGCGACACGAGGGTAACCACCTCAGACGAAACACTCATTGCGAACGCACGGTCGGGGGACCAGGGGGCGTTTGCGGAGTTGTGGCGCCGTCATTACCGCTCCGGCGCGCGCGTCGCCCGCCAGTTCACGTCGTCCATAGATGCCGACGACCTCGTTTCCGAGGCGTATACGCGCATCTATCAGCGTGTTTTGGCGGGCGGCGGGCCGTCAGGCGCGTTCCGTCCGTATCTCTACACGACCATCCGCAATCTCGCGTCGACCTGGGGTGCCGCTTCGCGTGTCGTCCAGGTTGATGACATCCAGGACTTCGAAGACCCGTCGACCGTCGACGATCCGGCCGCGAACGCTCTCGACCGCACCCTCACCGCGCGTGCGTTCCGAACGTTGCCCGAGCGGTGGCAGTCCGTGCTCTGGTACACCGAAGTCGAAGGACTGGACCCACACGAGGTTGCCCCACTTCTCGGCATGAGCGCGAATGGTGTGGCTGCCCTCGGGTACCGCGCCCGCGAAGGGCTGCGCAAGGCGTGGTTGCAGGCCCATGTATCGGATGCGGGCGTGTCGGAGTCGTGCAAGTGGACGATGTCCCGCCTCGGCGACAATGCGCGCCACAGCCTGACCGAACGCGAAACCGAAAAGGTGAAGGATCACCTGAAGACGTGCACGAAGTGTTCGATCATCAGCGAAGAAGTCGACGAGGTCGGCTCTCACCTCGCGATGGTGTTGATACCGATTCTTCTTGGCGGCGTCGCGGGCGGCGCCCTCCTCGCCTCCCTCGGTCATGCCGGGACTGCCGCAGCGGCAAGCGCCCTGGTGCCGGCGGTGCCGGCATCCTTTGCCGTGCTCTCCGGATCGACTGCTGTCGCGCCCGCCGTTGCTGCAGGACTTTCCATGGGAGCCGCGACCGGGATGAGCGCTCTCGTGGGGTCGCTCGCTGTCGCCGCGACCATCGGCGGCGGTGTCGCTTTTGGGCTCGCACCGCAGCCGCACGACCACAACAGCGACTCTAAGACCGTCGCATCCGCACCGCTGCACCCGGGCAAGACCGTGTCCGCGCACGGGTCGACCAACAACCGCGTACCGACACCAGTGACGACCGGTCTCCCGAGCGGCCCTGGTGGCGACACGACAGGCGTCGACGGCGTGGTCGGCGGAGTGACATCCGGGGTGGATGGCGTCGGTAGAACGGTCGACAAAGTGGTGACCGGTGTTGGCAACAAGGTCGTGGATCCCGTGCTGGCGCCGGTCGTCGGGGCGCTGACGCCAGGGGCTTCGCCCAACGGGAACACCGCTCCGGGCGGCACAGCAGTGACCGCCGACATCAAGCTCGACCTCAGCGGAAAGGGAACGCCTGGGGCGACCGTAACCGCGCACGCAGGGGGAGTCGGTTACGGCAGCGTGAAGGTCAAGTCGAACGGCACCTGGTCGATGCTCATCACCGCTCTTCCCGCGGGCACCAAGACCGTGCAGCTGAAACAACACCTCGTTCTGCTCGGGATCGAGGTTCCGATCAATATCCCGCTGACTCTCAGCACGGGAGCGCTCGGAGTAGTTGTTCAGCTTCTTAACTAATTTTCGCAATTCACGTCATAATCCGTCGTTTCAGGTGTCTCTTCGACGAGGGGACCCACCCTCACCCTCACGGCGTCGCCATTGAGGGGAAAACGGTCGACCTCGTCGCTGCCGCCCAGGGTGCGACGGGGTCGATCTTGAGGCTGCGGCGCGCGGCTCATCCTGACCGGCCCCCGGACTGGGGTACATCGGCCAGCGGCACTGCTTGATACGTTTTCAACGACACCTGCTTACCCGCGGGGTGACTTCGTTACGGTGTCGCCAGTAGCACGTGATTCGGGGAGCCCCTAGTGTCCGAGCCAGCAGCAGCGCGCCGTCGTGGCCCTGCGCGCCTCGCCGCCGCGGCGCTCGTCGCAGTGATCGTGTCGTCGGTCCTTGCAGTCGGATTTGCGCAGCCCGCACAGGCCGACGCGCCGACCGTGCTGAAGGTGCGCCTCACGAGCAAGACCGGCACGCCGATCACGGGGCTCAACAACGCGGAGATCCAGGCGATTCCGATTTCGAATCACCTGGCGCAGCGAGACAAGAGCGTGCTCAGCAGCGAGGAGGACTCGCATCCGGGCGTCTACGACTTCTCAGTTGTGGCGGGCGTTGCCTACACCGTCCAGGTTCAGGATGTTGCAGGCGCGTATCCGCAGCTCTACGGCGGCACGGGGTTTTACGACGCGGCGAAGACGGTAACGCTCGCCATCGGCGAGACCCGATCGATCGACTTCAGCGTCGAGGCCAACGTCACGATCACGGGCAAGGTGACCAACGCGTCGAACACGCCGATCAAGGGAATCTACGTGGATGCGTATCGATTCGACGGCAGCGACTGGATTGAGGGCTGGGACGTTCAACGCACCAATTCGTCGGGTGTCTACACGCTCAAGAACCTCGATCCGGGGAGCTACAGGCTCGAGTTCATCGACTACTCCTCCACGGGATACCTGACCTCCTATTCCGGGTCGGCCAAGACCCTGGATACGGCGAGTTCGGTCTACCTCGGTGTCGGCAAGACGGCGGCCGTGAACATCCGGCTGGCCCTCGGCGGCAAGATCGCGGGCACGGTCACCTATACCTACAAGAGCCACCCCGTCGGCGCAGACATCGTCGGGCCCGTCGCGTATCGGCTGGTTTCCAACGGTGCGGGTGGCTTCACGGTCGACAAGAGCACGCTCTATTTCGGCGGCGATACGACGAGCTCGGGCAAGTGGGCCGTGCCCGGCCTCCCCAGCGGAATGTACATCGTCAAGCTGTTCGACAACGCCGCGCTCGACGTGAAGACGAGCCTGGTCGACAGTTACGTGGGCGTTCACGGACCGGTGGCCAAGTCTGCCAACGCACAGCACTTCACTGTGACTGTAGGCAAGACGGTGACCCGATCGGGCGCTACCAACCGGGCCGCGTTGTCGTCCTCGTCGATGCCGCTCACCGTCAACGACTCGGGGGGAGATCCCATTGCAAACGCCGTGGTGAACCTCGGGTCGTCCGACGACGAGGACTTCTACTTCGTTGCGACGACCGACAGCACGGGCACGGTTGAGATTCCGCGTCTTCAAACGGGCAAGTACCTGTTGTCGGTCACGGTCGACGACTCCAACGGGCATCCGCTCTATCAACCCCTGTCGCAGCCGCTCGATTTCACCGCGGGTGTTCCTTCGGCCGAGACTGTCGCCCTCGCCGACCTGTCAGCGCTCGGCTGGTCGCAGGCGCCGGTGGTATCCACCCCGCACCTCGCTGTCGGGCTCGTCAATACCGTCGCCGCGACGGCAAACCAGTCGGGCACCGACCTGAGCTACGAATGGCTGCGCGACGGACTTCCGATTTATGGCGCCACCGGAGCCAGTTACACGTCAGAGAGCGGGGACCTCGGCGGCGTGCTGTCGGTCGTGGTGTTCGCCTCGAAGGACGGCCTCGACCCCATTTCCGCGAGCGCGACCGTTGGCACGATCGTGTCCGGCCCGCAGATCGTCGCCGGTGCGACAGCCCCATCGATCTCACCGGCGATCAGCCAGCAACAGGGCCACACGCTGGTCGTCGCGCCTGGAAGCTGGAGCGTTGCCGGGACGACCTACGCCGTGAACTGGTACGTCTCGAAAGACGGATTCGCGACGCGCACACTCGACGCCGAGAACTCGCCGACCTACACGACACGACCATCGGATGTCGGCGGCCAGGTCGAAGCGGAGGTGGTCGCATCCAAGGCCGGCTACACCGACTCGGCGCCGCGCGTAACAGCGGCCGTGGGTGTGACGATCTCGCCGGCCGCGGTGGTGGTCACGGCACCGATCGCGTCCGCACACGCGGAGCCCAACGGCGACACCACATTCACGGTCTCGACCGGAACGTGGTCGCCGAGCGGAGCGACGTTCGACTACGACTGGAAGGCCGACGGCTCCCCGGTTGGTGGCGAACAGAATCTCACGCTTGCCGACACCTTCGACGGCCAGGCCGTGACGGTGGATGTCACTGCGCACCTGCCGGGCCATGCCGACGCCACCTCGACGATCATTGCCCGACGGGGTGTGAGCGGTCCAACTGCCGACGCGGGCGAGTTGGTGACCGATCCGAACCACGAGGTCGTGGGCACATCCGCTGGCTGGGGCACGACCCTGGATGCCAGTGTCAGTCCGGTTTCGTGGAACTACGCTGACGGTTCGGTCGGCACCACGAGCACCTACCAGTGGTACCGCGGAACCCCCGCGAGCAACGCCAGGATCTTGGGCGCAACGCACGCGACGTTCACGCCTTCGTCTTCGTACATCGGGTCATCGGTGTACCTGGTTCAGAGTTCGACCAACCGCGCGTGGGCAACGACAACGTCGACCACTCCGGTCGTGAGCATTGGCGCGAGTACCGCCCTCATCACGCACGCGCCCGCAGTCACAGTCGCAGGCTCGGGAGCAGCAGGCACGAGGCTCGCTGCCAGCCACGCGTCGTGGGGCGTCACCGCCACGATTTCGCAGCAGTGGCTGAGTTGCTCGCCGGCCGCCGGACCGTGTGCGGAACCTGCTGATTTCACGCCGATCAATCACGCAACCGCGCT
>JAUZFR010000140.1 GCA_030840335.1 Actinomycetota bacterium | reverse complement strand
GACACTGAGCGCGAGCACGGGCAGGAGCACAAGCTGGGGATCGGTCATTGAGAGCGCATCCACGGACCATCCGTACCGAACGGCCTGGATCGCTCCGCCAGACGCGGCGACGATTCCCGCGATGGCTGTCGGAGTTGCCAGTGAGCGGAGGCCTGAGGCTCCGGGGTGCCTTGTCAGGTACGCCGCCAGTGCGATCAGCGTCAGCGAGCCGGTTAGGAGGCCGTATGCTCGCCACGGCGTGCCCGAGTCGGAATGCGAGACGGCAAGCAGCCCGATGGTCGGCAGCACCGCGAACGTCAAGCCGCCCCAGAAGAATTTCAGGCCGGAGAGTCCGCGCCACACGGCGACCGCGCCAACTATGGCTGAGGTAATCGCGGGCGGGAGAAGGTATGCCTCGATCGTGGTCACGTCGATGATGGCCCAGAAACACCACAGGGCGCCGGTCCAGCTCGCGGCGGCCACAATCCATCCATATCGCCGTCGAGCGAACACGGCAGAGGCGGCTCCGCCGAGGCCCAGAATCACCAGCACGAAGAAGGATGTGTCGAAGCCGGCTGCGACTCGCACCAGCGCGAGCAGAACGGCCAGCGCCCCGGTAATCAGGGATGACACCTCGATTGCGGTGCGAACCATGCGCACGTCGGCCGACCCAAGACCGTGGCGGATGAGCGCTTCTGCGATTCGCCCGGTGTTCGGCAGCACCACCGCGACGATCGTCGCGATGACGGGCAGCGTGCTCGGGGATGCACTCACCGCGAGCACCTGGGCGCCGAGACAAATCACGACGACGGCGAGAGCGGGAACCAGCAGGGCTGCGGCGGCCGCCCGCAGAAAAACGGTGACGCCGGGTCGGCGACTCACTACCAGCGTCAGCGCGAGCGCGAAAGTGACGCCGGTCGACAGCGCCGTCCATCCACTTCGCACGAGCAGAACGGAAGCGACACCGATCAGGAAGGGAACGGCCGTCACGATCAGCATTGCGTACCAGTAGCGGGTGCCGAGGCGACGGTTCAGGGTCGCACCCAGGGCGGCGAGCGAGGCGACAGAGGTGACGAGGCAGAGCACAGCGATAGTTTCGAGGCGAAGCTGGGACATGCCGTCGCCGAAGACCACGAGGGCATATCCGTAAGCGGCGGCGACGTGAAGCGGCCGGAAGGCGCGAGGAAGCGAAAACGACACGATCAGAATTGCAATGACGACGGCGCTGCCGCCGATGACGCTCAGGTTCGGCGATGTCCAGCCGACGACTGCAGCGACCAGCACGAGCGAATGGGCACCGGCGATGAGGGGAGCGCGCAGTCGAGCAGCAGAGCGAGCAACAGGCCCCACGCGTGAGACCAGCACCGTCAGTACTCCTGCGACCCCGAGCGCCACCGCGACCTGGGTCGGCTGCGTGAACGAGTCCCACGTCGCGATCGTCAGTGCCGCAAGCACGCTGATCCAGAGCGCGACGGGCGCCGCGAACCGGGCAATGCGTCTGAGCGGAACGGTAGCGGCGGCGGCGCTGGCGAGCCCCAGGATGCTGGACAGCGTCAGTTCGAGCGAAGCGCCACGATCGAGCGGAGCACTGATCTGGCCGAGCGCGACGACTGCCGCGGGAACGGTGACAGCGAGCAGAATTGCCCAGCCGCCGATGATGGCGGCCCTTGCATGGATCAGGCGGTGGATGATCCCGACGGATGCGAGCGCGAGAACAGCGACGAAACCAAGACCGACCGCCGCAGGGATCAGCGCGAGACTCCAGTCCGCGGTGTGGATTCCCACCGAGGTCGGCAACTGGATGAACGCGGCAGCAAACAAGGCACCCGCCGCAATGCTCCACAAGCGTCGCGCTCCGAAGCGGGAATTGAGAGCCGCGAGAGCTGCGAGCGAAAGGAGAAGTCCCGCGATCCCGGCGGAGTACGTCGAAGGATCCGAGCCGGCTAACAACCACTGGTGCCCAAACGCAATGACCGATGCGATCAGGCCAAGCACAGATGCGGTGATGTGATCGGTTCGGAGCGGACTCGAGAACCGGTTCGACACCGCGTCCAGCACCAAGTGCATCCCGAGCGCCATGAAACCGGCGACGACGAACCCGATCGCAATGATCCAGGCGTTGTCAGCGGCATAGCCGAGCAGGGCGGGAGCGAGGGCCACTCCCACGATCCCCGTCCAGAGCCAGATTCGGAGCCGAGTCGCCGCGGCAACGCAGACCAGCACGGAAGAGACCATGAGAGTGCCGATTCCCGCGAACACGAAGCCACTCACACCCACGGGCGCAATTTGTGAGAAGGCCCAGACATCGAGGGCGAGGAAGACCGCTCCGAGGGCACCGATCGCCTCAGCCGAGAAGCCAAGGCCACGACGACCGAGCAGCCAGGCGCCGGTGCCAAAGAGAACGGTGACGCCTCCCACGATTGCCGTACGGGTGCCGAAGTTCGTCAGTTCGGGGTTCAGGAAGGTGAACACGACCGCGGCGACAGCCAGCAGTCCCGCGCCGGCTACCGCGAGAACGGACTGCACGCTGATTTGCGAGCTGCGGCCGGGGCTCGCGATCACTGACGTCACCGAATCGGCAGAAGCGATACTCGCGGCCGCCGTCGGTTTGGCGGGGAGCGTCGCGACAGTCCCGCTTTCGACCGTTGGCAGCCGATCGATCACACTCTGGCGAAAAAGCACGGCTTCCGCCGCGCGCCCGGATGCTTCCCAGACCTCGGCTGCGACACTGCCGCCGAGATCGGCCCGGCACCCGGGGCACATGCCCGGTTGCGTGAGCGATGCGCCGCACCGCGGGCACGTGGACTGCTGAAGGAGATACTCGGCGACGTTGACGCTCCAGGTGCTCATACATTCAACGTAGAAACCTGCACCTCCCTACCGAGTCGGCCGGGGGAGTGATCCTCCTCACTCGCGCGGGTGATCTTCTGTGCTGAACTAGACGCGTGCGTCTCATCCTCGTCCGTCACGGGCAAACCCAGTCGAACGTCGATCACATCATCGACACGGAAGTGCCCGGCCCGGGCTTGACCGACCTCGGCGAGCGCCAGGCGGACGCCCTTACGGATGCTCTCCGCGCGGATCGGATCGACGCGGTATTTGCATCAACCCAGCTTCGCGCCCAGCAGACGGCGGCGGCGCTCGCAGCGGCTCGCGGCCACCTGGTGAAGGTGCGGGACGGCATCCGTGAGGTCGAGGCAGGTGTGTTCGAAGGCCGCTCTGACCGCGAATCGGTGCGCGCATTCGTGTCGACCGAATTCGCGTGGGTTCGCGGCGAGGTCGAGCGGGAAATGCCGGGGGGTCAAACCGGAACGGAAACCCTCGAGCGCTTCGACGAGGTCGTCGCCGAGGCCTACGAAGCGTCGTATTCGTCGGTCGTTTTCGTCTCGCACGGGTCGATCATCCGCGTCTGGGCGGGCTCGCGGGCGCGAAACATCGATGTTGCCTTCGTGCGCGAGAATCCGCTCAACAACACTGGCGTTGTAGTGCTCGAGGGAAGCCCGCAGGCAGGGTGGACGGTGCTCACCTGGCTCGATCGCGCCATCGGGGGCGCCGGCCTCGACGACGAGGGCTCAGCCGGTCCGGAAGCCGACGAGCGCCAGGCGTAGGTGACGGCTAGACGGCGACTGGCAGCTGCTTTCGCAGAAACTCGACCACGCGTTCGCGCGCGGCCAACGCGGGATGTCCCGGCACGTCACGAACTTCGTTCGTGAGCACCGAGTGCGCGTTCGAGGCGAAGTGGCCCGCGTTGCCCGGCGACGAGTCCAACTGGATGTACTCGAACGCATCCCCGAGACGTCTCTTGATGGCCTTGAATCGGGCGGGCGGCGACGCGACATCGTTACTGAACCGAAGGCCAAGCCCGCAGACCTCGCCCGCGTTTGCTCGCTCGACCACGCGATTCATCTCTTCCTCGGACATGCCCGGGTCGAGCTGACGAGCGCGCCCCAGCGGGAACGGCACCGCTGGCTGGCTCATGACGGCGGCGAGCACGTCATCGCTGACCGCAGCGGCCAGTGCAAATCCTCCGGTGAAGCACATCCCGATCACGCCGACTCCTGCCGCTGGCGTGCGCGAAGCGAGGTTTGCTGCCACGGCACGGATGTAGTCGGTGATGGGTCGATGAGCATTGGTCGCAAACGCCCGGAACTCGGACGACACGCAGAGACGAAGCACGACACCCATCCTGTATCCGCCGGAGTCAGCCTTCCCCGGCACTCCGAATGGCGATGGGACGACAACCGTAAAGCCGCTCTGGACGAGGTGCTCTGCAAGGCCCAGAACTTCCGGAGTGATGCCCGGAATCTCAGGGATAAGCACGACGCCGGGTCCACTGCCCTTCTCGTAGCAGTCGTGTGTCTGGCCAGCCCCTGTGAAGGGGCCACGAGCCCACCCGGACAAGTCAGAAGTAGGCGGGCCAGCAGTCATCATGGTGTCCAGTCTCGAGAGGTTCTCTGCCTATTCTGCGGCACAATGCTCAATAGGAGCCCCTGCCGGACTTGATCTCCTTGCCAGACGCGTCAACGACGTACCAAACCTTGCCGACACCCTGACCGTTGACGTCACCCGCGGCCTTGTCATTGGCAAAGGTATAAATTGGACGACCGCCGATCGTGATCTGGTTGCCTCCGCCGACGGCCGGAATCGTGCCGATTTTGCCGGTGATGCCCTGGGCGGACGGGGTAGTGCTGCTTGACCTAATCGCCTGCCACATCGCGGCGCACGCGCCGGTGCAGGCGCTCTTGCCCGAGTTGGCGGTGTCTTTGTCGAAGAAATACGCGGTCATGCCCTTCGAGTCGACGACGACTGTTCCGAGGGTGGTAATTGCGGTGGCGACATCCTTGCCCGACGGTGCAGGGGCAACCGGCGTCGGGGCGGACGCTCCGGGGATTGCAGCGGGGCTGGAAGTGGATGCGCAACCCGCGAGCGCGAGCGCCGCGAGGGCTGAACCGGCGAGCAGCAACCTGATTTTATTCTTCATGAACGAACTTCTTTCGTGTGATTAGGAGCGGCGCTCGGTTCTGCCCAGAACGACGAAACACGCGGTGAAAAGGTTCAGAAGAGGCCGCCGGGCACCCATTGCGGCCGACAATTGAACTATTCGCGCGCTTGTCCCGTTGTAGATGTGGAGGTGGGAAATGTCGGCGGATCAATCGGAGCTGCTGCGGGCGGTGCACGACGCGCACGGTCCGGCGCTGCTGCGCTATGTCGTTCGCCTCACCGGCGATTACACCTTCGCCCAGGACGTCGTGCAGGAAGCGCTCCTTCGCGCCTGGAAGAAGCCCGCCATTCTCGAGCAGAGCGACGAATCCACCAGGGCTTGGTTGTTCACAGTCGCTCGCAACCTGGTCATCGACGATCGTCGCAGCGCCCGCCACGCACGGGAGATCTCGACCGACAATCTCCCCGAATCGCCGACGCCCGATGGATCTGAAGCGGTTCTGGATGCGTGGGTGCTGACGGATGCGCTCGCGTCACTTTCGATCGAACATCGCACCGCGGTTGTGAGTGCCTACTACCTCGGAAACACCGTGGCCGAAATCGCCCGCAGGGATGACGTACCGGAAGGCACGGTCAAATCCCGCCTGCACTACGCGCTTCGCGCGATGAGAATTGCACTTCAGGAGAGAGGGGTGACCCAATGAACGACTCAGTGGATCGCTTCCGCGACTGGGACGCCGCATATGTACTCGGAGCGCTGAGCACCGACGATCGTCGAGTGTTCGAGCGTCACCTGTCGACCTGCCCGGACTGCGCGGCGGATGTCGCCGAGCTCGCGGGTCTGCCCGGCATCCTCAACAAACTGCCAAGCGAGCGCGCCGTTGCGCTCCTTGGGCTGCCCGAAGACGCGCCGATCAACGATTCGCACCTGCTCGAGCATGGGCACACCCCTGGTCTCGTGCAGCGGCTCGCCGTCGCATCCAATCGTCGTCGCCGTCGCTTTCGCGTCGCCATGTTTGCAGCGGCTGCCGTGGTGGTCGCACTGGTCACGGTGGGTGGCATCGCGATCGGCGCCGCCCAGAACACCGCCGCACCCATTGTTGCCATGGCGCCGGTGAATCAGAAGGAGATCACCGCGAGCATCCAGGTCACCAAGAAGGGGTGGGGCACGCGCTTCGACTGGACGTGCACCTATGAGGGCTCGGCATGGGCGGGGACGGCGACATCGTACGATCTCGTTGTCACGGACAAGGCAGGCAAGACGACAACCGTCGCGACGTGGACCAGCGCGGGCCCGGCGGCGTCGGGGTTGTCGGCTTCTACCGGGATCCCTACCGCGAACATCCGCAGTGTAGAAATTCGTCTGACCGGAACGACCACTCCACTTTTGCGGGAGAACCTCTAGGGAGAGCGCAAGCGCGGCCCGGAGCCCTTCGGGTGGGCGTCGGGCCGGCTTGTTCTCGTTGTGCCACGCAATAAATTCGTGTCCTTGTTGGTTGGTGCCACAGACGTGAACAAGGATGGACCAATGACCGACACCGCGACGACAACTCCAACAGCCGAGCAGCAGTACACGACGTATCACGAGCGTCGCGAACTCTCGGTTGTTCAGCCCAAGGGCAGCCTTGCGCTCATCAATACCCAGTGGATTGACTCTGAACAGCCCATTTACGGGGTTCCGGGCAAGTGGGCGCCGCTGCCCGCGGGCGAATCGGGTCTGCTTGTGACGGCTGCGGCATCCGACGGCATCGTTGTGGATGGTGCGCTCGTCGACGGAAGTGTCGTCGTGCGCGGCAAGGATGATGCCAACCCGAGCGAGATCGTTTTCAGCGACACCGTGACCGGGTTCGTGATTGCCAGCGAGGCGGGCAACTATGCGCTCCGCGTATGGGACTCGAACTCGGAAGGCATCCAGGAGTTCGGCAGTATCGACGGTTTCGAGTACAACCCCGACTGGGTGATCACCGCAAAGTGGAGCGAGATCCCTGGCGGCAAGGCGGTCGGTTTCGAACACCTCAAAGACAACGGGGCGACCCGCGACGAGGTGATCCCCGGCGACATCACGTTCACCAAAGATGGCGTCGACTACGACCTCCTCGCATACAAGGCCGGCCGGGCGCTGCAGCTCGTCTTCGCGGACTCGACCAGCGGCGACTCCACCTACAGCGTCGGGCGGTTCCTGTTTGTTGCGCCGAACGCCGACGGGACCATCACCCTCGATTTCAACCGCGCGGTCCTGCCGCCCTGCGCCTTCAGCTACAGTTTCAACTGCCCTATGCCGCCCAAACAGAACCGCTTTCCGGTGCCGATTGAGGCAGGCGAGAAGAACGTCCTGAAGAAGGACGGCTCGCTCCTCCACGAGGAGTAGACAGACTGGGCTAGCCTGAGGCTGTGCAGTCATATAAGCCGGCGTTGGTCTTCGCCCTTGCTGCGTTCGTGCTCTCGGGCTGCACGTCAGCTCCTTCGTCGGTGCCCACCACGGCTCCACCCACAGCGGATGCCCCGGCGCCCGACACAGTCGTCGCCGCGCTGGTAATCAGCGGCTCGGGGGTGAGTACCGCGAACGCAAACGGCGCCCCGATCAAGACGCAGCCGTATTCAGCCGGTTCGTCGGCGATGGTCAGTTTTCTCACGGATGCTCTGGGCGGCGCGCCAAAGACCGCGGCGGTGGCCAACCCGGAATGCCTGAAACCGAGCTCGCTCGACTACTGGGGCGAGCGGAATCAAGGCCTCGAGGTGCGAATTCCGAAGACTCCGACTCCACCACTTTTTGACTGGGTTGTCGTTGCCCGCGGTGCGGTGATCGGCGACGTTGCGATTCGGTCGAGCGAAGGTTTCGCAATCGGTGACGACACGAAGTCGATCGTCGCAGGCTTGCCCGAATCGCAGAAAGTCGGGCTGCATGACCCTGTCCCCGAATCCAGCGGCAACACCTCGCGCTTCGTTTTTGACCTGACGAAGTCGCTGACCGTTGACGGCAAGACGGTGGCATACGGGGCGGCCGCGCTCAGCGATGGCGACTCTGCCGCTGTCATCGTCGCGCCCGCCGACGCGAACCGTTTCGGCTGCTAGCGCCGGCCATCCGCGCTCGCTCCGTCCCCGTAGCGTCGAAAATTCAGGAAATCTGTCGCGGGCGACTTAGCTAGCTCGCGGAGCTTCGTGCGTGCAACAAGCGTCGCCGGACAGATCTCCTGAATTTCCGAAAGTTGCTGCGCGTTCGACGCGCGGCGGATGTCGCCCGGGACGGGCAGACTGGTGTCGTGCACATTGTGGTCGGGTCTGCGATCGGCGGAGTGCTGCTGACGCCGGAAACGGGTGACGTCGTGCTGGTCTCTGGGGAAGACTTTCCGGCCGAGGCGGCTCGGCGCGAGGCCGAGCATCCGCGATGGGTCTGGGACGATACCGGCCGCTGGTACCCGCAGCTTCTCGCCCAGCGCGTGCGCGTCGAACGCTGCATCGACCTGCGTCTCTGCCACACGATTTTGCGAAACTCTGAGCTGACCGGTGAATCCGAGTTGGCCCGGCGTGCGCCGGGCTCGTGGGATCGCGTTCCCGTCGAGCAAAAAGCTCCCGATGGAGCGCTCTTCGATGTGGGCGACTTCGACGAAGACGACGAGCCCGCAGACGACACCGACCCCGTCGCGGAGTGGTCGCTGCAACAGGCGGCCGTCGCGGGGTCCGCCGAGCCGGGACGGATCGGCCGCCTGCTGGCCGCAGAGTCTGCCGGCGCGCTGATCGCCGCAGAGATGCGGTTCGCGGGGATGCCCTGGAGCGCGCAAGTGCACGATGACATCCTGGTCGAGACTCTCGGTCCGCGACCGAAGTCGGGCGAGCGTCCCGTCAAGTTGGATGCCCTGCTGACCGAGATGCGTACCCTGCTCGACGTGCCCGACCTCAACCCCGACTCGCCAAACGAATTGCTCAAAGGCCTCGCGAAGGGCGGCGTTCTCGCGACATCCACGCGCTCATGGGAACTCAAGAAGATCAAGCACCCCGCAATCATTCCGCTGCTGGAATATAAGAAGCTGTCGCGGTTGGCGTCAGCGAACGGTTGGCACTGGGTCGACACCTGGGTCGAGGACGACCGATTTCGACCGGATTATGTCGTCGGGGCGGCCGCCACGGGCCGATGGGGGACCGACGGGGGCGGTGCCCTCCAGCTTCCGAAACAGATTCGCAGCGCCTCGGTCGCCGATCAGGGTTGGAAACTCGTCGTCGCCGATGCCGCACAACTCGAGCCGCGCATCCTCGCCGCGATGGCGGGAGACAGGGAAATGGTTGCGGCCGGCGCGAAGGGCGACCTCTACGCAGGCATCGTCGAGAGCGGCACAATTGATACCCGCGAGCACGCCAAGGTTGCCCTGCTCGGAGCCATGTATGGCGCGACCCAGGGCGACGGCGGCCGCCTGATGCCGCTGCTGGCAAAGGCTTACCCCAAGGCGATCGCCATGGTGGAGGATGCCGCGCGCGCCGGCGAGAAGGGCGAGATCGTGAGCACTCGGCTTGGCCGCAGTTCTCCGCTTCCCGGCGAACGGTGGCGTGAGCTGCAGGCGGACGCCTACGGCGAGTCCTCGTCACCGGCCGCGGCTGACCGCGCGCGCAGTTACGCCCGCGGCTGGGGACGCTTCACGCGCAACTTCATCGTGCAGGGTACCGCCGCGGAGTGGGCTCTGTGCTGGATGGCAAGCCTTCGTCGCAGACTGACCGCCTTAAGTCCCAACATCTGGTTCACCGACGGGCCACATCTCGTGTTCTTCCTGCACGACGAGGTGGTGGTCCACACGCCGGCGGAACTCGCCGAGGTCGTAGCCGACGAGGTGCGAGCCGCCGCGAAGGATGCCGGCGAGCTTCTTTTCGGGCGGCTCCCCGCCGATTTCCCGGTCACCGTCGCCACGGTGGACAACTACGGACAGGCGAAGTAGGTAGCGTCCGTGTCATCATGACGTTGTGACCGACGCCGACGAGCAACCAAGTACCACCCACAGAGCCGGGCGACACACCGGCGCGTTGATCGCGAAGATCGCGATCCGACTCGTCCAGGTCTTCGGTGCGACGCTCAAGTCAGTCAGCGGGCAGGGCAACGGACCCCTTATACCACCATCGACGACCCCGCTCCGCAAGCGGGACGACTACCGGCCATAGCTCGGGGAGTCACGAACAGCTCGCCGTCGGGTCACCCAGCCGGCGATCGCCGCGTAAACCTCGCGCGATGACGGCCAGCGGACAGCCAGGTTC
>JAUZFR010000036.1 GCA_030840335.1 Actinomycetota bacterium | reverse complement strand
CGCATCGACGAGTACGACCGCACCTGGTCCCGATTTCGGTCGGATTCACTCGTCGCGCGGGTGGCCACAGAACCGGGTACCTGGGCTTTCCCCTCGGATTCTCCCCCACTGTTCGACCTGTACCGCGCGCTCTACGACGCATCCGGTGGCACCGTAACTCCACTGGTTGGTCGTCGTCTCGAGAACCTCGGGTATGACGCCGACTACAGCCTGCGACCGGCGCCCACCCGGGTCGAGGTTCCCGCCTGGGATGACGTGATGTCGTGGGACGGCAGCACACTCACGACCCGCGTTCCCGTCGTGCTCGACGTTGGCGCGGCAGGCAAGGGCTACCTCGTCGACATCGTCGCGGCAATGCTCCGGGACGCGGGCATCGAGGACTACACCGTGGATGGCAGCGGCGACCTCGTGCACGCGGGCGGCGAACCCCTGAGAGTTGCGCTCGAGCATCCATTCGACCCGACGCTGGCGATCGGCATTTATGAACTGTCGGATGGCGCGCTCTGCGCGTCCGCACCGGGCCGCCGCGCGTGGGGAACGGGGCTGCACCACATCCTCGACGGCCTCACCGGCGAGCCGACCACCGACGTCGCGGCCACCTGGGCGATGGCGTCATCCGGTCTCGTGGCCGATGGCCTTGCAACCGCACTGTTCTTTGTCGACGGCGATACGCTCGCCGCCGCACTCCCACCCGGGCCAGAGTATGAGTTCGAGTACGTAAGGATGTTCCCCACCAGTCGAGTCGAGCACTCGCCCGGCTTTCGAGGAGAGTTGTTCACATGACGCGATGGTTGGACCGGGTCACCGGCAAAGTGACGATGTACCGCCTTGTGCTGCTCTGCCTGCTGGCACTGGCGGTCGAGGCTATCCTGCTCTCGCTCACCGGCGCGGTCGCGTACAGCCCGCTGGCGATCATCGTCAGCGGCGTCGTCGTGGTTGCGGTGACCTGGCTCAGCAACCGGCTGCTCGCCCTGCTCTTCCGGGTGCAACCGCATTCGGAGTCGGCGCTCATCACCGGCATGATCCTGTTCTTCATCTTCCTGCCGCTTCTCGATGGCATGCAGTTGCTCGGCATCGCGCTGGCCGGGGTCCTGGCATCCGCGAGCAAGTACCTGCTTGCCATCCGCGGCCGGCATATCTTCAACCCCGCGGCGGCCGGTGCGTTCATCGAGAGCGTGATCCTGCCAGCGAATGGCCCTGGATGGTGGATCGCCAATCCATGGCTGCTTCCGCTGGTCATTCTCGCGGCACTCCTGATCCTCTTCCGCACGCGACACCTCACGCTCGGCGTGATCTTCGTGGTCGTGAGCGCGATCGCCCTTACCCTCTCGCTGACGGCGAACGGGCTGACATTCACCACGGCCCTCACCACGGCGTTCGTGTCGTTCCCGATCGTCTACTTCGGCGGATTCATGCTGAGCGAGCCGCTGAGCCTGCCGCCCCGTCGCTGGCAGCAGATCGCCGTGGCCGTCATCGTCGCCATCCTCTTCGCCTTCCCCCTCCACATCGGGGTGTTCTACGGCGGCTACCCACTCGCGCTGATGATCGGCAACCTGCTGGCGTTCCTCGTGGGGCAGCGCCGCAGCATCCGGCTCGAATACCTCGGCCGGTCGCAGCTGAGCCCGACAAGCTGGGAATTCTCGTTCAAGCCCCGCCGCCCGGTCTCCTTCGACGCGGGACAGTTCATGGAACTCACCGTTCCGCATCGCGCGGCAGACATTCGCGGACTCCGCCGCACCTTCAGCATCGCATCAGCCCCCAGCAATCCGGATGTCGTCAGCTTCGGCCTGCGCACCGCCGAACGATCGAGCAGTTTCAAGTCAACGCTGCTCGCGCTGAAGCCCGGCCACACCGTCATGGCCACCGCCATCGGAGGCGACTTCGTGCTCCCCCGCGACCCCGCGACGCCACTGCTGTTCGTTGCGGGCGGCATCGGCATCACGCCGTTCGTGAGCCAGCTGTCCCAGCTCGCCTCGACCGGCGAGAAGCGGGACATCGTGCTCGTCTACTCGAGCACGTCGGCGACCGACATCGCGTACCTGGAGCGCCTCGACTTCGATGGCACGCGCATCCTGCTGGTTGCGCCGGAGCGCCCGACCGACCTGCCAGACAACTGGCACTACCTCGGCGCCGGACCGGTGACCGCTGACCTGCTGCTTGCGGCGGTTCCGGATGCGCGTTCCCGCCACGCGTACGTCTCCGGACCGCCCGCGCTCGTGCACGACCTCAAACCGGCGCTTCGTCGCGCCGGTATCCGCCGGGTCAAGACCGACTACTTCTCCGGCTACTAGGCCTCCCGCTCGCGGCCGCGAGTCGCCAACCCGGAGTCAGGGCACAGAAAGGCGGCCGGACGATACTTCGTCCGGCCGCCAATTCTGTGTTGCGGGTTAGCTCACCTTCAGCTTGTGCGACACCGTCGAGGTACCGGTGACACCGTCACCGTTGTACGTCGCAGAGATCGTGTACGTTGCCGCACCCAGTCTCGGAAGCGTCAACGTCCCCTCCCCGCTGTCATCGAGCGTGACAACCGCCGACGACTTCGTGCCGTATTTCACGGTGACGGTACCGCTTGGAGTGGCGGTCCCATCCGATGTCACGACGATGTTCAGCACAGCATGCTGGCTTGTGGTGATCGTCGCGTCAACGAAAGTGAAGGCCGTAGTGCTGGTGGCTTTCACGATCGCCGTCGGAAGGGATTCAGTGGTGGTCGACTGCCCCGCACCCGATGCCGCGGTCTGCTGGAAGCTCAGCTTGTGGCCGAGGTCTTCGTTAGTCAGAACGTGCGTGTGCGTGGTTTCGCCGCCGAGCGGTTCGCCATCCGACAGCCACTGGCTCGTGACGGTCAGGCCCGATGAATCCCACACAGCGTCGTGACCAGTGAGAGTCGACCCGACCTTCGGGGTTCCGGTGACCGTCGGCTTTGTCTTCACCACCGGATGCAGCGTGTTGATGTCGAAGAACGTCGCGTCGCCTTCACCGACCGCGTAGATCACGAAACCAACGAACTGGGCGTTCGTGTCGAGACCCGCCCACGATGCCGTGTAGCTGGTCGGCACTCCGGCCT
>JAUZFR010000104.1 GCA_030840335.1 Actinomycetota bacterium | reverse complement strand
CCAAGCACGACGGCGTAGGGCTTCTCGGGTGTCCTGGTCAGGCGTTCGAGTACATCGAGCTCTTCGCTGATGAGCAGGCCCGCCGCGCTCGGGAGCAGCGCAGGCAACTCAAAGACGCTTGCGTGTTCGCGGTGCACCACACCGAACCCGTCCGAGACGAATGCGTCGCCGAACCGGGCCAGCTTCTCGGCGAAGTGGGCACGCTCCGCCGCATCCTTGCTCGTCTCGGCACTGCAGAAACGCAGGTTCTCGAGCAGGGCGACGCCGCCGTCTTCCAGTTCATCCACGGCTTCCTGCGCCCCGCTGCCGGTGATGTCACTGGCGAACACCACAGGCTTCGCCAGAAGTTCGCACAGGCGATGCGCCACGGGTTCGAGGCTGTATTTCGCGTCGGGGGCGCCGTCCGGTCGACCGAGGTGAGAGATCACGATCACGCGTGCCCCCGCCTGGATCAGGCGGTTGAGGGTGGGCAACGACGCACGGATGCGACCGTCATCCGTGATCCGGCCGTCTTTCAGCGGAACGTTCAGGTCGCAGCGAACGATGACCCGCTTGCCCCCCAGATCACCCAGAGAGTCGATGGTACGCAGCGCCATGGCTAAGGCCCTACAGGCGCTCTGCTACGTACTCGGTGATGTCAACGAGGCGGTTGGAGTATCCCCACTCGTTGTCATACCAGGAAGCAACCTTGACCTGGTCGCCGATCACCTTGGTGAGGCCGGCATCAAAGATCGAGGAGTGCGGGTCACCCTGGATGTCGCTCGACACGATCTCGTCTTCGGTGTAGCTGAGGATGCCCTTGAGCGGACCCTCTGCTGCTGCCTTGTACGCGGCATTGACCTCGTCGACGGTCACGTTGCGGCTGGCCTGAACCGTGAGGTCGGTGATCGACCCGGTGATGACCGGCACGCGAAGCGCGTAGCCGTCGAGTTTGCCGACCAGTTCCGGAATGACGAGCCCGAGCGCCTTCGCGGCACCCGTCGATGTCGGAATGATGTTCGCTGCGGCCGCGCGGGCGCGACGGAGGTCGCTGTGGGGGCCATCCTGCAGGTTCTGGTCCGCGGTGTAGGCGTGGACCGTCGTCATCAGGCCACGCTCGATGCCGAAGTTGTCCATGAAGACCTTGGCGAGCGGGGCGAGGCAGTTCGTGGTGCACGATGCGTTCGAGATGATGTCGTGGATGGCTGGGTCGTAGGTACCCTCGTTGACGCCAAGCACGAGAGTTGCTACGTCGTCACCGGTCGCTGGCGCCGAAATGATGACCTTCTTCGCGCCTGCTTCGATGTGCTTGCGGGCATCGGACGACTTGGTGAAGCGGCCAGTCGACTCAATGACGAGGTCCACGCCGCGGTCGCCCCAGCCGAGAGCGGCGGGGTCGCGTTCGGCGAGAACCTTGATCGCCTTGCCGTTGACGATGATGTTGTCACCGTCGACTTCAATGGTCGCGTTCAGTCGACCGCCGACCGTGTCGTACTGCAGGAGGTGCGCGAGGGCCTTCGGGCTGTCGAGGTCGTTGACCGCGACGATCTCGAGGTCGCTGCCCTTTGCGAGGGCCGCACGGAAGAAGTTGCGGCCGATACGACCAAAGCCGTTGATGCCGATCTTGACGCTCAATGAAACTCCAGGTGCTCAGGCGCCGATACGAGGGAGGCGCACAGGTGGTGGGTTTGATGACTCGCGAGCGTGGCCGGGACCGAGATCCCGGCCAGCCGCCTCTGTTGATACAGGCTTTACGAGATTAGCAGTAGCGCGCTTGCGCCATCGCGCGCGGCCGTGAAGCGGGCCTGGGCGTCCTGCCAGTTGACGATGTTCCAGAAGGCCTTCACGTAGTCCGCCTTGACGTTGACGTAGTCGAGGTAGAAGGCGTGCTCCCACATATCGAGCTGGAGAATCGGGATCGTGCCGAGCGCGGTATTTCCCTGCTGGTCGAACAGCTGCTGGATGATCAGCTGCTTTCCAATCGGGTCCCACGAGAGCACGGCCCAGCCGGAACCCTGGAGGCTGATTGCCGCCGCCGAGAAGTGGCCTACGAACTTGTCGTACGAACCAAAGAAGTCGTCGATCGCGGCGGCCAGGTCGCCGGTGGGCTTGTCGCCGCCATCCGGTGAGAGGTTCTTCCAGAAGATCGAGTGGTTGATGTGGCCACCGAGGTGGAACGCAAGATCTTTCTCGAGCTTCGGGACGTTCGTGTAGTCGCCCGACTCGCGTGCTTCGCCGAGCTTGGCGAGAGCGGTGTTTGCGCCAGCGACGTAAACGGCGTGGTGCTTGTCATGGTGAAGTTCCATGATCCTCGCGCTGATGTGCGGCTCGAGGGCCGCGTAGTCATAAGGAAGATCCGGAAGGGTGTACTCAGCCATTGATTTTCTCCTAGCAGGTTGACCCCGAACGCGGCTGAAGACCATGTCGGGGGGACATTTTCAGTCTACTGACGCCAACCCTGACGGCTCCCGGATGCTTCCCGATTTGAGCGCGATTGACGACAGGTCTAAACGTCGTCCATGTCGGGGGGAAGATTCGCGTCGGTGCCGGGGATCCCCAGGTCGGATGCACGCTTATCCGCCATCGCGAGCAGGCGGCGGATGCGGCCGGCAACGGCATCCTTCGTCATGGGCGGGTCGGCGTAGTGTCCGAGTTCATCGAGGCTCGCATCGCGGAAGTTCAAACGAAGCGCACCCGCGTACCTCAGATGTTCGGGCACATCGTCGTCGAGGATCTCGAGTGCGCGTTCGACCCTTGAGCAGGCCGCAACTGCTGCCTGCGCGGATCGCCGCAGGTTCGCGTCATCGAAATTGACCAGCCGGTTGGCGGTCGCGCGCACCTCGCGGCGCTGCCGCATTTCCTCCCACGCAGTGACGCTCGACACCGCGCCCATGATGACGAGCATCGCGCTGATGGCTTCGCCGTCCCTGATGACGACCCTGTGCACGCCGCGCACCTCGCGCGCCTTTGCGGAGACCTTCAGCCGGCCTGCAGCGCCAACGAGAGCCATTGCGGCTTCATTGCCAGGGCAGGTGACCTCGAGGGCCGCGGATCGGCCCGGGTCGGTCAGGGTTCCTCTGGCGAGGAACGCGCCACGCCAGACGGCTGCGAGCTCTTCGCGCGAGCCGGTCGTGAGGCGGTTCGGGAGCCCGCGGATGGGCCGGCGACGCGCATCCAGAAGTCCGGTCTGCCGAGCGAGAGTCTCGCCACCGTCGAGCACGCGCACCAGGAAATGGCTCGCCTGACGGGAGCCGGACGAGGAGACGACGGAGACTTCGCTGCGGACGCCATACAACTCAGCGAGATCCTTGCGAACGCGGCGTCCGAGCAGCGCGGTATCGAGCTCGGCCTCGACCGCGATGCGGTTCGAAATCAGGTGCAGCCCGCCCGCGAAACGAAGGATCGTGGCGAGCTCTGCCGCACGCACAGTCGTCTTCGAGACTTCGATTCGGGAGAGTTCGTCTTTGACGTCGGCGGTCAATGCCACAGGTAGGTCCTTTTCGTATCTTGTGCGTGAAACTCGGGACGGCGACCGAAGAACGGCATGCCTCCCGGAATGGGCGTTGTCATTCGCGGCCCAGGTCGCGGTGTTTGACGCTGACGGCGACACCCGGAAGATCTCGCAGCAGTGTCGCGAGTTTCTCAGCGACAGCAACTGAGCGATGTTTTCCGCCTGTACAGCCAATGGCGATCGTAGCGTGTCTCTTGTTCTCGCGTTGATAGCCGGCGAGCACGGGGACGAGCGCTTCCGCGTAGCTGTCGACGAATTCCTTCGCACCGCGTGCGCCGAGAACGTACGTGCTCACCTCGGGATCAAGCCCGGTGAGGGGCTTCAGCTCGGGAATCCAGAACGGGTTCGGCAGAAACCGCATGTCCGCGACGAGATCAGCGTCGGCGGGCAGCCCGTACTTGAATCCGAAACTCAGCAGAGTGACCTGCACCCCGGGGGTGTCCGCCGCGGAGAACTTGTCGGCAATAGTGGTCGCCAGCTGGTGGATGTTGAGCTCCGAAGTGTCGAGAACGATGTCGCTGCTCTCGCGAAGCCCCTCCATGCGGGTGCGCTCGTTGGCGATGCCGTCGAGAAGCGTTCCGTCGCCCTGAAGCGGATGCGGCCTGCGCACCTGTTCGAACCGACGAACGAGCGCGGCGTCGGTGGCTTCAAGAAACAGGACTCGAACGTGGGTGTTTGCTCGCAGGCTCTGCACGGCCTCCTCGACATCGGCGAACAGCTTTCCACCGCGAACGTCGACGATTGCCGCTATCTTCGGCAGCGAATCGCTCGCCCGTTCGGCCAGATCGACGAGTGGGCCGAGCATCTGGGGTGGGAGGTTGTCGACGACGTACCAGCCGAGATCCTCGAGAGCATTTCCGACGGTCGACCGACCCGCACCGGACATTCCGGTAACGATCAGCAGTTCCTGCCGTTCGCTCTCCGCGGTCATCTTGCCCCAGACCTTCGATTGTCACCCGACCAGTTGAAGCAGTTTAGCGGCCTTCGATTAAGTGCGGAGTCTCAGCGCGGGGTCTAGGTACGGAGTCGGTCGTAAATTTGTGCAGCCAGTACCGCGCCCACTCCCCGGACTTCGGAGATCGCTTCCGGCTGCGCGGCGCGAAGCCGAGTGACCGAGCCGAAATGCTTGAGCAACTCGCGAACGCGGGCTGGACCGAGTCCCGGAATTTCGGTGAGCGATGAGGTGATGTCGCTCGATCGGCGCTGTCGCTGGTAGGTGATGGCAAACCGATGCGCCTCATCCCGGATGCGCTGGATCATGAACAGCGCGTCACTGTTGCGCGGCAGGATCACCGGATACTCGTTGTCGGGCAACCAAATCTCCTCGAGGCGTTTGGCGATGCCGCAGAGTGTGATGCCCGTGATACCGGCATCATCCATCGCCCGCTTCGCGGCCTGCACCTGTGGCTGGCCGCCGTCCACGATAAGGAGATTCGGACGATAGGCGAACCGCCGACGAGGACGGCCATCCATTTCGGAGTCTTCGGCTTCCTGCTCCTGGCGGGAGGTGTCGGTATCAATGTGGGCGAAGCGACGTGTGAGGGTCTGGTAGATCGACTCGGTGTCGTCGGTCGAATCAGTGATGCTGAAGCGCCGATACTGGTCTTTTCGCGGCAGGCCGTCTTCGAAAACCACCATCGACGCGACGATGTTCGTGCCGCCGAGATGGGAGACGTCATAGCACTCCATGCGAAGCGGTGCATCCGGCATCTCCAGCGCCTCCTGGATGTCTGCAAGCGCCTGCGAGCGGGCGATGAAATCTCCACTTCGCCGGGTCTTGTAGAGCACCAGGGCGTTTCGTGCGTTGGTCGCGACCGTGAGTGCCAGCGCCGCTTTCTCGCCGCGCTGGGCGGTCTTGAGCGAAACGCGACCGGCGCCGCGCACGCTAGCGCCGCGAATCTCCGTGAGCCACAACTCGAGTTCGGCCGCGTCATCGGGCAAAACGGGGACGACGACCTCGCGAGGCGGCACCACATCGTCGTCGTAGGCGTTCTGCAGAACGGTTTCGACCAGCTCGGGAAGGTCGAGATCGAGTTCTTTGTCGACGACCCAGCTCTTCACACCTCGAATCCGGCCGCCGCGAACGATGAACTGCTGTACCGCGGCGGCGAGTTCGTCGTGGGCGATACCGAAGAAGTCGGTATCGACGTCTTCCGCGAGCACGACCGCGTTCCTGGACAGGGCGGTTTCCATGGCGCCCAGCTGGTCGCGGTACCTCGCGGCAGCTTCGTAATCCAGCTCTGCCGCCGCCGACTTCATCTTGCGGGACAGGTCGCCGATGAACCGGGAGTCGTTGCCGCCCATGAACGACGCGAAGTCGACCGCGATCGACTTGTGGTCTTCTTTGCTGACGCGCCCGACGCACGGAGCCGCACACTTGCCGATATCCCCGAGCAGGCATGGCCTGCCGGTCTGCTCGGCGCGCTTGTAGGTCGCGTCGGAGCAGCTGCGCATCGGGAACGCCTTCAACAGCGTGTCGACGGTCTCCCTGATCGCCCAGACCTTCGTGTATGGGCCGAAGTAGCGTGCCCCCTTCATGTTGCGATTGCGCGTGACCAGAACGCGCGGAACATCGTCCTGCAGAGTAATTGCCAGGTACGGGTACGACTTGTCATCGCGAAACTGCACGTTGAACGGCGGGTTGAACTCCTTGATCCAGGTGAACTCGAGCTGCAGCGCCTCGAACTCGTTGCCAACGACCGTCCACTCCACCGACGCGGCCGACAGCACCATATGCCGCGTTCTCTCGTGCAGGGTGTGCAGTGGCGCGAAATAGTTACTCAGGCGTGAGCGAAGATTCTTTGCCTTGCCCACGTACAGCACACGGGACGCCTCGTCCCGGAATCTGTAGACACCGGGCGACGTGGGTATCTCCCCGGCTTTCGGCCGGTAGCTCACCGTGTCAACCATGACCCGCGCTCTTCTTCGTCAGCTTGCCTGTGATTTCGTGGCCCGAGATGTTGTTGTCGACGATTTCGTCGTCGATGCCTTCGCCGCCGCAGCCTTTCTTGCCGTAGCCGTTCGCGCGGGAGCCTTGGAGGAGGCCGCCTTCTTGACGGTCGGCTTGTGGACCGTCTGACGCCCCGCGCCAACAATCTCACGAAGAAACGTGCCGGTGTGGCTATTGTGCGCGTTTGCCACGTCTTCCGGGGATCCCACCGCAAGAACTTCGCCGCCGCCCGCTCCGCCTTCCGGGCCGAGATCGATGACCCAGTCGGCGGATTTGATGACGTCGAGGTTGTGCTCGATCACGATGACCGTGTTGCCCTTCTCAACGAGACTGTTCAGCACAAGCAGCAGCTTGCGGACATCCTCGAAGTGAAGGCCGGTAGTTGGCTCGTCGAGAACGTACACGCTGCGCCCCATCGAACGGCGCTGAAGTTCGGTGGCGAGTTTGACGCGCTGTGCCTCACCGCCCGACAGGGTTGTTGCGCTCTGGCCGAGCCGAACGTAGCCGAGACCGACCTCTTCGAGAGTCTTCAGGTACCGGTGGATCGCCGTGATCGCCTCGAAGAACTCCGCCGCTTCGCGAATCGGCATATCGAGCACTTCGGCAATGTTCTTGCCCTTGTAGTGCACCGTGAGTGTGTCGCGGTTGTACCGCGCTCCCCCACACACCTCGCACGCCACATACACGTCTGGCAGAAAATTCATCTCGATCTTGATGGTTCCGTCGCCCGCGCAGTTCTCGCAGCGACCACCCTTAACGTTGAAGCTGAACCGGCCCGGCAGGTATCCGCGTGCCTTTGCCTCCGCCGTCTCTGAGAACAGGGTGCGGATGCGGTCGAAGACTCCCGTGTACGTCGCCGGGTTCGAGCGCGGAGTGCGCCCGATCGGCGCCTGGTCGACGTGCACGACCTTGTCGAGGGTTTCGAGCCCCGTGACTCGCGTGTGGCGGCCAGGGATCTGACGAGCGCCGTTCAACTCATTCGCGAGCACTTTGTACAGGATGTCGTTGACGAGCGAGGACTTGCCAGACCCGCTCACGCCGGTGACGGCGGTGAAGACTCCAAGCGGGAAACTCACGTCGACGTTCTTCAGGTTGTTCGCGCGCGCGCCCTCGACGACGATCTGACGATCCTGCTCGATCGGCCGACGGGTCTTCGGAGTCTCGATTGCGAGGCGCCCGGACAGGTAGTCGCCGGTGACAGATCGCGTGTTGGCGATCAGGCTTTCGTACGAGCCAGAGTGGATGACCTCGCCGCCCAGCTCTCCCGCTCCCGGGCCGATGTCGACGATCCAGTCGGCCGTGCGAATCGTGTCTTCGTCGTGCTCCACAACGATCAGGGTGTTGCCCAGGTTCTTGAGCTTCACCAGCGTCTCGATGAGACGCCGGTTATCGCGCTGGTGCAGGCCGATGCTCGGCTCGTCGAGCACGTAGAGAACGCCGGTGAGGCCTGATCCGATCTGGGTGGCGAGACGGATGCGCTGTGCCTCTCCGCCGCTCAGGGTCGCCGCAGCGCGAGACAGGTCGAGATAGCTGAGCCCGACCTCGATCAGGAACTCCAGCCGAAGACGAATCTCACGGAGAACGGCAGCCGCAATGTGAGCCTCACGATCGGTCAGCGTGAGCGCATCCATGAACTCGTGCGAGTTCACGAGGCTCAACTCGCAGGCGTCAGAGATGCTCATGCCATTGATAGTCACGGCGAGCACTTCGGGCTTCAGCCGCTTGCCGTGACACACGGGGCAGGGTGTCTCGCGCAGATAGCCCGCGAATCGCTGCCTTGTCCAGTCGGTGTCTGCCTCGAGGTTCTTGCGCTCGATGTATGGAATTACGCCCTCGAAGCCGGTGGAGTACTTCATCTCGCGGCCGTAGCGATTTCGCCACTTGACCGTCACCTCGAAATTGTTGCCGTGCAGGATGGCGTCCCGCACCTCTTCGGAAAGTTCGCCCCACGGCGTATCCAGCGAGAAGTCGAGATCCCGAGCGAGTCCCTCGAGCAGTCGTTCAAAGTAGTTGAAGACGCCCTTGCCCGAGTTGGTCCACGGCAGGATCACGCCTTCGCGGATGCTCACCGACGGCCCCGCAATGAGCAGGTCGGCGTCGACCGTCATCCTGGTGCCGAGCCCCGAGCACTCAGGGCAGGCACCGAACGGAGCGTTGAACGAGAACGTGCGCGGCTCGATTTCGGTGAGTTGAAGCGGATGCCCGTTCGGGCACGACAGCTTCTCGGAGAAATTGCGCCAGGCGGCGTCTCCGGTCTCATCGACAAAGTTGACCGACACAAGGCCGTCCGTCAGCCGGAGTGCCGTCTCGAGTGAGTCTGTCAGGCGGGTCAGGATGTCGTCCGCAGCAACGAGGCGGTCGACGACCACCGAAATATCGTGCTTGTACTGCTTCTTGAGTGTCGGCGGCTCGCTGAGCTGGATCTGTTCGCCGTCAACGACCGCCCGCGAGTACCCCGCGGCCGACAACTCGCGGAACAGGTCGGCGAATTCGCCCTTCTTCTGCGAGATCACCGGGCTGACGATCTGGTACCGGGTGCCGGTCTCAAGCGTCATTAACTGGTCGGCGATCTGCTGCACCGTCTGACGCTCGATCCGCTCACCGCAGACCGGGCAGTGAGGGATGCCGATGCGCGCCCAGAGCAGGCGCATGTAGTCGTAGATTTCCGTGATCGTTCCCACAGTGGAGCGTGGGTTTCGGTTGGTCGACTTCTGGTCGATGGATACCGCGGGGCTCAAGCCCTCGATGAAGTCGACATCCGGCCGATCGACCTGGCCGAGGAACTGTCGAGCGTACGCGGACAGCGACTCAACGTATCGGCGCTGGCCCTCAGCGAAAATGGTGTCGAAGGCGAGAGACGACTTGCCCGAACCCGACAGCCCCGTGAAGACGACGAGCGAATCCCTCGGAATTTCGAGGTCGACGTTCTTGAGGTTGTGGACTCGCGCGCCCCGGACGCTGAGCTTCGAGGAGCCCTCTACGGATGAAATTGACACTCTCTACATTCTAGGTAAGCCACCGACATCGCACAGGCGAGCGTGCGGTGGGAAGGAAGTGGGGGTGTCAGCGCAAGTGGCCGGCACTCTCCATTTGACGGAGTTCTTTCTTGAGTTCTGACACCTCGTCGCGAAGACGAGCAGCGAGTTCGAATTTGAGCTCACCCGCCGCCTGGAGCATTTGGTCGTTCAGGTCGGCGATGATCGTCTCGAGACTGTTGCCACCGGCCGCGGCGAGTCCTTCATGCCGCAGATTCGGCGTTGGCGACCGCTTCTTCGAATCCCGACCGCCCACGCCCTTTGAACCCAGCAGGGCGGCCGTGTCGGCGCCCTCGCGAAGCAGTGAATCGGTGATGTCGGCGATCTTCTTGCGCAGCGGCTGCGGATCGATGCCGCGCTCGGTGTTGTATGCGACCTGCTTCTCACGCCGGCGACTCGTCTCATCGATCGCGAGACGCATTGAATCGGTGAACACATCGGCATACATGTGCACTTCGCCCGAGACGTTTCGCGCGGCGCGCCCGATCGTCTGGATGAGAGACGTGGACGACCGCAGGAAGCCCTCCTTGTCGGCGTCGAGAATTGCCACGAGCGACACCTCGGGAAGGTCGAGCCCTTCGCGGAGCAGGTTGATACCGACAAGGACGTCATAAACCCCTGCGCGCAGCTCCGTCAGCAGCTCGACGCGTCGAAGCGTGTCGACGTCTGAGTGCAGGTAGCGAACCCGCACCCCGGCCTCGCCGAGATACTCGGTGAGCTCTTCGGCCATCTTCTTGGTCAGCGTTGTCACGAGAACGCGCTCGTTACGTTCAACGCGGAGGCGAATCTGTTCGAGGAGGTCGTCGATCTGGCCTTTGGTCGGCTTGACGACGATCTTGGGGTCGATCAGCCCCGTGGGCCGGATGATCTGCTCGACCACCGAATCGGTGATGCCGCGCTCGTACTTGCCGGGGGTTGCCGAAAGGTAGACCTTCTGGCCAACGCGGTCGAGAAATTCTTCCCACTTGAGCGGTCGGTTATCGAGAGCGCTTGGGAGCCTGAAGCCGTGCTCGACAAGCGTGCGCTTGCGCGAGGCATCCCCCTCATACATGGCACCGATCTGGGGAACCGTGACGTGGGATTCGTCGATCACGACGAGGAAGTCATCGGGGAAATAGTCGAGGAGGCAGTTCGGCGCCTGACCGGGGAGGCGGCCGTCGATGTGGCGGGAGTAGTTCTCGATGCCGCTGCAGAACCCGATCTGCTCCATCATCTCGATGTCGAAGGTGGTGCGCATGCGCAGTCGCTGCGCTTCGAGCAGCTTGCCCTGGCGTTCGAGTTCGGCCAGCCGCTCCGCGAGTTCTACCTTGATGGTGACGATCGCCTTCTTCATGGTGTCAGGGCTGGCCGCGTAGTGCGTCGCCGGAAAGACCGAGACCGAATCCATCTTCTTGATCACCTCGCCCGTCAGCGGGTGAAGAGCGTAGATCGCCTCGATCTCGTCGCCAAACAGCTCGATCCGAATGGCGTGCTCTTCGTAGACCGGGATGATCTCGATCGTGTCGCCTCGAACGCGGAACTTTCCCCGAGAGAAATCGACGTCATTGCGCTGGTACTGCATGTTGACGAACTGTCGAATGATGCGGTCGCGCCCGACGTTGTCGCCCACCTGGAGCGCAAGCATTGCGCCCATGTACTCTTCGGCCGCGCCGAGCCCGTAGATGCAGGAAACCGTTGAAACGACGATGACGTCGCGGCGGGACAGCAGTGAGTTGGTGGTCGAGTGCCTCAGTCTTTCGACCTCCGCGTTGATCGAGGAGTCTTTCTCGATAAAGGTATCGGTCTGCGGAACGTACGCCTCTGGCTGGTAGTAGTCGTAATAGCTCACGAAGTACTCGACGGCGTTGTTCGGCATGAGGTCGCGGAATTCAGTAGCGAGCTGAGCAGCGAGGGTCTTGTTGTGCGCCAGAACCAGTGTCGGGCGCTGCACCTGTTCGATCAGCCAGGCGGTCGTGGCTGACTTGCCCGTACCGGTTGCACCAAGGAGCACCACGTCGGTCTCGCCCGCGTTGATTCGCCCGGCGAGTTCGGTGATGGCTTGAGGCTGGTCACCGCTCGGGACGTATTCGCTGATGACCTCGAATGGATGTACGGCACGGGTCGGCTGCATTCATCCAGCTTAGGCAGGACCACCGACATCCTGCCTGGCGCTACGCTCTCAGCGCATCGCACAAATGTCAGACGACGCGCATCCGATATGGCAGGGAAATCCAGAGCGCATCAACCTGCTCCCCCGTCTGCTCGAGCGTGCCATTGGTATCGATGATCACGTCGGCCAATTTCGCCCGGTCTTCGTCGGTAGCCTGCGAGCTGATGCGACTCTCGGCCTCTTCCCTGGTCATCCCGCGCTGGTCGACCATCCGGGCGATTCGCTTCTCGGCGCTCGCCTGGGTCACGACGATCAGGTCGAACTTCATTGGCCGGTCGTCGGATGCTTCGGCGAGGAGAGGCACGTCGTAGACAATGATCGCGTCGGGGTCCTTCGCCACGGCCGCATCGAACAATTCGAGCGCGCGGCGCCAGATGGCGGGATGCGTGATCGCGTTCAGCGCTGCGCGCTTGGCCGGATCGGCAAAGATGATGGCGCCAAGGGCGGGTCGATCGAGCGCGCCAGCCGAGGTCAGCACGCCCGGCCCGAATTCCGCAGCGATCTTGGCGAGTCCCTCAGTACCGGGCTCGACGACTTCGCGCGCCAGAACATCCGCGTCGACGAGAACGGCGCCGAGTTCGGCAAGCTGGTCGGCCACGACAGATTTCCCTGACGCGATTCCCCCGGTGAGTCCGATCAGGTACATGAGCAACATGGTAGCCATGGCATGTAACGAGTGGATTTCGGGCACGTGACCCTGGCGACCTCCACTCTTGCGGATGACGTACCCCCAGCGGTTCCATAGAGTCGATGAGTAGTGTCGATTCTGAGAGCACGGCGAGACGGAGCTTTCCCGCCGGCGAGACTGTGAGGGTGAAATGACCGCAGCGACAACGACTCCCCAGAAGCACGCCAAGGCAACGCCCATTCTGTTCCACCGGCGACGGGGCGTCGTGATCGTGCTGTTGTGCGTCATGTACTTCATCTCGTACTTCGATCGCAACAACATCGCCACGGCCGGGCCGAGCATCATCAAGGAGTTCGGCCTCACGACGACCGAGTTCGGGCTCGCGGCGTCGGTGTTCTCCGTTTTCTACGCGCTGCTCCAGATCTTCGGTGGCTGGATCGGCGAGAGGATCGGCCCGCGACGGGCACTCCTCATCCTCGGTTTGCTCTGGGGGCTCTCCACGCTCTTCACTGGCCTTGTGGTCGGGTTGGTGACCCTCCTCATCGCTCGCGCGATTCTCGGATTCAGTGAGTCGGCGACTTTCCCCACCGCGACCCAGGCGATGAGTCGGTGGGTGCCACCGGACCGCAACGGACTCGTTCAGGGCATCGTCCACTCGGCGTCCCGGCTGGGAACCGCCCTCGCCCCGATCGCCGTCGCGGCGATGATCGTGTTCTCCGGCTGGCGGTCGTCGTTCATCTATGTCGGCATCCTGAGCATGCTGTGGGCGCTGATCTGGTTCGCGATGTTCCGGGACCGGCCTAAAGACCTCAAGGGCATCACGGCCAGGGAGCTCTCGGAAGTCCCCGACATCCCGAGGGCCGCCGAGCGTCCGCCCGTGCCGTGGCGTCGCCTCATCCGCACCATCCTGCCTGTGACGCTCGTGGACTTCGGTTATGGCTGGGTCGCGTGGGTATTCTTTACCTGGATTCCGACGCTGCTGGCGACTACCTACCACCAGGATGTGTCCACCTACGGACTCCTGACCTCACTGGTGCTCATCGGCGGAGTCGTGGGTGACACTCTCGGGGGCGTATTGAGTGACCGGATTCTTCGCCGGACGCTCAACCCCGGCTTCGCCCGTCGAGTGATGCTGCTGATCGGATTCATCGGCTCCGGACTGTGCCTGGTGCCTCTCGTCTTTGCTCCCCCGCTGAATGTCGCGGTGGTTTCGCTCGCCCTCTCGTTCTTCTTCCTTGAACTCACAAACGCCCAATTGTGGGCAATCCCCATGGATGTTGCCCCCATCTGGTCGGGTACGGCAAGTGGAATGATGAACACCGGCTTCGCGGTCGCGGGAATCGTCTCGCCGATCGTGGTCGGCGCTCTCGTGGATGCGACCGGAAACTTCACCATTCCGTTCGGGTTATCCGTGGGGATTCTCGTCGCCGCTGCAGTTCTGGCCGGAGTGATGCGGCCGAAGCGGATCGATCCCGTCGAAGCATCGCGGACCATCGACCAGGCAAACTAGCCAAAACTTCAGGCAGATCTCTTCGCGCGCCACGGACGACCGGTGAGCGGGAGACTCAGAGGTGTGCGCCTCGCGACCTCGGTGATCGCAATCGCCGACGCGATCACCAGCAGGTAGATCACCAGGGTGAGCCACGGGGTCGGAATGGTGCGCTCAAAGAAGTCATCGCCCACCCACAAGAGAAACCAAATCGCGAGCGGATGCGACAGGAAGATGCCGAACGAACGGTCGGAGGCGACTTTGACGAAACGAGTACCGAGGCCGGCTGGATTGCGCCGATCGGCCCACCATGTCCCGATCGCGAGGAACGCAAGACACACCGCCAGCGCCCAGACCATCATGACCGGCTGCAGCGGCGTCCCCGCGTCGTACAACGGCACCCCGGTTGCGACGGCGATGAAGTACACCGCGATGGTGAGCGCGGCCGCTATCCCGGTCAGTACAGCGATGCGAGGCCGATGCTCACGCACCCAGAGCAGGAACGTCGCCGAATGATCAGCTGCGACGGCTCCCGCCAGTATGAAGAACTGGTAGCTGAAGAAATACTGCTTGTTGTAATGGTTGATCAACGCCGTTGCGGCCGGCCAGTAGAAATAGCACGCGATCAGGGCGAGTTGGATCACTCCGCTCACTGACAGAAGCAGCGTGTGGTGGCCGCGCGACTTTCGAACGACCCACAGGATGACCGGCAGCAGCAGGTAGACCTGCATCGTCACCAGGAGGAAGTACAAGTGATACCAGGCCACGCCGGTGACGACCTGGCCAAGGAAGCGCAGCACGAGGGCGCCGAACGACACAGTGGTGCCCGAGTGGAGCGTGCTCGCCACGAAGTAGATTGCCGACCACGCGAGGTAGGGAACTCCCACGAGAAGAAACCGCTTCGGCCAGAACTCGCGCATCGGCTTGGGCCGATGCAGGTAGCTGTACACCAGAACGAACGCGGTCAGCGCGAAAAAGACATTGCGGGTGAAGTGCAGCAACGCCAGCAGCAGATAGAGCGGCACCTCGGTCGGGGCGACAGTGTGACTGATCGTGTGTACCCCGATGACGCAGACAAACGTGAGGATGCGAACAATGTCGACCTCGTACAGGTGCGCGGCGGTGGCGCGAGCGGCGCCCGGCTTCTGGGCGACCGAGCCCGGTGGGATCTCGGTCATGACATGCTCTCGGCGGCGAGCTCGCGCAAGCGCGCACGCTGCACCTTGCCGGTGGGCGCGCGAGGGAAATCGGGTACTACGGTGATCTGCATCGGTCGCTTGAACCTGGGCAAAGCCACCCGCGCACGCTCTGCCAGATCATCGACCAGCGAATCGTTGCTGTCACTGCCGGGCGCGGCGATTACATACGCGACCGGCACGTGGCCGAGCACGTCGTCTGGCCGACCCACAACAACCGCCTCCAACACTCGCGCATCCCCGAGCAACACCTCCTCGAGCTCGGCGGGATAGACCTTCTCCCCGCCGCGATTGATGACGTCGTCGGAACGCCCCACCAGGTAGACCCAGCCGTCCGAATCCACGCTTCCAAGGTCGCCGGTCGAAAGCCAGCCGTCGGAGTCGAATCGGTCTGAAGCGCGCCCGAACAGGTAGCTGCTGACGATTCCGGGGCCGCGCACCCAGAGAGCACCGACCTCGCCGGGCGCAAGCGTGGTGCCGTTTTCATCGCGAACCGCTACCTCGCCACCGAGCGGAACTCCCACTGAGCCCGGGCGAGCCGTGACGCCGAGCGGTGTCGCCGTGATCTGGCTCGCTCCCTCGGTCATCCCCCAGCTCACGACAAGTGGAACATCGCCGAGCGCGTCGCGCACCGCGTCCGGCAACGGCGCGGAAGCGGATCGGATGAATCGCAGCCCTGCGTTCGGGATGGACGAACCACCCCGAGTCAGCACTGCGAGCATCGCGGGTACCGCGTTCAACCACGTGATGCGGCGGGCGGCGATCAGCTCCCAAAAGCCGGTGCGATGAAAGGATGCGTCGAGCACGAGCGTGGCGCCCGCCACCAGCGTGGACAGTAACCCCACAACTTCTGCGTTCACGTGGAACAGCGGAAGGGAGTTGAACCCCCGGTCGCCGGCAACGAGGGCATTGTTGCCTGCGATCTCGCGCGCGACGAACAGCAATTGCCTTTCGGAAAGCTCAACGCCCTTCGGCTCGCCCGTCGACCCCGAGGTGAACAGCACCGCGGCGCCACCGTGCGTTGGGCCGGGGCTGCGCGGCGCTGCTTCGCCGGCGCGAACGTCGGACGGAAATCCTGTCGACTCGAACACGAAAGCGGAGGCCGCACCGTCAACCACCGCCCCGCGATCACTGACGACCAGCGAAGCGCCGCCGAGAAGGTCCGAGATCCGCTGCAGCTCCGACGATGCGAGGTCGGGCGCGAGCGGGATCGAGCGGCGTCCTGCCGCGATAGCGGCCAGGTGGACGACTGCGAACGAAAGCGGGTCCGCGTGCGACACCAGTACCGCCCCGCCGGATGGGATTCCAAGCCCGGCGAACACCGCGGACCAGGCGTCGACGGCGACCGCAAACCCGGCATAGTCGAAGACGCGATCGGAGCGAGCATCCTCGAGATAGCCTGTGGTCGCCGACTCTACCGCCCTTTGCTCAAACAGGTCGGCGAGAATGTCTGTGGGAAAGCCGGGCGTCACCCAACTACTCTATGGGTGCCAGTGGTGGACGTTTACGGGGATTTCGATGAATCTGCTGTATGTGCCGACGCTGGGCGTGTGTACAACTGCGCGAGCATCCATTTCCACACCGACCGGAACACCGGGACGCCGTGTGAGCGCGGAGTGTTGTCGGTAATCGTGCGCGAATGTGACTCGTGCTTATTGCCGATGTCTCGCGCGCTTAACAGTTCGTGCGAGTGGAGCGGTTCGCCGGCCACGATGGTCTGTGGGGCGCCGAAGGTATCCATCCCCAGCATGGTCCACGAGCCACGAATCTTCGAGAAGAACATGTCATTGTCACTGTCGAACGCGTACAGCCGCGAGGCCGAGGTCTTGCCCGGTTTGTGCATCCACGAGGCCGCTACGCCGTTCGTCGTTTCAACCGGGGACGCAAACATCAGGGCGCCGCGCACCTTGTGAAGGTGCGAGATGTAGGCCGATTCGCCGCCCCCCTGGGAGTGCCCGGCTACGACTATCCGGCTCCAGTTGATCGTCGAACCGTTGAGGTACCGACCCCATCCGCCGTTCGGGTCGTTCGCTCTCAGGTATCTGAGCGCCGAGCGGAGCCGCGCGAGGATGGAATCGGCGGGTCGCACCGAGCTGAAGGCGCTGCTGTGACTGCCGTCGAGCCGATTCCGCTGCACGGCTGTGTAACACGCAGCTTTTGCGCGGCAGGTCGCCTGCACGGACCTGCCGGTATTCGTATAGTCCAGCGCGAGCACGTGATAGCCCGCACCCGCCGCGGTGGAAATGAAACTTCGGTAGTCCATCGGCCGTGCCCGGGTGGCGGCGAGAAACAACACCATCGGGCTCTTGCGAATCGTGCGATCGGCGAGATTCGGATTATTGGGTGAGTAAGCGGTTCCCGATGAGGTCGGGAGGGTGAATCGCAGGTGAGCCGATGCCGACGACACCCGAGTGACGTCGGGGTACCGCTTCGAACCGGACTCGGCGCTCGCGACGTGTGGTGAACCCATGAGCACGGATGCCGCGATGAGCGCGGTCATGACGGTCGTCGCCACGACAATGGCACCCACCCGGGCAACGGCCTGTTTCACCGCATCAGCATAAGCACACCACGCCGCGAATTCGCCCAAAACCGACAAACGGCCGACCCCCAATGAAAGGGCCGGCCGATCGGCGGGTAATTAGCTGGAGCTAGTTAGCGGGTGTTACTCACTGTCTGCACTGATTAGTTGTTGCTGCTGAGCTTCTCGCGAAGCGCGGCGAGCGACTCGTCATCCGCGAGCGTGCCGGCACTGGCCGTTTCGCTCGAGAACGAGGATGCTCCTGCCGGCGCTGCAGACGGAAGGTTGTCTTCCTCTGCGGCTGCGGCGGCAACCTGCTTCTTGTGAGCTTCCCAGCGAGCCTGTGCGGCAGCGTAATCCTGCTCCCACTTCTCGCGCTGGGAGTCGAAGCCCTCGCGCCATTCGTTCGTCTCGGGGTCGAAGCCCTCCGGGTACTTGTAGTTGCCCGCATCGTCGTACTCGGTGAGCATTCCGTACAGCGCCGGGTCGAACTCGGTGCCTTCGGGGTCGACGCCCTCGTTCGCCTGCTTCAGCGAGAGGGAGATGCGGCGACGCTCGAGGTCGATGTCGATGACCTTGACGAAGACCTCATCGCCGACGGAAACGACCTGCTCGGCGAGCTCAACGTGCTTGCCCGACAGCTCGGAGATGTGCACGAGACCCTCGATGCCCTCTGCAACGCGAACGAACGCGCCGAAGGGGACGAGCTTCGTGACCTTTCCGGGAGCAACCTGGCCGATCGCGTGCGTGCGGGCGAATACTTGCCACGGGTCTTCCTGCGTTGCCTTGAGCGACAGGGAGACGCGCTCGCGGTCGAGATCGACTTCGAGGATCTCGACGGTGACCTCCTGGCCAACCTCGACGACCTCTGACGCGTGCTCGATGTGCTTCCACGACAGCTCGGAAACGTGAACGAGTCCGTCAACGCCGCCGAGGTCGACGAACGCACCGAAGTTGACGATCGACGAGACGACGCCCTTGCGGACCTGGCCCTTGCTGAGGTTGTTGAGGAAGGTGGTGCGGCTCTCGCTCTGCGTCTGCTCGAGCAGGGCGCGGCGGGAAAGCACGACGTTGTTGCGGTTCTTGTCGAGCTCGAGGATCTTCGCTTCGATCTCCTGGCCGAGGTACGGCGTGAGGTCACGAACGCGGCGAAGCTCGATGAGCGATGCCGGCAGGAAGCCACGGAGGCCGATGTCGACGATCAGTCCGCCCTTGACGACCTCGATGACCGAACCGGTCACCACGCCATCGGCATCCTTGATCTTCTCAACGTCGCCCCACGCACGCTCGTACTGTGCGCGCTTCTTGGAGAGGATGAGGCGACCCTCTTTGTCTTCCTTCTGGAGGACAAGAGCTTCGACACTGTCGCCGACCTGAACAACTTCGCTCGGGTCTACGTCGTGCTTGATGGAAAGTTCGCGCGAGGGGATAACACCCTCGGTCTTGTAACCGACGTCGAGGAGAACCTCGTCACGATCGATTTTGACGACGGTACCTTCGATGAGGTCTCCGTCGTTGAAAAACTTGAGAGTCTTTTCGACCGCGGCGAGAAAATCTTCAGCAGATCCGATGTCGTTGATGGCGACCTGCTTGGGTGCCTTGTCGGTCGTTACGAGTGTCATGTAGTTATTGCTCCAGTAGGGACATAAATCGGGCCAGTGACGAGAAGTGCATGGTTTTGTTCGCCAATGGCAGGCGGATTGGTCACAGATGCGACATTCCAGCTTAGCCGGATCTCGCTACGCCTGCCAACCCGCCGATTCCGCGGCCCGAAGCACGTTCTTCATGTAGTCAAGTTCGGTGTCATAGATGTGCGCAGACTTGACCACAAAGGTCAACCGCCCGGCCGGGCGATCCAACTCGCGCCCCACCCTCCCGAGAAGTTCGGCGAGCTGGATGAGGTTCGCATACCCTTTTGCGCCGAAATCGATGCTGTGCGCATAGGCGACGAGTTCGACGGCATCGCCCGGTATCCAGAAGTCGAGCATGCTCACACACGGAATGTATGTGGTGTCGATGAGTGGCTCGAATGTCGTGATCGTCGCCGATCTCGACGACGGATCCGTCCTGAGTCGCTCGATCACCCAGGCGATCTGGTCGCGACCGGTCTCGGCATAGTCGTAGAGCCTGCTTGCGTAGCTGCGCGCATCCCCGAGGGCGGCGACGCGATCATGATCGACGAAATTCGTGCGCATCCACGCGAGCCTCTCGGCGTCCGCATACCGGGCGATGATCGGATCGTCCGGGTCGGCCGCGTCGACTTCGAGCGTCGCGCGCGGGATCTCCAGAATCGGCAGACCGTCGTACCGCGAGGGGCGGCCGGATGCCACGATCTCGTGCGCGACGGAGAGCCATGCTTCGCCGATGGTCGCGGTCTCGAACAGGTTCACGGTATTCGCCGTTTTCATGACAGTCTCCGATACTGGGCCGCGGGATGCGACGCGGGCAATCGCGGGTCGCTGGTGCGTGAGACGCGCTCCCGAAGAGTCGACTCCTCGTAGCGCGTTCGGTACAACCCGCGTTTCTGCAGTTCGGGCACGACGAATTCGACGAAGTCCTCGATCGTGCCCGGCGTGAGGAATTGCCGGAGATTGAACCCGTCGATTCCCGTGTCGCGCACCCAGCCCTCGATCGCATCCGCAATCTCTTCACCCGTGCCCAGCGCGAAGAACGGTCCTCGATCGAACCGCACCACCTCGCGGAGAGCATCCCCGACAGTCGCTCCCGGCGCGTACCGGGCCATGGCCGCTGCGTCCTTCGTTTCCCCCGACCGCGCGATGATGTCGGCGATCAGAGTGTCGCCCGGGTACGCGCCCAGGTCTATTCCACTGCCACCGCCCGCATAGGCGAGGTATCCCTGCGCGCTCGAGAGCCGTTCGAACTCCTCGGCCTTGCGCTCGGCATCCGCGCGGGTTTTGCCGGCGATGATCACGGCACTGCCGACCGTGCGCACCGCATCCGGTCCCCGGCCGTTCTGCTCGGCGAGAGTGCGGATGTCTGCGATGCTGGCCGCGAAATCCTCCAGTGACGCGCCGCCTACGAACACGGCCTCGGCATGCTTTGCTGCGAAGGCGCGCCCGGTGGGTGATGAGCCCGCCTGAAACAGCACGGGCGTGCGTTGCGGTGACGGTTCCGACAGGTGCGGACCCGCAACCCGGAAATATTCGCCGACGTGATCGATCCTGTGCACTTTCGACGGGTCCGTGTAGACGCCGTCGATGACATCGCGCACGACCGCGCCGTCTTCCCACGAGCCCTCCCAGAGCTTGTAGAGCACCTCCATGTACTCGTGCGCCCGGTCGTAGCGCTCCTCGTGCGTAAGTTCGTCGTCCAGTCCGAAATTGCGTGCGGCGTTCGGAAGGTACGACGTCACAACATTCCAGCCGAAACGGCCACGGGTGAGATGGTCGAGCGTGCTTGCCCGGCGAGCGAACGCGAACGGCGGCTCATAGGTGGTCGAGAACGTCGCAGCGAAGCCCAGATGTTCCGTGACCGCTGCCATCGCGGGGATCACGAGCAGCGGATCGTTGTTCGGGATCTGGACGGCCTCGCGCACGGCGGTTTCCGGGCCGCCCCGGTAACCGTCGTACGCGCCGACCACATCCGCGAGAAAGACCGCGTCGAAGAGACCTTCCTCGAGCAGCTTTGCTTCGTCCTGCCAGAACGCGAGATCCGTGTAACGGTGTCGCGTGTTGTCAGGATGCCGCCAGAGACCCTGTGAGATGTGCCCAACCGTATTCATCTCGAACAGGTTGAAGATCAAACTCACTTGAGCAGAGCAGCCTTCAGGGTGTCGAGACCGACGCCCCCGAGGTCGAGTGCCTTCTTGTGGAAGTCCTTCGGGCTGAACGACGCGCCCTCGCGGGCCTTGTATTCATCTCGAATCTGCTCCCAGATTCGCTGGCCCACCTTGTACGACGGCGCCTGCCCGGGCCAACCCAGGTACCGATTGACCTCGAAGCGCACGAACTCTGGGTTCATATTCACGTTCTTGCCCATGAACTCGAACGCGTAGTCGCCGGTCCATGGTCCCTGGCCGTCCGGACGCTGCTTGCCGAGGTGCACACCGATGTCGAGAACGACGCGAGCCGCGCGCATCCGCTGCCCGTCGAGCATGCCGAGCCGATCCGCCGGATCGTTCAGGTAGCCGAGCTCTTCCATCAGTCGCTCGGCATAGAGGGCCCAGCCTTCCGCGTGGCCCGAGCTGCCTGCGAGCAGTCGACGATAGCTGTTCAGGGTCTTGCGGTTGTAGACCGCCTGGCTGATCTGGAGGTGGTGGCCGGGAACGCCCTCGTGATAGACCGTCGTCAGTTCGCGCCAGGTGTCGAATTCGGTGACGCCCTCGGGTACGGACCACCACATGCGGCCCGGGCGCGAGAAGTCGTCCGTCGGTCCGGTGTAGTAGATGATTCCGGTGTGGCTTGGCGCGATCATGCACTCGAGCGTGCGGATCTCGGCAGGAATGTCGAAATGGGTCTTGCCGAGCTCTTCGATCGCGTGGTCGCTGGTCTCCTGCATCCACTTCTGAAGCGCGTCGGTGCCGTGAAGCTTGCGCGACTCATCCTTGTTGAGGAATTCGATCGCCTCTTCGACAGTCGCGCCGGGCTTGATCTCATTGGCGATCGACGTTTGCTCGTCAACCATTCGCTGCAGCTCTTCGATGCCCCACTCGTAGGTCTCGTCGAGGTCGACCGTGGCTCCGAGGAAGCTGCGCGAGGCGACTGAGTAGATGTCACGACCGACCGCATCCGCGTCGCCGGCAACCGGTAAAAGCTCGTTCTCGAAGAAGTCCGCGAGCTTCGCGTAGGCCTCGGCCGAAATTGCGCCTCCTTTGCCCAGGTCTGATGTGAGTCCGGATGAGAGGCCCTCTGCACCGCTGACCAGTTCGGCAAACAGCCCTGTCGGGTCTGCGGTCGTCCGCGCCTGCAGGATGACCTCGCGCACCTGGCGGGCAGCCGGCACGATGCCCCTGGAGATGCCAAGGCGCAAAGACTCGACATAACCGTCGATGGCCGCAGGGATTCCGTTCAGCCGTGAAGCGACATCGCTCCAGTCCTTCTCGTTGGCGGTCGGCATGATGTCGAAAATCTCGCGAATCCCCTGAACCGGCGAGGCAATGACATTCACGTCGCGAAGGTGCAGGCCGAGTTCGTGCTGTTCGATATGGAGCTGCAGCGTCTCGATCAGGTCGGCTTTGGTGACCCAGTCGACGTCGTCCGTTGGTTCCTGGGTGTTGAGCTCGGCTATTACGGCTCGGGCAGCGTCGGCGAGCCGCTCGTGTCCGGCAGGCGAGAAGTCGTCCCACTCGCCGAGCTTGCCATTGTCGAGACCGATGTAGGTCGCGAGGGTGGGGTTGTTGTCGGCGAGGGTCGTGACCCACTGCTCTGCAGTGGCGTCGATTGCGGTTGGTTGGCGGGCCTCATCGCTCGTGGCGGCATCGGCCGGATGTTCAACAGTCATGGATCGAGCCTAGAACACCGATCGCACGCGCTGGCAGTGCTCAGCTGGAGAGAATTCGTCGCACCTGGTCAACGCTGTCTGTCGAGCGCAGCGCCTCGGCTCGACCCTCATCCAGCAAGGCCGTCGCCAACTGGCTGAGCAGCGTGATGTAGCGCCTGCCATGCGCGGCGATTCCGATGACAATCGTGACGGGTTCGCCGCCCCAGTCCACCGGCTCTGCCAGGCGCAGCAGGGACAGGCCCTCCACGAGCACATCGCTCTTCGCGGTCAGCGTGCCGTGGGGCATGGCGATGCCCTCTCCGACGAACGTCGAAACAGCGCGTTCTCGCCCGAGCATCTCGACGACGTAGTCCGGCTCCACAGATCCCGCCGCCACGAGAAGGTCGCCGGCTTGCCGAATCGCGTCATCGCGACTTAAGGCCACCACACTCAACAGGATCGACGAATCGGGCAGAAGCTGTTCAAGTTCGGACAGCGTTGGCGACATAGCTGAAAATCTACCCGCTCCTGTGGTGCCGACCGCTAATGCGCAGCCTGATCCCAGTTTTCTCCCGTGCCAATCTGCACATCCAGTGGCACGCGAAGGTCTGCCGCGTGCCCCATGCGATTGCGAACGATGTCGGTCAGGGCATCCTGCTCGCCTTCCGAAACCTCGAAGACCAGCTCGTCATGAACCTGCATGAGCATGCGAGATCGCAGGTCCTGCGCCACCAGGTCGTCGGCGATCCCGAGCATCGCAATCTTCAGGATGTCGGCAGCCGAACCCTGGATCGGCGCGTTGAGCGCGGCTCGCTCGGCGTTCTCGCGCAGCACCCGGTTGTTCGAGGTCAGGTCTCCGAACGGCCGCCGCCGACCGAAGATGGTCTCGGTATAGCCGTCTACCCGCGCCTGCTCAACGACGTTGCGCAAGTACTCGCGCACGGCCCCGAATCGCGCGAAGTAGTCGCCCATGAGCTGCTTCGCCTCCGCGGTGTCGATGCGCAGCTGCTTGCTCAGGCCGAACGCGCTCAATCCGTAGGCGAGCCCGTACGACATCGCCTTGACCTTCGTGCGCATGGTTGGCGTGACATCGACCGGTTCAACACCGAAGATGCGGGAGCCGACGAACCTGTGCAGGTCTTCGCCCTCGTTGAAGGCGAGGATCAGCCCTTCGTCACCGGAGAGGTGCGCCATGATGCGCATTTCAATTTGTGAGTAGTCGGCCGTGAGGAGCGTAGAAAACTCCGAACCGCGTTCGAACGCGGCGCGTATCTCTCGCCCGACGGCCGTTTTCACCGGGATGTTCTGCAGGTTCGGGTCGTTCGACGAGATGCGGCCCGTGCTCGTGCCGGTCTGATCGTATGTCGTGTGCACGCGCCCGTCATCCGAAGTGCCGCGTTCGAGAGTCTCAATGATCTGCTTGAGCTTGGTGGCGTCGCGATGCTGAAGGAGGAGGTCGAGGAACGGATGCGGCGCCTGCTCCTGCAGGTCTGCCAGCGACGCGGCATCCGTTGAGAATCCGGTCTTGTTCGCGCGAGTCTTCGGCATGCCGAGCTCTTCGAACAGCACCTGCTGCAGCTGCTTGGGGGAACCGAGGTTGACCTCGTGGCCGATCTCCACATAGGAGCGCGATGCGAGATCTGCCGCGCTCTCGGTCAGCGATGAATTCAGTTGCGACAGCACCGCCGCGTTCACGGTGATGCCGTTGATCTCCATCCCCGCGAGCACCGGAACAAGGGGCAGTTCAATGTCGTCGAGCACGCGTCGGGATCCGGCGTCGAGCCGCTCGGCCAGATACTCCGACAGGCGCAGCACGTACCAGGCCTCGGTTGCGGGGCTTGGCGCCTCGACGTCGGGCACGAGCTGGTTGGGGTCAGCTTGGGGCAGGGTCTCGCCGAGGTGTGAATACACCTGCGCTGACAGGTCTTCTGACTTGCCGCCAGGCTTGATCAGCCATGCCGCGAGCGAGGTGTCGAAGGCGATGCCACGCAGATCGAGCCCCGAGCGCCTCAGCCATTTCAATTCGCGCTTTGAGTCGTGCAAGTACTTCGGAGAATCGCTCACCAGCCATTCTTCGAGCGCGACATAGTCGGGTCGACCGGGCGCCCAGGGCACGAAGGCGGAGTCGGTTTCGCTCGCGATCCCGATGCCCGTCACCTCGCCCGCGGCGACCTCGACGCGAAGGCCGAGCGCCTTCGTGCGGTGAACTGACGTCGTGTCGAGCCACTTGGCGAGCTCTTCGTCGACCATCGTGCGCACGGGCGGTGTCTCTGTGCCGGTGAGCACCGCATCCGTTGGCAGCTCATCAGGATCGCCGCCCTCCGCGGCGGCGATTTTCAGGACACGCTCGAGCAGGGTGCGAAACTGCAGCTTGTCGAAAACCTCCTTGACGGCGGCCGTGTTGATCGGTCGGCGTTCGAGATCGGTCGGGCCGAACGGCAGCTCGACATTGGTGAGCAGGTGGTTCAGCTTGCGGTTTCGGATGGCGCGGTCGCGCTGCTCACGGAGCTTCTCCCCCACGACGCCCTTGATCTCATCCGCGTGTTCGAGCACCCCCGAGAGGCTGCCGTACTCGTTGATCCACTTCACGGCGGTCTTCTCGCCCACCTTGTCGATGCCGATCAGGTTGTCGGATGTCTCGCCGACGAGCGCTGCGACATCCGGGTACTGGTGCGGTTCGATGCCATACCGTTCGAACACCGTGTCGCGGTCGTAGCGCTTGAGCTCGGACACGCCGCGCGCGTTCGGATAGAGCAGCGTCACGTTGTCATCGATCATCTGGATCGCGTCACGATCCCCGGAGACGACAAAGACCCGGAAACCCTGGGCGGAGCCCTCGTGAGCGAGCGTGGCCAGAATGTCGTCAGCCTCGAAGTCTTCCTTCGAAACCGTCGCGATACTCATGGCCTTGAGCGCCTCTTCGAGCAGCGGAATCTGCCCGACGAACTCGGACGGCGTCTCGCCTCTCGTGCCCTTGTACTCGGGATATTCACGCGTGCGGAACGAATATCGAGAGATGTCGAACGCCACCGCGACGTGCGTGGGCTTCTCGTTTGCCAGCAGGTTGATGAGCATCGAAATGAAACCGTGAATGGCGTTGGTGTGCTGCCCCTCGCGGTTCATGAAGCTGTCAACCGGCAGAGCATAGAACGCTCGGAATGCCAGCGAATGACCGTCGATGACCATGAGGGTAGGCTTTTGGTTGTCCGTCACGAGGCCAGCCTAGTCGCGGCCACTGACGGTATTCCGCCTCGTGAAAGAAGCCCGATGACGACGTTTCCCGCCGATCTCGACCCCGAATTGTACCGACGTCTCGTCGAATCCGGAGGAGGAGATCTGACGAGAAGGATGGGCATCGAATTCATCGAATTGTCGGCCGAGCACTCGGTCGCGAGGATGCCGGTGGAAGGCAACACCCAGGTGGTCGGCCTGCTTCACGGTGGCGCACATGTGGTGCTGGGCGAGTCGCTCGGATCGATCTCGTCTGCCATTCATGCCGGGCCGGGCAAGTACGTCGTTGGAATCGAGATCAACGCGACCCACAGTCGATCGATCACCGAGGGCTGGGTCACCGGTACCTGCACGGCACTCGTCCTCGGTCGCACTCTCGCGACCCACGAGATCGTGATGCGGGACGAGCAGGGACGCCGGTTGTCGACGGTCCGCATGACCAACATGGTCAGGGACCTGTAACCGCAGTTACTTCTTCGCGCTCAGCTGTTCGATGATCGCCTGGGCGACGTCGTGCATGGTGAGGCGACGATCCATCGATGCCTTCTGGATCCAGCGGAACGCCTCGGGCTCGGTGAGCCCCATCTTCTCGTTGAGGAGGCCCTTCGCGCGATCGACGAGCTTGCGAGTTTCGAAGCGCTCGACGAGGTCGGCGACTTCGGCCTCGAGCGTGATGATCTGCGCATAACGGCTGAGTGCGATTTCGATCGCCGGCAATAGGTCGTTGGGCGTGAACGGCTTGACGACGTAGGCGAGCGCTCCGGCCTCACTCGCGCGCTCGACCAGTTCCTTCTGGCTGAACGCGGTCAGGAGCACAACGGGAGCGATGTGGTTCTTGGTGAGGCGCTCGGCAGCGGAGATTCCGTCGAGCTGCGGCATTTTGACATCCATGATGACCAGGTCGGGTCGAAGCTCGGTCGCGAGCGCAACAGCGGTCTCGCCATCCCCTGCTTCACCGACGACCTCAAAGCCGTTATCGCGCAAAGTCTCGACGATGTCGAGCCGAATGAGGGACTCGTCTTCGGCCACGACGACACGACGGGGGGCTGACGGCGACGACTCCTGCGAACTCACGATCCAACCCTACGGTATTGTTTCCCACGTTGTTGTGCGCCGGATTGGCGGAATGGCAGACGCGGAGCACTCAAAATGCTTTGCTCGAAAGGGCGTGCGGGTTCAAGTCCCGCATCCGGCACAACCTGAGTTTCTCTATTCGTGCTGACCGTAGCCGAGAGGTCATCCGATGACGAGGTCCGCAAAGGTCTGGCTCGTCGCCGTCGTGGCTGTGGTTTTGCTGCTAATTGTCGCGCTCGCCCCGCACGGGACCGAACCGGATGTTCCCGCCGCACGGCCGGGTGCTTCGCTGAGCCCCGAGGCCGTGCCGACTGGCGGTCCGTCGGGTGCGCCGACATCCGCACCGTCGTTGACGCCGGGCAGGCACACCGCTCTCGTTGTACTCGCGACTCTGCCTGTCAAGGGCAAGTCACCACGCACGGGCTACGACCGCACTGGCGACTTCGGACGAGCCTGGTTGGATGTCGACCAGAACGGATGCGACACGCGCAATGACATCCTCGCCCGCGACTTGACGCAGATCGTGCGCTCGGGGACGTGCAGGATTCTCAGCGGCGTGCGCATCGATCCGTACACGGGCAAGACGATCGACTTCGTTCGCGGCCAGGCAACGTCGGCTCTCCTGCAGATCGACCACATCGTTCCGCTGGCCAACGCATGGCAGACCGGCGCCCAGAAGCTGACCCAAATCCAGCGCGTGCGCTTCGCCAACGACCCGCTGAACCTGCTCTCGGTCGACGGTCGCGCGAATGAGCAGAAAAGCGATGGGGACGCCGCCACGTGGCTGCCTGCGGTAAAGGCGTTTCGCTGCTCTTACGTCGCACGCCAGATCTCGGTCAAGGCGAAGTATCACCTGTGGGTGACGCCCCCGGAACGTGACGCGATGCAGCGGATCCTGTCGCGTTGCCCAACCCAGCCCGCGTACACCTAAAACCAATCCGCGAGTCCGGAGTTTTCGTCCTTCCGATGCGTCGGGAAGG
>JAUZFR010000095.1 GCA_030840335.1 Actinomycetota bacterium | reverse complement strand
GCTGCATCAGGCTTGCGCCCATTGTGCAATATTCCCCACTGCTGCCTCCCGTAGGAGTCTGGGCCGTGTCTCAGTCCCAGTGTGGCCGGTCACCCTCTCAGGCCGGCTACCCGTCGTCGCCTTGGTGGGCCATTACCTCACCAACTAGCTGATAGGCCGCGAGTCCATCCTTGACCGAAATTCTTTCCACCTCTAGAAGATGCCTTCAGAGGTCGTATCCGGTATTAGACGTCGTTTCCAACGCTTATCCCAGAGTCAAGGGCAGGTTACTCACGTGTTACTCACCCGTTCGCCACTGATCCAGAGAGCAAGCTCTCTTTCACCGTTCGACTTGCATGTGTTAAGCACGCCGCCAGCGTTCATCCTGAGCCAGGATCAAACTCTCCGTAAATGTTTGATTGCACACCTCGCGCTAAAACCGAAGTCTTAGACAGCGCGGCGGCACATCTAGTGCAACCAGCCACCGGAATGGGCGGACAGGTTGCAAGTTTGAAACTGACAAGAACAAACCAAACCAGATAATAAAATCCGGACTGACTTGCTTGTTTTGTTTATATCTATTCCAAAGGAATCCGTTGCGGTTTCAATGACTAGAAAAGTCACCTACACCACGACGGGTTTTTGGCATTTGACATTGTGCACGCTGTTGAGTTCTCAAGGATCGGGCGCGCCAGAATCTCTTCCTTGCGGATTTGATTGAGGGCAACTGCTCTAACCTACCACCAAGAACGTTGCTGTCAAGCTGACAGGCCGGAAACCGAAGCTTCACGACGACAAGTCATGACGACGAATCCTGGTGGGTTTTACATCCTATTCCCGTGCCGCACGCGCTTCAAGAGCGAGTGAATTACGAGGAGGATTTTGTCCCTCTTGAGGCCGGGAAGCTCTTCGGCTTTCCCGCACCTTTGGGGTGACAGGTAGTTACATTACGTGGGTTCCGGGGGTCAGGCAAATAATGACGCATCCCGGGCGTGTCGTGTTGATTCGCACACCAATGGAGCTCATTTGCAGTAGCCGGAAACCCACGCGGGGATGGTGGAAACCGAGACCGCCTCCTGCATTGTCGCGACGTTGCTGGCGTCGTCCAGCACTCGAGACGTCTGCACGGAGGTGATGATCCCCTTGGCCGTGGTCGCTATCTTCTGTGTCTCCACTTTGATGCCAGCGGGGGCGATCTTCGCGAGACTGGTCCAATAGTCTTCGTACTTCTGCATGGCCGGAAGAGACTGCGCGATGGTGCCGGCGATCGGTGGCCATCCGTAGGTACTACTCGCCAGGCGGGTCGGATCCGAGCGCAAACTTGAGCACCACTGCACCGAACTGGCCACCAGGGCGTCATTTGTTGCCTGCGCGCTCAGGTTGCGCGAGATCACAACTCCCGCTCCCGCCAGCACAAGGCTGAGAGACAGACCCACTCCGATAGCCGCCTTGCCGACGCCCGAACTCCATCCCCTCGTGCGCGAACTGATCACGACCGTCGCAACACCGGCCAGCGCCCCGACGGGCGGAGCGACGAATGCCAGCCCGAACGCGATCCAGTCGAGCAGGCTTGTCGACCGTTGCCGCTCCCGGGTGCGCCGCTCGAATGCGAAGCCGCTCGGGATGGGCGCTCGCGTCGCATCCGCACCGTCGGACGGTGGCGCGACGGTGTGAACCGGTGTCGAGCCAGGCGTCGCTGCGAAACCGGGGTCGATCGTCGGCGCTGCGACCGATGGCGGCGAAGTAATTGCCGGAGTGGCCGTGAAGACGGGTGGACCATCGAACACGGGTCGTGCCTCGAAGATCGATGGGGTCTCGGTCGCGGGCGGCGGGTCGAAGGTGACGGAGGGCGCAGCGTCCGTTGGGACGGCGGAAGTGAAGACCGGCGTGGGCGCCGCTTGCCCCGGCGCGGGGTGAGTCTGGGCTCCGGGGTGAGTCTGGGGTCGCGGTGGTGCCGCGAACATCAACTCGAAGTTGCTTGTCGCTGCCGCTGGTGGCTCGGCATCCGACTGCGGTGCATCTGGTTCGTCGGTCACTGTGGTCCCCCTTGTGCTTCCGGCACAGGATAGCCGGATCAGATCACGAGCATGTTACAACCCTCAGCTAAGGCGAATACCTGCGAGTGTCTTTTTGCCGCGCCGAAGCACGGCAAAACGGTCATGCAGGATGTTGGTGCCGACGAGCATCCCGTCGTCAACGACTTTCGCGTTGTTGAGGTACACGCCACCCTGTGCGATCGCGCGCCTCGCTTCACCGAGGCTCGAGACGAGTCCGGTGTCGACGAGAAGCTGGGAAACGCCGCTGTCCCGACTCGCGTTAGCGGTCGGCAGTGCCTCGATGGCGCTCTCCAGCGTCGCCGCGTCAAGCGCGCGAAGGTCGCCCTGACCGAAGAGTGCGTCCGCCGCCGCAATGGCCGCGAGCGTGGCATCCTCGCCGTGCACGAGCGACGTGGCGGTCAGAGCGAGGATGCGCTGCCCCTCACGCTTGAACGGCTCGGCCGCGACGGCGGCTTCTATCCGCTCAATCTCGTGCCGATCGAGGAAGGTGAAGACCTTGAGCCGATCAACGACATCGGCATCATCGGTGTTCAGCCAGAACTGGTACATCGCGTACGGACTTGTCAGCTCGCTGTCGAGCCAGATCGCGTTGCCCTCACTCTTGCCGAACTTGCGGCCGTCAGAGTTGGTGATCAGCGGCGTTCCGATTGCATGCACGGCTGCGCCCTCGGCGCGCTTCACGAGATCCACGCCGCTCGTAAGATTGCCCCACTGATCGGAGCCGCCCGTCTGCAGGACGCAACCGTAGTCGAGGTACAACTGACGGAAATCCAAACCCTGGAGTATCTGGTAGCTGAACTCGGTGTAACTGATGCCTTCGTCAGAGTTCAGGCGCGCGCTGACCGCATCCTTCTTCAGCATGGTGCCGACGCGGTAGTACTTTCCGATGTCGCGGAGAAAGTCGATCGCGCTCATGGGCGCGGTCCAGTCGAGGTTGTTCACCAGTCGCGCGGCGTTGTCTCCCTCGAAGCTGAGGAACCTCGACACCTGTGCCTCAAGGTAGCCAACCCACTCGGCGACCGTTTCCCTGGTGTTGAGCGTGCGTTCGGCCGTCGGGCGAGGATCACCGATGAGGCCGGTTGAGCCGCCGACGAGTCCGAGCGGCTTGTGACCGGCCAGTTGGAGTCGCCGCATCAGCAACAGCTGCACGAGGTTGCCAAGGTGAAGACTCGGCGCGGTCGGATCGAAGCCGCAGTAATACGTGATTGGTTCGCCGGCGAGAAGTGCCTTCAGCTCGTCCGGGTTGGTCGAGACGTGGACGAGCCCGCGCCACTCCAGCTCCGACCACAGGTCGGGAAAGGTGGCGTCGTTCGATTGGGAACTGAGTGCTTCGGATGCGGCGGCTGACACGAAGTACAGGGTATCCGAGTGCGGGAATGCGGCGTTACGCGGTCGTGTCGGTCCCAGATCAGGTCAACGGCGCTTCTTCGGCGCGTGAGCCTTGTACGGCGACACCGTCGGATCGCCAGGAATCCAAAAACGCCATGGGAAGTGGCTGCTGCCGCCGGCACCGGACACGCCCGTGCGCGCACCCTGCTCGAAGGCGACACTCTTCGACGCCATTTCGAGTCTGACGTGGCCCGACTCGAGATCGGTACCGCCGTCGGCGAGGGTGATGCCGAGTGCGACGACGAGACGTGCCGGACCACGCGCGAGGTCGGCATCGCTCCTGGTTGTCGTTCGTCGCATCCGAGCCAGTTCGACACCGTCGATAACTTCGCCTGCGCGGAGCAGGACGCCCGAAGCCGTTCCCACGGGAGAGCAGACGACGTTCGCGCACACGTGCATGCCATAGGTGAAATAGGTGTACAGGTGACCGGGCTCGCCAAACATCACACCGTTGCGTCCGGTTTGGCCGCGAAAGGCGTGCGAGCCGGGATCATCGGCACCGAGGTACGCCTCGACCTCAGTCAGTCGAACGCTGACGTCGTTCGCCGTGATGATCGCGCCGAGAAGGAGGGGAGCCACCTCGACCGACGGTCTCGCCAGCAGTGCGCGGTCGAACACTAGAAAAGCGGCGTGCCGCTCAGAATGAAGATGACGACCGAGACGATCAGGAGCACGGCGACCACGCCGAACACGCTCCACATCACGATCTTCTGCGTGCGATTCTGGGGCGGCCTTGGCTGGTCTTTGTGGAGGGTCATCTCTGTGCCAATCTCTTCTGTGCCAATCTCGGTTTCGCTCGCTAGTCGCGTTCTTCGTGGCGCACCCGGGCAGTGAGCGCGGCAAGTTGTTCGGAAACCCGCTCAGGAGCAGTGCCTCCCGGGCTCGATCTCGCCGCGAGCGACGCCTCTACCGTGAGCGCCTGTCGCACATCGCCACGCAGGTGTGGCGATACTTCTGCATACTGCTCGTCGGTCAGCTCATCGAGCTCGAGGCCGTTCAACTCGCAGAACTGCACAAGCGCCCCGCTGATCTCGTGTGCCTCGCGGAAGGGAACGCCGTCGCGCACCAGCCAGTCGGCGACATCCGTGGCGAGTGAGAAACCGGCGGGCGCGAGCGCCGCCATGCGGTCGGTGTCGAACTCGAGTGTGGCGATGAGGCCGGTGAATGCGGGAAGGAGTACTTCGAGCGTTGTGACGGAGTCGAATACGGGCTCCTTGTCTTCCTGCAGGTCCCGGTTGTACGCAAGCGGGAGACCCTTGAGCGTCGCGAGAAGGCCGGTGAGGTTACCGATCAACCGGCCGGCCTTTCCGCGGGCGAGCTCGGCGATGTCGGGGTTCTTCTTCTGCGGCATGATCGACGAGCCGGTCGAGTACCCGTCGTGCAGCCGCACGAAACCGAATTCCTTCGTCGCCCAGATGATCACATCCTCCGCGAACCGCGAGAGATCGATCCCCAGCTGAGCCGCGATATAGGCGAACTCCGCGGCGACGTCCCGGCTCGCGGTCGCGTCTATTGAATTCTCGCTCGGCTCCCCCAGCCCGAGCTCACGGGCGACAAGACGGACGTCGAGACCGAATCCATTGCCTGCAAGTGCGCCCGCCCCGTACGGCGAGAAGGATGCGCGCGCGCGCCAGTCCCGGATGCGCTCGAGATCGCGCACCAGCGGCCACGCGTGCGCCAGCAGGTGATGAGCAAGCAGCACCGGTTGCGCGTGCTGCAGATGGGTGCGCCCTGGCATTGGTGCGTTGCCGGCCGACTCGGCCTTGGCGGCAATCGCGTCGATGAGCTGGATAACGAGGTGCGAGATCCGGGCCGCGTGATCGAGCAGGTACAGGCGGATGAGCGTGGCGATCTGATCATTGCGGCTGCGTCCCGCGCGCAACTTGCCCCCGAGTTCCGGGCCGGCGATCGACAGCAGGCCGCGCTCGAGGGCGAAATGCACGTCTTCGTCGGTATCGAGCGCCGTGAAGCTGCCGTCATCGATGCGGGACTTCAGCTCGTCGAGCGAGTCGAGCATCCGCTGGAGTTCGTCCGGCGTGAGGTAGCCGCCAGCGGCCAGCGCTTTGGCGTGAGCCTTCGAACCGGCGATGTCATACGGATAGAGCTGCCAGTCGAACTGGGTCGACCTGCTCAGGGCCGCCAGCTCGGGCGACGGACCGTCTGAGAACCGGGCACCCCACAGCGATCCTTCGCTCGATGCGCCGGACGTCTTTGGTTCGTGGGGTTTGGACAAGCTCAATCCGCGTTTCTGATTGTCGATTCTTAGCTCTTCCTAGAGGTCCTTCAGGTCGCGACGGGCCGAGATCTTGCTCGGCAGCGACCAGATCTCGATGAAGCCCTTTGACAGGGACTGGTCGAAGGTGTCGCCGGTGTCATAGGTAGCCAGGCTGAAGTCGTAGAGGCTCTGTTCACTCTTTCTCCCGGTGACGACAGCACGACCACCCTGGAGGGTGAGCCGGATGTCTCCCGAAACATAGCGCTGCGTGTCGTCGATGAACACATCGAGTGAGCGCTTGAGGCCGGAATACCAGAGACCGTCGTAGACCAGGTTCGCCCACTCGGATTCGACACCGCGCTTGTAGCGGCCAAGGTCGCGTTCGAGCGTCAGGCTCTCGAGCTCCTCGTGCGCGGCGATGAGGGCGATCGCGCCCGGAGCCTCGTAGACCTCGCGGCTCTTGATGCCGACGAGGCGATCCTCGACGACATCGATGCGGCCTACGCCGTGCCTGCCCGCGACCTCATTGAGCTTCTCGATGATCTGCAACGGGCTCAGGGAAACACCGTCAAGGGCAGTCGGAATGCCCTGGGTGAACGTGATGGTGACTTCATCTGCCTCGCGGAACACGCCCGGGTCCTGGGTGTACTCGTAGAGGTCTTCGATCGGCGCGTTCCACGGATCCTCGAGGAATCCGGTCTCGACCGCCCGACCCCAGACGTTCTTGTCGATCGAATACGGGTTCTTGGAACTCTGGCGAATCGGCAGGTTGTGCTCGTTCGCGTACACGATGGCCTTGTCGCGGGTGAGCGCGAGGTCACGCACCGGCGCGATGCTGGTGAGCTCGGGTGCGAGCGCCGCCACCGCAGCCTCGAATCGCACCTGGTCGTTACCCTTGCCCGTGCATCCGTGTGCTACCGAGTCCGCGCCGAGTTCCTTCGCGACGCGCGCGAGGTGGCGCGCAATCACGGGACGGCTGAGCGCGGAGACCAATGGATAGCGCTTCTGGTACAGCGCGTTGGCCTTGAGGGCCGGCATCAAATAGTCGGCCGCGAACTCGTTCCTTGCGTCGACGACGACGGCTTCGACCGCGCCGCAGTCGAGCGCGCGCCGACGGATGTCCTCCATGTCTTCTCCGCCCTGGCCGACGTCGACCGCGAGGGCGACGACCTCCTTGCCGGTGGCATCCTTCAGCCAGCCGATGCCAACCGAAGTGTCGAGACCGCCTGAGTAGGCGAGGACAACGCGCTCTGTCATGTGTGTGTTTCTCCTTGGTAATTCGTGGGCAATTCTATTGGCGCGCGAGCGCCTGGGATTTGGCTAGAGGTTCTTCTTCGCAAAAGCGAACGAACTGAGGAATGCGCGGTCCTGTTCAGCCGACGCGTTGGAGAGGATCAGCGCGTAGAACGTGCCGTCATGCACGAACGCGACCTCCCGTACGCTGTCCGAGCCACCGGTACCGAAGGTGACCGACAGTGCATGCTCGCCCCCGACCGTGATCGGATGGATCGCCTCCGTGACCTTCCCGCCAAGCGCGGATGATCCGCTGGTCAGAGCCTGAGTCAGATACGCGTCGACGTCGCCACCGGGCACCTCGCCGCCGAGTGAGTGGGACTGGACGCTGAGCGACGTTTTTCCGCCTTGCCAGCGAACGAAGTGCTGGGCATCGGTGTTGGGCGCGACGGTGGGCTTCCCGGGGAAGGAGACGGAGAAGTGATCGCCTTGATAGCGATACGGGATGCCCTGCACGACGTTGACGACGAGAGGCACCGCGATGAGAATGAGCGCCGCGATCAGAGCGATGCCAACCACGATGTAAGGGCCCTTGTGTCGCTTGTGAACTGGGGCGGTGTCGAGGTCGGTCGTGGGGTCGGTGTCGCTCATGCTCGCTCCAGAAGCCAGACCATCAGGGCTTTCTGGGCGTGGAGGCGGTTTTCGGCTTCATCCCAGATGACGCTTTGCGGTCCGTCGATGACTTCCGCCGTGACTTCGAATCCCCGGTCGGCAGGGAGGCAGTGCAAAAACAGTGCGTCCGGCTTTGCCAGCGCCATCAGCTCGGCGTTCACCTGGTACTGGCCGAAGCTGGTCAGGCGCTCCGCCTTCTCATCCTCTTTGCCCATCGACACCCAGGTGTCGGTGACCACGACATCCGCACCGGCGACTGCCTCGATCGGATCGGTGAATAGCGTGATCGATCCACCGGTTACAGCGGCCACCGCATCCGCATCGCGCACCACCTCGTCATGCGGGGCGTAGTCAATGGGCGATGCGACCCTCATGTGCATACCCGCCGTGGCTCCGGCAAGGAGGTATGACTGCGCCATGTTGCTCGCACCGTCGCCGAGAAAGGTGACCGTGAGCCCGGCGAGTTCGCCACGATGTTCGCGGATCGTGAGCAGATCCGCGAGCAACTGGCAGGGATGAAAGTCATCGCTGAGCGCATTAATGACCGGGACCGTCGTGCCCTCGGCCATTTCGGAAAGGCCAGCCTGGGCGTAGGTGCGCCAGACGATGGCCGCCACCTGGCGCTCGAGCACTCGAGCCGTGTCGGCCGCCGTCTCTTTGCCCCCGAGCTGGCTGTTCGCCGTCGAGATGATCAGCGGACTGCCGCCGAGATCCGCGATCCCGACCGCGAAGCTGACGCGAGTGCGAGTCGACGACTTGTCGAAGATCACCGCAACGGTCTGCGGACCGGCGAGCGGCTTCGTCTGAAAGCGATCCTTCTTGAGCTGCTCGGCGAGATCGAGAATCTCGAGTTGCTCGGCCTGGCTCAGGTCGTCGTCGCGGAGAAAATGCCTCGTCATGCTGCCGCCTCCAGTGCCTGGGTGAATTTAGTGATGAACTCGGCGATCTCTGCGTCACCGACGATGAGGGGCGGCGCGATCCGGATGCTTGAGTCGTTTGGTGCATTGATGATCAGTCCGCGTGCAAAGGCTTCGTCCACGACCCGCTGGGCGACCGGCCGGGCAAGCCCGACGCCGATCAGCAGTCCGGCTCCCCGCACTTCTTCAACCAACTCGGACCCGGTCGAGAGAATGCCCTCGCGAATCTGGTCGCCACGCGTGACCGCATTCTCGATGAGCCCCGCACGTTCGATCTCACCGAGCACCGCATTGGCGGCGGCGGTTGCGAGCGGATTGCCGCCGAATGTGCTGCCGTGCTGGCCCTTGTGAAAGAGGTCGGATGCCGCGCCGAATGTCACGAGAGCACCGATCGGCACACCACCGGCAATGCCCTTCGCGACCGCGATCGCGTCGGGCACGATGCCGCTGCGCTGGAACGAGAACCACGCTCCGGTGCGCCCGACGCCGGTCTGGATCTCGTCGAGAATGAGTAGCACTCCGTGCCTGGAAGTCAGTTCCCTCGCGCGTTCGAGGTAGCCCGCGGGAAGATCGATCACGCCGGCTTCACCCTTGATCGGCTCGACGAACAGAGCAGCGACGCTGTCGTCGAGCGCTGCCTCGAGCGCCTCGATCGTCGAATCGATGTGCTCGATGCCAGGAAGCAGCGGTTCGAAGTCCTCGCGAAGCGCGGGCTTTCCGGTGAGCGAAAGAGAGCCAATGGTGCGGCCGTGGAAGGAGTTCTTCAGCGCGATGATCTTCTTGCGACCCTGGTTGAGGCGCGCAAGTTTTATCGCCGCCTCGATCGCCTCGGCGCCCGAGTTGCCGAAGAAGACGCGACCGCGGTCCCCGGCTCCGGTAATGCGGCGCAGTCGCTCGGCGAGCTCGATTTGCGACGGCGTCGCGAAGTAGTTGGAGACATGAGCGAGCGTCGCGATCTGCCTGCTCACGGCATCCACGAGTACCGGATGCGCGTGGCCGAGCGCGTTGACTGCGATGCCTGCGAGAAAGTCGAGGTACTTGTTGCCCGCGTCGTCCCAGACGTAACAACCCTCGCCGCGCACGAGGAGAGCCGTGGGGATCGGCGCGGATCCCATCATCGCGTGGGCGTAGCGGGCGGTCCACCCGTCGGCTGGCTCAGGATTCATTTCACTACCTCTGTTCCAATGCCCTGCTGCGTGAAGATCTCCAGCAGGATCGAGTGCGGGATGCGGCCGTCGATGATGGCTGCTTTGTCGACGCCGCCATCCACTGCTTCGAGGCACGCAGTCATTTTGGGGATCATGCCGGATTCGAGCGTCGGCAACAGCTCTGCGAGTTGCTGGCTAGAGAGATGCGACACGAGCGACTCGCGGTCGGGCCAATCGCTGTAGAGCCCGGCGACGTCGGTCAGGATCACGAGCTTCGCAGCTCCGAGGGCGACCGCGAGCGACGACGCGGCCGAGTCGGCGTTCACGTTGAGCGACTGCCCTGGCGTGTCGAGATCGGGGGCGATGGATGAAATCACCGGGATGAATCCATCGTCGAGCAGCTCGATGACGACTGCGGGGTCGACTTCGACGACGTCTCCCACGAGACCGAGGTCGACCGCTGCGCCATCAACGATCGCGCTGCGGCGGCGGCCACCAAACAGGTCCTGCGATTCACCCGAGATGCCGACGCCGTAGGAACCGTGGTCATTGATCAGGTCGACGAGTTCGCCGTTGACCTGAGTGCCCAGTACCTCGCGAACCACCGTCAGGACCTCGGCGGTGGTGACACGGTATCCCCCGCGAAACTCGGACGCGATGCCGCGTTTGTGCAACTCGGCTGAAATCTGGGGACCACCGCCGTGCACGACGACCGGACGGATGCCCGCGTGCCGCAGATAGACCATGTCCTCGGCGAATGCGCGCTTGAGTTCGTCGTCGACCATTGCGTTTCCGCCGAACTTGACCACGATCGTCTTGCCTGCGAATCGCTTGAGCCAGGGCAGCGATTCGATCAGCACCGAGGCCTTTGCCGCTGCGTCGAGAGCGGAGACTTGCGCGCTCACGAGGCGTACGCGCTGTTCTCGTGCACGTAATCGTGGGTGAGGTCGTTGGTGAAGATCGTCGCGGTCTCGGTCCCCACTTTGAGATCGATCACGAGGTGCACGGACCGCGGCGAGAGATCGACCTCGTCACGAGGACGATCCGGGGCACCCTGTGAGCAGACACGCACACCGTTCATCGACACGTCGACGTTGTATGGGTCGAATTCTGCCCTGGTGGTTCCGATCGCAGCGAGCACACGACCCCAGTTCGGATCGTTGCCGAATATTGCCGCCTTGAAGAGGTTGTTTCGAGCGACAGCCCTTCCCACCTCGACCGCTTCGTCTTCGGAAGCCGCGTTTTTGACGACGATGCTGATGTCGTGGCTCGCGCCTTCGGCGTCGGACAACAGCTGCATCGCAAGATTGGTGCAGACGTCGACGATCGCGTGTTCGAACTCGTCGGAGTCGGGAACAACCGAGGATGCACCGCTCGCGAGCAGGCTGACCTGGTCGTTGGTGGACATACATCCGTCGCTGTCGAGACGATCGAAACTCACGCGGGTCGCCGTTCGAAGATGAGCGTCGAGTTGCTGCGACGACACGACCGCGTCGGTGGTCAGAACGACGAGCATCGTCGCCAGACCGGGCGCGAGCATCCCTGCGCCCTTAGCCATTCCGCCGACCGTCCAGCCCTCGTCGCTCGCGTAACTCGAGACCTTCGGCACGGTGTCCGTCGTCATGATCGCCTGCGCGGCGTCTCCGCCGCCAGTGGTGCTGAGCGCCGAGACCGCTGAGGTCACGCCGACCAGCATCTTCTCCACATCGAGCTGGTCTCCGATGAGCCCGGTCGAACACACGAGCACGTCGCCGGATGAGACTCCGAGGGCCGCGCCGACCGCCTCAGCTGTCGCGTGGGTCGTCTGGAATCCCTGCGCCCCGGTGAAGCAGTTCGCCCCACCAGAATTCAGGATGATCGCTGCGACCGTGCCATCGGCGATGACCTGCTGCGACCAGATGATCGGGTTCGCCTTGGCGCGATTGGACGTGAAGACCGCGGCCGCGTTCTGCAGTGGTCCGCGGTTGACGACGAGCGCGAGATCCGGCTTTCCGCTCGTCTTGAGGCCTGCGGCAATTCCGCTCGACTCGAATCCGAGTGCTGCATCGACGGTCACGGGGCGACTCCATTCGTGGTGAGGCCGAGGCCCTCGGGAAGCCCGAGGGCGATGTTGGCGGACTGGATGGCGGCACCTGCGGTGCCCTTGACCAGGTTGTCGAGCGCCGTGATCGTGACGACCCGACCAGCGGCTTCGTCAACGGCGAGGCCGACGAGTGCGGTGTTCGCGCCCAGCGTGTCCGCGGTGCGAGGAAACTGACCCGCCGGGAGCAGGTGAACGAACGGCTCGTTCGCATACGCATCCTCGAACGCGGCGCGAACCGCGGAGGCGGTGGCACCGCCGGCGAGCTTCGCCGTCGAGGTCGCGAGAATGCCGCGGCTCATGGGCACGAGCATCGGGGTGAACGACACCGTGACATCCACTCCCCCTGCGGCAGCAAGGTTCTGCCGGATCTCCGGGGTGTGCCGGTGGACTCCGCCTACCGCATAGGCGGACGCGGAGCCGAGCACCTCACTCGCAAGCATCTCCGGCTTGAGGGACTTGCCCGCGCCCGATGGCCCGACTGCAAGTACTGCGACGATGTCGGTCGCATCGAGCACACCCGCGCGGATGCCCGGGGCCAGTCCAAGCGTGATGGCGGTGACGTTGCAACCAGGCACGGCGATGCGTTTTACCCCGACAAGGTTGTCGCGCTGCGCGCCACCATCGGAGAGCACGAGCTCGGGCATGCCGTACGGCCATGGTCCGAAGAAGTCGCCGCCATAGAACTGCGCCCAGTCGGCTTCGTTCGTCAGGCGATGATCCGCGCCACAGTCGACAACCAGGGTCAAGTCGTCGAGTGCCGCCGTGATCTCGCCCGATTTGCCGTGAGGCAGCGCGAGAAAGACGACGTCGTGGCCGGCGAGATTCGCGGGCGTCGTGTCGACCAGCGTGAGGTCACTCAGTGAGCGCAATTGCGGTTGTACGGTCGCGAGCGACTGACCGGCATTCGTGAACGCGGTGACGGTAGTAACGGTGAATTCGGGGTGGGCTGCGAGCAAGCGCAGCACTTCACCACCGGCGTAACCGCTGGCACCTGCCACGGCGACGGAGAGAGACATGTCTCAACCTTATTGATCGAACGGACGATGGCCTGAGGAAGGCGGCGCTCGCGCTGATGTCTCAGCAGGCTGAATGCTCTAAACAGCAGAGCCAGCGGCGGGCGTCGCCTACGATCGGCGCGCGCGGATGACCGGACGACGAAGGCCGTCTGAGCGCAATCCGCGGATGTCCACACTCAGACCCTATCGCGATTGGTACGCACGCACTAATCGTGCGTTCGCGCAACAAACTGCATGCTCCACCCTCTGGTGCCGTTGTCGTCGGTTGAGGAGCGCACCGCGTTCCTGAGTCGTTGGTTGAGTAGCGCAGCGCGTTCCTGAGTCGTTGGTTGAGTAGCGCAGCGCCCTCTGGGGCGCTTCGCGTAACGAAACCCGCCCGATCCGGCGTCACTCGCGATGAAAGTTCTTTCGGCTGAGACGCGGCAGGTCGTCGCCGCGACCGGCGATCAGCGCCTCGCGTTTCGCGCGCGACCAACCCTGAACACGCTTTTCCAGTGCGTAAGCGTCGCCGATGTTGTCGAATTCCTCGGCGAACACGAGCTCAACCGGGATTCGCGTACTCGTGTATTTGCTGCCTTTGCCGGTCGAATGTTGCCAGAACCTCAGATCAAGATCGCGACAACTGCCGACGTAGTAACTGTCGTCAGCGCATTTCAAGATGTACATCCACGCCATCGGTCAAGGATGACGAACCCCGTCGTTTGGCGTAGCTATTCGTCCACAGGGTTCGGCGGGTTTCGTTACGCGAAGCGCCCCAGACGGCGCTGCGCTACTCAACCAACGACAGCATTACCACCCCAGAGGGCGCTGCGCTACTCAACCAACGACAGCTGTACCCAACGCCAACTCGCTGGTTGAGTGCGCCGCGCGAGGAACGAGCACGACGTGTAACGAAACCCCCGCTAACGCGATTCGATGAGCGGGTTTCGTTACGCGAAGCGCCCCAGAGGGCGCTGCGCTACTCAACCAACGACAACAACACCACCCCTGGACGGCGCTGGGCTACTCAACCAACGACAGCTGTACCACCCCCGAGGGCGCTGCGCTACTCAACCCAACGACAACGGGACACGACGCATCTCGCTGGTTGAGTGCGCCGCGCGAGGAACGAGCACGACGTGTAACGAAACCCCGCCAACGCGACGTGGATCGCTCGGGCTACTCGCGGACAGTTGCGCCGTTGCGCGACGCGGCAAGAGCTGCAGCCGCCTTCTTCGAATCTGTGGCCTCCGCTGCCGTGAGCGTGCGATCCGGCGCGCGGAAGCGGAGCGCGAAGGTGAGCGACTTCTCGTGCTCACCGAGCCCGCTGCCCCGATAGTCATCGACGAGCACCGCACTCTCCAGCAACTCACCCGCTCCCGCGATGACCGACGCGAGGACGTCCGCGGCGGGCACGTCGCTTCCCACGACAAGCGAAAGGTCCTGAGTTGCCGCCGGCATCGTATTAATCGGCGTCGCAGAGGCGTCCACGCGCCCAAGTTCGATGAGCACGTCGAGATCGAGTTCGACAACCGCGACAACGCGAGGCAGGTCGAGTTCATGCGCGAGGACGGGCAGCAGCTCCCCCGCGAAGCCCACCGAGCGATCGCCCACCCACAATTCGGCGGTGCGCCCCGGATGAAGGGACGGATGCACGCCGCGCGCCACTCGAACATCGACCGCGAGGGCCGCGGCGACCTGATCGACGGCGCTGAGCGCATCCGCAATTCCTGCGGGCACCGCGCCGAGGCCGGGCTGCTTCGCAACCGCGTCGCCGGTGAACACCGCGGCGACGTGCCACGGCTGTGGCGGAATCCCGCCGTTCAGCTCCGCGAGCTTGCTATCGGATGGTCGCGCGTCGCCCACAGGGAGCGGACCGCTGCCGTACGTTACGCCGTCTTCGGGCAGAAACACGACGCCGACCTCGAACAACGCGAGATCGGTGAGACCGCGCGACAGGTTTCGGCGCGCAATCTCGAGGAGTCCCGGCAGAAGCGACTTGCGAAGGAAGGGCGCCTCGGCATCCAGCGGGTTCGCCAGGGCGATCGCCTGCCCGTCCGAGAACTCGTCAATCTGCTTGCGCGAAAGGAAGGGGTACGACAAAACCTCCGTCGTTCCGGCTGCGGCGAGCGCGTTCGAAACGGAACGACGCAGACGCTGGCTTCTCGTGAGTCCGCGTCCCGGAGGGGCAACCGGCAGCACGGCCGGGATACGGTCGTAGCCGATGATCCGGGCCACTTCCTCCACGAGCGTCGCCCGATCCGTGAGGTCCGGACGCCAACTCGGTGGCGTGACGATCAGCTCTCCGGCTCCCGCTTCAACACGGGCACCGATCAGCTCGAGGGAGTCGATGATCTCGGCATCCGAGTAGTCGACGCCGATGAGTCGGGAAACAAACCCGTCTGGCAGTTCGATCGCCGATGGAAGCTTCGCCGCGAGCCAGCTCGATCCGAGCTCGTCGGCCGTTCCGCCTGCGAGCTCGACGAGAAGCTGCACGACTCGCGCCGAAGCGGGTTCCGTGACCAGCGGGTCGACACCGCGCTCGTAACGCTTGGACGCCTCGCTCGGCAGCTTGTGTCGGCGTGCGGTTCGCGCGACGGATGTCGGGTCGAAGTTGCCAGCCTCAACCAACACATTGTGTGTGGTCGAACCGATTTCCGTCGCCGCGCCACCCATCACGCCGGCCAGACCGATTGCGCCCGAGTCATCGGCGATGACCAGATCCTCTGGATCGAGCGTGCGCGTCTGGTTGTCGAGCGTCACCAGCTTTTCGCCCGGTGCAGCGCGTCGAACCACAAGACCGCCCACGACCTTGTCGAGGTCGTAGCCATGGATCGGCTGACCGAGTTCCCACATGACGTAGTTCGTGATGTCCACGATGAGCGAGATCGATCGGATGCCGGCAAGTGCAAGGCGGGACACCATCCACGGCGGCGTCGGCAGTGTCGGGTCGACGTTGCGCACGACCCGCGTCGTGAACGCGAACGCGCCGACATTGCCGCGAATGGGGGCACGATCGTCAATCGCGACCGGGAATTCCGCCGCGGGGCCGGCAGAAGGGTTCCGTGCGTATCGATCGAGCGCGGGCGACTCTGCGGGGTCGCGGTAGGACGCTCCGGTCGAGTGCGACAGCTCGCGTGCTGCACCACGAATGGAGAATGCGTAGCCACGGTCCGGAGTGACGTTGATTTCTACAGCGAAGTCGTCAAGACCGAGCAGCGCCGATGCATCCGTTCCGACCGCCGGATCGAGTCCAAGCGTTGCGAGACGCAGGATGCCGTCGTGCTCCTCGCCCAGGCCGAGCTCCCGCGCCGAAGCGATCATGCCGTCGGACACGTGACCGTACGTCTTTCGGGCGGCGATCGGGAACGGGCCGGGCAGTATCGCCCCGGGGAGGGAGACAACGACTTTGTCGCCGACAACGAAGTTGTGGGCGCCGCAGACGATGCCGCGGATGTCTCTCTCTTCGCCCTGCCCACCGACGTCGACCTGACACCAGTTGATCGTCTTGCCGTTCGTCTGTGGTTCGGGCGTGAACTCGAGCACCTGGCCCACGACCACGGGGCCGGATACGCCGAACGTGTGAATGTCTTCCTCTTCGAAGCCCACCCGCACGAAGTCGGCGAGCAGCTGTTCGGCCGTCACATCATCGGGCAGGGTGACGAATTCGCGGAGCCAGCTAACGGGGAGACGCATCACACCACCATCCCGAACTGCTGGCTGAATCGGACGTCGCCCTCGACCATGTCTCGCATGTCGTTCATATCGTTGCGGAACTGCAGGGTGCGCTCAATCCCCATGCCGAATGCGAAGCCCTGGTACACGTCCGGATCGATGCCTGCGGCGCGCAGGATGTTCGTGTTGACCATGCCGCATCCGCCCCATTCCACCCAGCGTGCGCCGCCCTTGGCGTGAGGCTGCCAGACATCCATCTCTGCGCTCGGCTCTGTAAACGGGAAGTAGTTGGGGCGCAGGCGAATTTGCGCATCCTCGCCGAACATCGCGCGCGCGAGGTGCTCAAGGGTTCCGCGGAGGTGGGCCATGGTCAGACCCTTGTCGATCGCGAGACCTTCGATCTGGTGGAACACCGGCGTATGTGTCGCATCAAGCTCGTCGGTGCGAAATACCCGCCCGGGCGCGACGACGTACACCGGCAGCGGCCGGTCGAGCAGCGACCGGATCTGCACCGGGCTCGTGTGCGTGCGCAGCACCAGGTGCGAGTCGACGGGATCGATGAAGAAGGTGTCCTGCATGGCGCGAGCGGGATGGTCCTCGTCGAAGTTCATCGCATCGAAATTGAACCACTCGTTCTCGAGTTCGGGGCCTTCCGCGATCTCCCAGCCCATACCGATGAACGTGTCGCTCATCTGCTCCATGAGCAGGGACAGCGGATGCCTGGCGCCCGCTCGCCAGCGTGAGCCAACAGCGGTGACGTCGATGCTTTCGCTCTCGAGTCGGGCGTTCTCTTCGGCGACGAGCACTTCGGCCTCGCGCGCAGCAAACGCCGCATTGACGCGACCGCGAGCCTGCCCGACCAGTTTGCCGAGGGCGGCCTTCTGGTCATTCGGCACATCCCGAAGCATGCCGTTCAGCCGGGCGAGTGGCGATGACTCGCCAGTGTGTGCCGATCGGACGGCTTTGAGGTCCGCCGCGTTCGCCACCTCGGAGATCGCAAACAGGGCGCCATCCACTGCAGTTGCAACGGATTGTTCGGTGATCTCGGTTGGCTCAGACACAAGCACCGAGTTTACCGGCTGACGCGCACGCCGTTCGCCCCGTCGCGTTGCGCGAATCGAGACTGTCTGGCTGCGAACGTCAGTCGTGCTGGGCGAACGCCGACTCGTACAAACAGACGGATGCGGCGGTCGCGAGATTCATGGACTCGGCTCGTCCGTAGATGGGCACCGCTACCGCGCGGTCAGCCAGCGCATAGTGCTCCTCGCTCAAGCCCCGCGCTTCGTTGCCGAACAGCCACGCCGTCGGTTGCACGAGAATACCCTCGCGTCGCGCCGTGAGGAGGTCAGAGCCCTTGATGTCCGCAGCGATGATCTGGAGCGAGGCCGCGTGAGTTCTCTCGATGACGCTTTCGAGTTCCAGATCGATGGCAACGGGCAGGTGAAACAGCGAGCCGGTCGTGGCCCGCACAACCTTCGGGTTGTACAGGTCGACGCTTCGACCTGAGAAGATCACGCCATCTGCACCCGCGGCATCCGCGGCCCGGATGATCGTGCCTGCGTTTCCGGGGTCACGCACCTCTTCGAGGATCGCGATGAGCTTTGGACCGCCCGAGAGGATGTCCTTGAGCGAAGTCGGAAACTGCTTGCAGACCGCGATGATGCCCTGCGGTGTGACCGTGTCGGCCATGCTGTCGAGCACCTGTTCGGTGACGAATTCAATCTCAAGGCCGGCATCGTTGGCGGCCTGCTCGATCTCTCTGTGTCGATCAAGCGCGGTCGGAGTTACGAAGAGTTCGACAAGCAGTTCGGGCCGGTAGGCGAGTGCCTCGCCGACGGCCTGCGGGCCTTCGAGCAGAAACAGTCCAGTCTGCAAACGCGCATCCCGTTTGGCCAGCTTGGCGACCCCGCGAACCCGTGGGGATCGCGGATTGTCGATCATGGGTCAAGCCTATTTGGCCCTGAGCAACAAAAGCCCCGGCACGCGGAGCGCGTGACCGGGGCTTTCGATGATGAGTATTGCTTAGGCGGCTTCGACCTTCGGGGCCGACGTGTCGGCCGGAAGGGCTGCCTTTGCGGTCGCGACGATCGCGGCGAAGGTGGCGGGCTCGTTGACGGCCAGCTCCGCGAGGATGCGACGGTCGACCTCGATACCGGCCAGGTTCAGTCCCTGAATGAGCCGGTTGTACGTGAGGCCATTGGCGCGGGACGCGGCGTTGATTCGCTGGATCCACAGACGGCGGAAGTCGCCCTTCTTCTGCCGACGGTCACGGTACGCGTAGACGAGGGAGTGGGTGACCTGCTCCTTGGCCTTGCGGTAGAGGCGCGAACGCTGGCCGCGGTATCCCTCGGCGCGCTCGAGCGTAGTGCGGCGCTTCTTGGCGGCGTTGACCGCTCTCTTTACTCTTGCCATGATCTGATTCCTGGTCCTCTACTACTTGCCGAGCAAGCGCTTGATGTTCTTGGCGTCCTGGGGCGCGAGCACAACCTCGCGGTTAAGGCGGCGGGTCACCTCGCTCGACTTCTTCTCCAGGTTGTGGCGCATACCGGCGCCCTGCTTCATGACCTTGCCGGAGCCGGTCAGCTTGAAGCGCTTCTTGGCTCCTGAGTGGGTCTTCTGCTTAGGCATCTGTTTCGTCCTTAATTGGTGATGTCTTCGTTGCGGTCTTGGGCTTGGGTGCAGCCGCCCGGGGTGTTGCTGGCTTGGGCGTTGCGGGCTTTGGTGTCGCAGGCTTCGGCGTTGCGGCCTTGGGCGCTGCTTTCTCGACCGGTGCTGCCGGCGCTGCTACGACTTCTGGAACTTCTACTGCTTCGGGCTCGGCGACCACCGCGGGTGCGACGGGTGCTTCTGCCACTGCAGGTTCTGGTGCTGCACTGTCTGGTGCTGCGGGAGCCGCAACCTCCGGCTCTTCAGCCTTCGGTTCTGCGACTCGTGGTGCGGGAGCGGTTCGTGCAGCGGGCGCGGCATCCGAAGTTCTCGGAGGCTTGCTCGCTACTCGTCGTGCCTCGGCCTCGGCCTTCGCCTCCGCCTTGTTCTTGAGCGGGCCGATGACCATGACCATGTTGCGTCCGTCGATGGTTGGAGTTGACTCGACCGAGCCAAATTCCGCAACATCTTCGGCAAACCTTTGCAGCAGACGAACACCCTGCTCGGGTCGGGACTGCTCACGGCCGCGGAACAGGATCATTGCTTTGACCTTGTCGCCGGACTGCAGGAAGCCCTCAGCGCGCTTGCGCTTCGTCTCGTAGTCGTGGGTGTCGATTTTCAGGCGAAAACGAACCTCTTTGAGAATCGTGTTCGCCTGGTTGCGCCGGGCTTCTTTGGCCTTCTGCGCTGTTTCGTACTTGAACTTGCCGAAGTCCATGATCTTCGCGACAGGCGGCTTGGAATTGGGAGCAACCTCAACCAAATCCAGGTCGGCCTCTTGAGCCAAACGAAGTGCGTCTTCGATGCGGACAACGCCGACCTGCTCGCCATTGGGGCCAACAAGACGGACTTCCGATACGCGGATTCGGTCATTGGTACGGGGATCGCTGATGCGTTTCTCCTCTAAAATTTGCGATTGGCCACGACCGAACGACGGATGCCGCACGGCGACGCAAGAGGAATTCACGCGCCAATAATGGCGCGACACCCTGACTACCAGTTTTCGAACTTCGATGCGGTTTTCACCGTTCGTCGCCCCGCACTGGCGGAGTGTAACTACCCGGTAACCTTGAGATGCGGTGAACGGGTGGGAGAATCTCCACTTTCGTACCAAGGGCATTGCCCTCGGAGCCTGCACAAGAATAGCAGAGGAACCACGTATGAGCGAGCCCGACGACTTCCCCACCTTCGATGAGTGGGACGGTCAACAGGCCCGGCAGATCGCGGAAGTACCCGCAGTCGAACTGATCAACACGGTGTCGGTGCACCTGATGAGTGCCGCGGCCGTCAAAGTCGGCCTGGCTGACAATCCGGAAGACGAAGTCGATCTGGATGAGGCTCGCAAGCTGATCACGGCCCTCGCCGGCCTTGTGACCGCGGCGGCCCCCGAGATCGGTGACCAGCACGCGCGTCCGCTGCGCGACGGACTTCGGTCGCTCCAGCTGGCGTTCCGCGAGGCATCCAGATTCCCGGATGCGCCCGGCAGGGGCCCAGGAGAGAAGTACACAGGCGCCGTCAACTAAGGCGAGTCGCTGGCCGGGGCTAGAACCAGCGCTCGAGCACTTTCGCGACGGCGTCGGCATCGTGGTCTTCAGCGACCTCGGAGGCGACCAGCTTCACTTCGGGCTCGGCGTTTCCCATCGCCACCGACCACCCCGCCCAGCGCAGCATCTCGAGATCGTTCGGCATGTCGCCGAATGCGATTGCCTCGGCCGACGGAATGCCCCAGCCACGAGCGAGTCCGTCGATCACTCCGCCCTTCGTGACGCCAACCGCCGACACTTCGATGAGTCCGTCGACGCCGGATCGGGTGACCGTCAGGGTGTCGGGAAACCGCTCGAGCGCATCCCAGACCGCACCAAACTGGTCGGCGTTGGCCCGCACGAGACCCTTGACGATGCCCGCTGTGGTGAGTTCGTCCAGCGATGCCCGCGGAATTGCGGCCCCCGGTCGAAAACCGGGCTCAGTACGAATTCCGACCTCGGGCATTCCCTCCACTCCGACAACGAACTCGAGCCCCTCGCCGCGGAGCGCCTCGACCGCATCGCGAAAGAGCCTGCCCTCAAGCAGGTGCGAGTCGATTATCGCGCCGGATGCCAGATCGAGCACGATCGCGCCGTTGTAACAGAGCGCGATCGACGATTGGAGACTCTTGCGAATCGGACCGAGCAGTCGGGCCGGTCGGCCGGTCGCGACCACGACGCGACTTCCGGCGTCGGTGGCGCGGCTCAGCGCGGCCGCATTCCGTTCGGACACCGCCCCGTCGGCGCCGAGCAGCGTTCCATCGAGATCGACGAGGATGAGGCGCGGGGCAGACAGCACCTGTCAATCCCACCACGCGAAACGAGGGCTGCGCGCCATTCAGCGGCCGCCCTTGCCCAGCAACTGCTCCGCGATCAGCGCGGCCGCGCCGGTGGGCCAGTGGTGGCTCCCTCCAACGATGATCCGCAGGTTGATGAAAGTGTCGCTGGCGCAGTTCAGGTAGAGCTCTTCGCGCACCTGGCCGACGGAGGAACGAATGGGCGCGGAGGCGCATCCGTCCCGCTTCTTCCACGCGGAAAGGGCTTCGGCCACCGACTCATTCACCCACGGCTTCAGCCCCAACGGTCGACTGTGGACCGGTGTTCCGCCACGGAACGGCACAACTTCGTCGGCAGTGCCATGGATGATCATGACCGGCATCGCATTAGTCGATGGGCAGAACTTGACGTTCAAGGCACCCGCAACGACGGCGATGCCGGCGATCCGCGAACCGAGCTCGCACGCGGCACGATACGCCAGCATTCCGCCGTTCGAGAACCCTGCGAGGAAAATGCGCTGCGCGTGCACATCTACCCTGGCGGCGAGGTTGTCGAAGATCGCGCCAAGGAATTCCATGTCGTTGATCCTGGAGATTTGTGGGATGCCACAGCAGGTTCCCGCATTCCATTCGCGGGCGTTCGGGCGAGCGCCGGACAGCGCGGTTCCGTTGGGGTACACGGCGATGAAGTGGTCGGTGGCAGTCAACCGGGTAAAGCCGCTCGTGGTTTCAAACCTCGCCGCGTTGCCGAGCGCCGGGTGGAGCGCGACGATCACGGGCAGCTTTTCGCCGGAGCGATGAGCAGGCACCCGAATGAGAAACTGGCGTCGCGTGCCTTCGACTGTCGTCGTCGCCGTCAATCGCTTCGCAGCCACCTGGTCGACCGGTGTCGCAGACGAATTAGTCTCAGGCGGCGACTGCACGCACGCGGTGAGCAGAACCGCGAGGATCGCGCAGAGGGCGGCCGCTCCACTCAGTGATCGCATACTTCTAGCCGACCTTCGCGAGCTGGACCTTCAGCGAATCAACGCGCGCTGCGAGCAACTCGCTCGCCGCCCACCGCGCCTGCAGGCGACCGAGCAGCGCGTCCACCGCGATCTGGTCGAGGCCGTCGATCAGCGACAGGTGCACGATGAGTTCTGGTGCGGCGAGGCGGGCATCGGGATCACCGGGCGCCAGCTGGACCGCCACCACCGATTCCTCCGGTTCCGCGGCTCGAAGGAATTCGGAGAGCACTTCTTCGTCAAGGTAGCTCGGCAGCCACGGTTCGGCCTGCGCCATCGCCCAGAGGGCCGGGCGGCGAACCGCGAACTCGGTCGGAGAGGTCGGATCGATGACGACCAGTTCGGTTCCTTCGCTGGCTGCAGCGAGTGCGACGCGCGGGCCGACCGCGGGAACAGGGCGCGCTTTCGGATTCCAGGCCGCCATCGACGCGACCGAGGTGAATACGGGCAGTACGTCGCGTCCGTCCGGTCCGGCGACCGTGACGATCGACAGCTCCTGGCTCTTGTCGACGAGCTGGCCGTGCTCGTTGCGGCCCGTGTCGCCGAGAATGGCGACGAGCGGAATCAGCAGCCGGGACTCGCGAAGGGCATTGACCACTTCCGCTTCGCCGAGCTCACGACTTCGGAACCGACGGAGCGCCTCGATGAGACGTTCGGGAGCGGAACCGTCGTCGTCTGTCGACTCGGCGTGGTCGAAGGAGCGCCCCGCCCAGGGCACGCCGGCGGAGTCTGCGCGCGACATCAGTCTCGCGCCGCGGCCAGCGCCTCGGGGAGGGTGAAGGCGCCCGCGTACAGCGCCTTTCCGACGATCGCGCCCTCGAGGCCGAGCGGCACGAGCGTGCGCAGGTCGACGAGATCCTGCAGGCTGGAGACGCCCCCGGAAGCAACCACGGGTTTAGCGGTGCGCGTCAGGACCTCTCGCAACAGATCAAGATTGGGGCCGCGCAGGGTACCGTCCTTCGTGACGTCCGTGACGACGTACCGCGAGCATCCGGCCGTCTCGAGTCGCTCGAGTACCTCCCAGAGATCGCCGCCCTCTTTGGTCCAGCCGCGGGCGGCGAGCGTCGTGCCCCGAACGTCGAGACCAACGGCGATCTGCTCACCGTGAGTCGCGATCACGCGATCGGCCCACTCGGGGTCTTCGAGCGCGGCCGTGCCGAGGTTAATGCGCTTTGCTCCCGTCGAGAGGGCCGCGGCCAGCGACGCGTCATCGCGGATGCCGCCGGACAGCTCGATATGGACCGAGCGCGGCGTGTTTGCGACGACGCGCTCGATGAGCTCGTAGTTGTTCCCGCGCCCGAACGCCGCGTCGAGATCGACGAGGTGAATCCATTCTGCGCCCTGCTGGACCCACTCGTTGGCGGCATCCACGGGGTCGCCGTAGTTCGTTTCCGTGCCCGCTTCGCCCTGGGTCAGGCGGACGGCCTTGCCGTCGGCGACGTCGACGGCGGGCAACAGGGTTAACGCGGGAAGCGACATGAAATGGATCTTTCTCTGGGAATGGGAAGCGCCCGGCGACTACAGGGTCGCAAGCCAGTTGCGAAGCAGACGGATGCCCGGCTCGCCCGACTTCTCGGGGTGGAACTGGGTCGCCGACAGCGGACCGTTTTCGACCGCGGCGAGGAACCTGCTGCCGTGCTCCGCCCAGGTCAGCATCGGCGACGGGAACGGGGGCATGGGATCGAGCGTCCACTCCTGGGCCGCGAAGGAATGCACGAAATAGAAGCGCTCATCCCGGATGCCCTCGAACAGCCGCGACTCGGGAGGCGCATCCACGGTGTTCCAGCCCATATGCGGAAGAACGGGAGCCTGGAGTTCGCGAACCACGCCGGGCCACTCCCCCAGTCCGGGCGTCTCGTTACCGCGCTCGACCCCGTTCTCGAACAAGACCTGCATTCCGACGCACACGCCAAGCACGGGCATTCCACCCGCGAGCCTGTGGTCGATCAGCGCTGCCCCGCGAACGGCGTTGAGTTGCTGCATTACCGCCGAAAACGCGCCGACACCCGGCACGACCAGCCCGTCGGCCGCGGCCACGCGCCCGCGATCTGCCGTCAGCTCGACGTTCGCTCCCGCCAGTTCGAGCGCCTTCGCTGCGGAGTGCACGTTGCCGGAGCCGTAGTCGAGCACGACAACGGACGGCCTAATCACGGTTGACCCGTTCACGGTTGACCCGTTTCACGATCAGAGCGCGCCCTTTGTAGACGGGATTCCGTTGACGCGCGCATCCGGCGCCACGGCCTGGCGGAACGCTCGCGCGAACGCCTTGAATTCGGCTTCGGCGATGTGGTGCGGGTCGCGCCCGGCAAGAACCGTGACGTGGACGGTCAGGCCGGCGTTGTAAGCGATCGCCTCGAAGACGTGGCGCACCATCGATCCAGTGAAGTGACCGCCGATCAGGTGGTACTCGAATCCGCTCGGCTCTCCGGTGTGCACGAGGTACGGGCGACCGGAAATGTCGACAACAGCCTGGGCGAGCGCGTCGTCAAGGGGAACGAGAGCATCCCCGAACCGGGATATGCCGACCTTGTCGCCCAGAGCCTGCGCGATGGCCCTGCCAAGCACGATCGCCGTGTCTTCGACCGTGTGGTGCACGTCGATTTGTGTGTCGCCCGTCGCGCGAACGGTAAGGTCCACCAGAGAGTGCTTGGCGAACGCTGTGAGCAGGTGGCCGAAGAACGGCACGGACGTCGAGATGTCGGATGTGCCTGTTCCGTCGAGATTCAGGGTCAGGTCGATGCTGGACTCGCTTGTTTCGCGCGTCAGGTGCGCCGTGCGCTCGCTCGTCATGCACCGATCCTATCCAGAGCGCTGATACGTGCCATCGCCTCGAGAAAGGCCGTGGTCTCGTCCTCCGTGCCCGCCGTCACCCGAAGCGAACCCGGAATATTCAGGTCGCGGATGATGATGTCGTCGGCGAGGAGTCGCTCGAACACCGCATGCGGATCGGCCACTCCGCTGAACAGCACGAAGTTTGCCCAGCTGTCGTGTGCGATATAGCCGAGCTTCGGGAGCTCGACGAGGAGGCGGTCGCGCTGCGCCTTGATGTCGTCCACCATGGCGAGCATTTCGCGCGTGTGCGCGAGAGCAGCGATCGCTGCGGCCTGTGTGAGCGCGGACAGGTGGTACGGAAGGCGTACGAGTCGCAGCGCATCCGCCACTGCCGGATCAGCGGCGAGGTAACCGACGCGCGCGCCCGCGAATGCGAACGCCTTGCTCATCGTGCGTGACACGACGAGCCGCGGCCGACCCTCGAGCAGGGTGAGCGCTGTCGGCTGACCGGCCGGCGCGAACTCGGCGTACGCCTCGTCAACAACGACCATTCCGTTCGTCGCCTCGTAGGCAGCGACAATCGTATCGAGGTGAAGCGGCGTGCCCGTCGGGTTGTTCGGGGAGCAGAAGAACACGATGTCGGGCTGTTGGTCGTGAATCCAACGGACCGCGGTCTCGGGCGAGATCGCAAAGTCATCGTCTCTCAAACCACTGATCCACCGCGTGCCGGTGCCCGCTGCAATGATCGAGTGCATCGAGTAGGTCGGAGGGAATCCGAGCACACTGCGTCCCGGCCCGCCAAACGCCTGCAGCAGTTGCTGGAGCACCTCGTTCGAACCGTTCGCAGCCCAGAGATTGTCGCGTGTCAGTCCGTGGCCCAGATAGTGCGCCAGGCTGTCGCGCAGTGCGGTGAATTCCCGATCCGGATACCGGTTCACGGTGCGAATGGATGCGGCAAGCGACTCGACGATGCTGATTGCGACATCCTCGGGGATGGGATGCGTGTTCTCGTTGACGTTGAGCCGGATGCGGACTTGCTTTTGCGGCGCGCCATACGGCGTCAATCCACGAAGGTCATCCCGGATGGGGAGGTCAGCGAGCGAGGTCACTGACCAATCTTAAGGGCTCGCTAACGGTTGTACTTTGCCGGAATCTTCAGCTCTTCGCCTGGAACGATGTCGGCGGAGCTGAGCTGATTGACGCTCATGATGTCGGTGATCACATCGCGGGGATCAGCGTTCGGCGCGAGCTGGCGCGCGACCTGCCACAGTGACTGCCCCGCCGTGACGGTCACCGTCGTGAGCGGAGTCGACGTCGAGGTCGCGGTGGCGCCACCTGCGTTGATGCCAATGGCAAGGGCAGCGATCACCAGCGGAGTGGCAATCAGCGAGATCAGGACTGCGCGACCACGGGCGGTCATCTTGAGATGAGCAGCCTGCGGACGAGCGCTGCCGGAGAAACTTGATCTGTTGAACGCTGCGCTGCCGTTGATCACTGCTCTGCCGTTGAACGCTGCTCTTCCGTTGAACGTTGCTGTGCTCATTTCGCTGCCTTCCTTTCGCTCCCGGCACTTCGGTACGGGGTTCTCGTATCCGGCACTCGGCCGGGAGTACCGGATACGAAGCTTTGTACCGAACGTATCTTCGATTATTCGATTATGCAAGTGCATATTCGAACATTCATGCGACAATTTGGCCGACACACTCGAACAGGTGTTTGTTTTTCACCCTCAAATGGATACAGTTTCGATTGTCTGGAATTCAGCCAACCGGATACCACCGACATTTCTGGAGAAAAATGGACGACAGCGCTAGCCCCATGAACGCCGACGCGAGCGACGCTTCGCCGGCGGAGAAGCCGTCCACTCGACGCCGCACGAGCCTCAGCGACAAGCAGCAGGCGATCCTCGAGGCGATCCAGCAGTCGTTGACGTCCCGTGGTTACCCGCCGAGCATGCGCGAAATCGGCGATGCGGTCGGCTTGTCATCGCTGTCGAGCGTGACGCACCAGTT
>JAUZFR010000009.1 GCA_030840335.1 Actinomycetota bacterium | reverse complement strand
AGAGCAGAAGCCAGCTGCAGCAAGCCGAAGTCGCCATCTCGATGTTCCGGCACCAGATGCGTTCCGAACTACGCAAACAGGTCGTCACCGGAGACCTCGCCGCCGAAACCGTCGACCTCCTTCGCTCCGGGCTGGAGACCGTTCGGGCTTCGGTCGCAGCCTCGCTGAGGGGCGCAAAGTGAAAACTCCTTCGCACTGCTGTGCGCTCACGGTTGGAGCGCAACGAAGCGAGGAGTATGCTCGCCCCTCGTGACTAACGAAGCCAGGTCGCCGAAGCGATGGTTGATTGGCGACCCTCTGCCCTCGGACAAGCTCGAGGGTCAGCTGCTCCCCAAGCACCTTGCGCTTCCCATTTTCGCGAGCGATGCGCTCTCGTCTGTTGCCTACGCACCGCAGGAAATGCTCCTCATTCTTTTGCTCGGCGGTACCGCGTTTTTGGCTTTCGCGCCATGGGTCGCCGCGGCCGTCGTGCTGCTTCTGACCGTCGTCGTTTTGTCTTACCGCCAACTCGTCAAGGCCTACCCCAGCGGTGGTGGTGACTACGAAGTCGCTCGCAAGAACATTGGCGAAGTTGCCGGCCTGATCGTCGCATCCGCTCTCCTGGTCGACTACGTGCTCACCGTCGCGGTGTCGGTCGCATCCGGTGTTGACAACATCATCTCGGCCTTCCCGATTCTCAACGGCATCCGTGTCGAGATGGCAATCTTCTTCATCATCGTCCTGGCCGCCGTCAACCTCAGGGGCGTTAGCGAATCGGGCAAGGCGTTCGCGCTTCCCACCTACCTCTTCATCGCCAGCATCGCGATCATGATCGTCACCGCGCTGATCCAGGCACTGTCAGGAAACACTCCTGTCGCCGAGTCCGCGCAGTATTCGGTCAAACCGGAAAGCATCGCGCAGGCCGCGTTCGTTCTGCTGCTCCTTCGCGCATTCTCCAGCGGATGTAGCGCCCTGACCGGCGTCGAAGCGGTCGCCAATGGCGTGCAGGCTTTCCGCCGCCCCAAGATCCAGAACGCGCAGAAGACGCTCGTGCTGATGGGCACGATCGCCATTGTGCTGTTCATTGGCCTCGTCACCGTCGCGCTGATGGCAAAGGTGCACTACGCCGAGCAGGCCTGTGATCTCATCGGCTTCGCGAACTGTAAGACGGAGCCACAGCGATCCCTGATCGCCCAGCTGGCGTCGTCGACATTTGGCAACAACACCGTCATGTTCTTCGTCGTCCAGGCGGCCACTGCGCTCGTGCTGCTGCTCGCCGCCAACACGGCCTTCAACGGATTCCCGCTACTGGGGTCCGTGCTCGCGAAAGATCGCTACGCGCCCAAGTCACTGCAGACCCGCGGCGACCGCCTGATCTACTCCAACGGCGTGCTTCTTCTCGCGCTCGCTGCGGCCGTGCTGCTGGTCATCTATCAGGCAAACGTCACGTCGCTCATCCAGCTCTACATCATCGGCGTTTTCGTGTCGTTCACTCTCGGCCAGTCCGGCATGATCATCCACTGGATCCGGCTCCTGAAAACCAACCCGCCGAATCGCGGATCCATCAGGGTCAGCCTCACGATCAACTCGATCGGCGCCTTCTTCACCGGCACCGTTCTCATTATCGTGACGATCACCAAGTTCACCCACGGCGCCTGGCTCGTCTTCATCATGATGCCGATCCTGTTCCTGCTCATGCTCGGCGTGAACCGGTACTACCGCGATGTCGAGAAAGAAATCGAGCCCGACCCGACTACGACATTCGGCGCTCGAGGGGACCATGCCGTCGTGCTCGTCGGCAAGCTGCAGAAGCCCGTGCTGAAGGCGCTCGATTACGCCATCGCAGCCCGGCACGAGAGCATCGAAGCCGTGCACGTCTCGATCGACGACGAAGAGACGCAGAAACTTCAGGACCAGTGGGCCGATCAGAACATCAAGGTGCCGCTACGGATCATCGAGTCGCCCTACCGTGAAATCAGTCTTCCGCTGATCAAATACATCAAGCACCGGCGTGAAGAGCACGGCTCCGAGGTCGTCACCCTGTACACCCCTCAGTTCATCGTGGGGCACTGGTGGGAAAACCTGCTTCACAACCACAAGTCGCGGCGCATCCGCCACAAGCTCATGCTGGTGCACGGCGTCGTCATCGCCCTCGTCCCCTGGCTCCTTGACTCGTCCGAACTCATTTATGGCCGCCGCTCTCGCCCGGTTCCGGGTGACGCCCGACGCGGTGAGCCGCGCCGGCCCGTGCAGCGCAAGCCGATGCCGCCGGCAAAACCATCGCAGGGCAAGCCGACATCGACGAAGTCCGGCGCCCGGATGTCTGCCGCCAAGCAGTCGGCGGCCGCCAAGCAGAACGCCGAGAAGCTTGCCGCCGACAGCCGAGCTTCGGGCAAGACTGCGACCGGCACGGATGCGGCCGCGAAAGCCACAGCGGTCAAAGAGCCTCCGACCAAGCCGACCACAAAGCAACACTGACCAGCGTGGGCTCCGTACTCGCGGTCTTCATCGGCGGAATTCTCGGCACCGCCTTGCGGCTGGCCACCGACGACCTGATCCCGCACAGTGACGATACGTTTCCTGTCTCAACTCTTCTGATCAACATCGTTGGCTCATTCGCGCTCGGGCTGCTCGTCGCTCGCGTGTGGCCGATCGCTCCGGCCTGGATTCGTGCCGGCGTCGGCCCTGGCCTGCTCGGCGGCTTCACGACCTTCTCGGCGCTCATTGTGTCGGTCGTGACGTTGACCGCATCCGGCCAGCTTGTGTTGTCGATCGTCTATCTCGTCGCGTCGCTCGTGTTGGGCATTGGCGCCGCGGCGCTCGGCCTCCGAATCGGCGAACGCCCGAACGAGTCGCCGATCATCGAGGTGACCGAGTGACCTTCGTGGTCGCGATTGTCGCTGGTGGCGCCGCCGCGGTCGTTCGCTATCTCCTGACCCGCGCCTTCGCCGGACGAGGGTCACTGCCCTGGGCGGTCTTCATCGTCAACTCCGTCGGGTCCGCGCTCGGCGGAGCCACCGTCGGCCTGTCAACCACTCTCGCGATCTCGACGGATGCGCGCCTCATCCTGGTCGGCGGGGTCGCGGGCGGGCTCACCACGTTCAGCACGTGGAGCGTGGAAACGGTTCAGTTGTTCATGGAGGGAAAGCTCCGAGCTGCTCTCGCCAACGTGCTGCTTGGCCTCGCGGTCGGACTGGCCGCAGCCATCGCCGGCTATCTGGCCGCGACCGCGCTCAGCTGAGCTGGCGCGTGCGCACCACCAGGTGTGGCTTCACGAGTCGATGCTTCGGCTCGTCCGGAGTGGTCGTGCGATCGAGAATTTCGGCCCCGCGTGGCCCCATGAGCAGTTCGAGCGCGCCAGCGGCGACTTCTGCGAGAGGTTGTTCGACGCTGGAGAGCCCGATCGCGTTCGCGACCGGAGTGTTGTCGTAACCGATGACGGGTATGTCGGCGCCGGCGGCGAGGATCGCTCCGAGCGCAAGTGAATCGCTCACGCAGACGACGGCGTCGAAGCTGCCCGGCGCGAGCGATCGAATGGCATCCCGTCCCTGACTGACGCCGTCCTCGGTCGCCATCTCCAGTTCATCCAGTTGGGCAGGTGTCAAGCTTGTGCCGGCCGTCATCGCATCCCGCCAGCCACGCCGTCGGTCGTCACCGGTTCCCGAGTGACTCGGCCATCCAAGGAAGGCGACTCGGGTCGCTCCCTCCGCGAGCAGGTGGGCGGTGGCTTCGCGGACGCCGCTCCAACCGTCCACATCGACCCACAGGTGCAGCGGGTCATTCATGTCATCGATACCCCATGGGCGGCCGAAGGTCACGAATGGCACGTCGTTGGCGATGAGCCACTCGGTGCGAGGATCGTCGTAGAAGGTCGAGGTCAGCACAAAGGCGTCGACATCCGCGCCGTCCCGCATGCGAGAGAACTGGCGGATCTCGTCATTTGGATCGGTGGCGGTGAACAGCATGATGCGCAATCCGCGTTCGTCGGCCTGCTCAGTGAGCGCATGCAAAAACCGGTCGTGCACGGACCCTGAGATGCCGTTGGTCATGGGGTCGAGGCGAATACCGAGCGTCGAACTCTTGCGTGTGCGGAGTCGCCGAGCGGATGCGTCGGGCCGGTACCCGAGCTGCGCAATGGCAGCCTGGACCTTCTCTCGCGTCTCTGACTTGACGATGGTCGGCGAGTTGAGCACGTTGGAAACCGTTTGGCGGGAGACGCCGGCGACACGGCCGACGTCGGTCACGGTGGGCAGCCTGGCCATTCTCACCTCGTCTCGCTCGACTTAACCAATTCGGTAGGTTACCGCACGCTCAGTCGAGGGTCAGGGTTGACAGTCGCAGACGCGCGTGCCTATCGTCATAGTAGTTTGATCGATCAAATCTATTCTTGCACGCTTAAATTTGAACGATCAAACCCGAACGATCATCCCCTGCGCGTTCATCCAAGGAGAAACAAAATGCAAAGACGCAATCATTGGCTCGCCGCTGGCGCACTCGCGATAGCCGGAGCTCTCGCGCTATCGGCGTGTGGTTCCGGGTTCAGCAGTACAACGGGTAGCGGCTCGAAAGGGCTCACCTCATCGAAGAAGGCACTGACCGTGCTGATCGGCTCGAGCGGCGACGCCGAGACCGCCGCGGTCAAGAGTGCCGTTGCCGACTGGTCGAGTTCATCCGGCACGAAGGCCACCGTACTTCCGGCCACCAACCTCACCCAGCAGCTCTCCCAGGGCTTCGCGTCCGGGAAGCCGGCAGACGTGTTCTACCTGTCGACCGACGCACTCGCTGGATACGCATCCAACGGATCGCTGCTCGCCTACGGTGACCAGCTGCCGAACAAGAGCGACTTCTACCCGAGCCTGGTGAAGTCATTTACGTACAACAACAAGTTCTATTGCGCGCCGAAAGACTTTTCGACCCTGCAGCTCGAGATCAACACCGACAAGTGGAAGGCGGCCGGACTCACGGATGCCGACATCCCGACCACCTGGGACCAGCTCGACGCGGTCTCGAAGAAGCTGACCACCGGTAAGACGACCGGACTCGTTATGAGCGGCCAGTACGCTCGTGTCGGTGCCTTCATGACTCAGGCCGGCGGCAACCTGATGAACGCTGACAGCACAAAGGCGACCGCCGACAGCGCAGCCAACGTGACGGCGCTCACCTTCGTGCAGAAGATGCTCAAAGAGGGCGACCTGAAGTTCGCGAAGGATGTCGGAGCGGGCTGGGGCGGCGAAGCGCTCGGTAAAGGCCTTGCCGCAATGACCATCGAGGGCAACTGGATCACCGGCGGAATGACGGCCGACTATCCCAAGATCAAGTACACCGTGAACCCGCTTCCCGCAGGTCCCGTAGGCAAGGGCACACTCCAGTTCACCAACTGCTGGGGAATCGCAGCCGACAGCCCCAACCAGGCTGCTGCGCTGAAGCTCGTCGAGAAGCTCACGAGTGCGAGCGACCAGCTCGCGTTCTCGAAGGCGTTCGGTCCCATGCCGTCCATCCAGTCGGCGGCCAGCGCATGGAAGTCCGCTAACCCGGCTCTTGTGCCGTTCCTCGATGCTGCCGCATATGCTCAGGGCGTGCCGACGGCGAAGGGAGCAGCGGATGTCGTTGCCGACTTCGACTCGAAGATCGAGACCTTGAAGACCGCTGATCCGAAGGCAATCCTTCAGGCTACGCAAACCAACCTTCAAGCACTCATCAAGTAACCGTCATGACGACGACCGTGAGGCAGTCTCCTCGACTGCGGATGCGCCGGGGAACCGGAATCCGAAAAGGGGAGGCTGCCTCCGGGTGGCTCTTCACCACCCCGATGCTGGTGCTGCTCGGACTGTTCCTGGTGATACCCGTTCTCATGGCACTGTGGGTCAGTTTCTCTGACTGGTCCGGGCGCGGAAGCCCCTTTTCCAGTGGAGTCAGCTTCACCGGGCTCAAGAACTACTCGTCTGTGCTGACCGGCGGTGGGCTTGCCGAGCAGAACTTCGGAGTGGCACTCAAGAACAACGCCTGGTACGTGGTGCTCGTTGTGCCGCTGCAGACAGCGCTCTCGCTTTTTCTCGCCGTGCTCGTGAACCGCCAGATCCTGCGCGGTCGTGGCTTCTTCCGCACGGCGTTCTACTTTCCCTCGGTAACGAGCTCGGTCGCGATCACCGTACTATGGCTCTTCCTGTTCAGCTCGACGGGCGCGGTCAACAAGCTGATCTCGTTCGTCGGCGTCACCGGGCCCAACTGGTTCAATGAGCCCGCGGGTATCTTCCATTTCGGCATCACGAATGGCCCCGGCTTCCTCGTGAATAACTCAACCCTCGGAGTCGCCTGGTGGGACTGGGTGGGTGGACCATCCTTCGCGATGTTCGCCCTCATCCTGCTCGCCGTCTTCACCACCAGCGGCACCTTCATGCTGCTGTTCCTTGCGGCGTTGCAGAACATCAGCGGCGAGGTGCAGGAAGCCGCCATGGTCGACGGAGCCAACGGCTGGCAGCGCTTCTGGCGGATTACTCTCCCGCAACTGCGCCCGACGCTCTTCACAGTCCTCACCCTCGGACTCATCGGATGTTGGCAGGTGTTCGACCAGATCTACACGGGCACCCAGGGCGGTCCGGCAAAGACAACGCTGACGCCCGCCTACCTGTCGTACCAGACCAGTTTCCAGGACCAGCAGTGGGGGCAGGGTGCGGCGATCGCGTTCATCCTGTTCGCCATCATCGTTTTCTTCACGCTCGTGCAGCGCTGGGTGCTCGCCGATCGTAAGGTCTCAAAACGCCGCCTGCGGGCATACCGAATTCCAGGGAGCAAACGATGACCACGACGCCTCTGACGCCGAGCGCAGTGGCGGAAGCCCTGCCTGCCGTAAAGATCCCGCCTCACCGTCGTGAACGCCTGACCCCGCGTCGTTTCACGACGAACACGATCTTCTATGCGCTGCTCATTCTGCTGGCCGCGATTTACATCTTCCCGTTCCTGATCGATATCGCGACCTCCTTCAAAACCGAAGCGGATGCCGCAGCCGACCCGCTCTCGCTGATACCGCAGACCTTCACGACAGCTGCCTATCAAAAGCTGTTCCTCAATTCCGACTTCCCGTTGTGGGCGAAGAACTCATTTCTGGTGACGGCGAGCGTCACGATCGGCCGCGTGTTCTTCGATTCGATTGCCGGCTACGCACTCGCTCGTCTGCATTTCCGCGGGCGCAACGTCATGTATGCGGGTCTCATCGCGGTGATGGCGGTGCCCGGCGTCGTGCTGCTCATCCCGAAGTTTCTCGTGATCAACCAGCTCGGGATCTTTGACTCCTATGCGGGCATGATCATCCCGTTGCTCACCGACGCCGCCGGCATCTTCATCATGAAGAACTTCTTCGAGTCCATTCCGGTGAGCGTCGAAGAACAGGCTCGAATCGACGGGGCGGGCACGTTCCGGGTGTTCTGGTCGGTCGTACTGCCGATGGCGAGGCCCGCGGTGGTGACCATAATCATCCTGTCGTTCCAGGGGTCGTGGAATGAGTTGAGTCACTTCGTGGTGTCGACCCAGTCGCCCGCGCTGACCACCCTCACCAAGGGGGTCGCGAGCCTGGCCGCCGGGCAACTGGGTCAGGCAACGCAGTATCCGCTCAAGCTGGCGGCTGCTGCCGTGATGACAATTCCGGTGGCCATCGTCTTCTTCATCTTCCAGAGACGAATCCTCAACGCGAGCGACGGGTCGGTCAAGGAGTGACGGTGACCGCGAACGCGCGCAAACAGCATCTCCAGCCGCTCCTCTCCGACGAAACTGTCGCGCTGCGGGCGCCCTCGCAGGCGTGGTCCGCGGCCTCCGGAGCGATGGGAGAGCGACCGATCCACGGGCTTTATGTATCGGATGTGCGAGTTGTCTCAGAGCTCGAGGTCACGTTCGACGGCATGCAGGGCGAGCGCGTCGCGACCAGCTCCGATTCCCCGGATTCTCTCGACTTCGTCTCGGTGCTGCGCTTTCTCGACGACACGGATGCGGACCCCAAGGTTCGCGCCATCCAGAGACGCAGAGTCGTCGCAAATGGGATGGAAGAGCGACTGACAATCGCGTCGACGCGAGCGCTGCCAATCCAGACGACCGTCGTCTTTCGTCTTGCGTCCGATCTCGCCCAGATGGATGCGGTGAAGTCCGGTTCACGGGGAGAGGCTGCGCCGATCTCGATCGACGGGCAGTCGGCCGCGTGGGGCGAGGGTGCGATCACTGTGCGACTCGATGCACCCGGCGCCCGACTGGCGACCGACGGCAGCAACACGCTCGAGCTGGCCTGGGACGTCACGATTCCCGCCAGGGGTGAGACGACGGTCAGTTGGTCGATCGCGGCTGCGGATGCCGCAGCCGTAGTCGCGGCCGCATCCGGTGCGGCTCCGTGGTCACTGCCGGGCGCCGACTCGGGAGACGACCGCCTCGATCGCTGGCTTTCGCGCGCCCTCGGGGACCTGGATGCGCTGCGACTAACGACTGCGAGTGATCCTGCGAACCAGTTCCTCGCTGCTGGCGCACCCTGGTTCTTCACCCTGTTTGGGCGGGATTCCCTTTGGGCGGCGCGCTTTCTGCTCCCGCTCGGACATCGAATCGCCGCCGACACCCTGCGTGTGCTTGCGGGAATGCAGGGAACCGAATCCGTTGCGGCAAGCGCTGAACAGCCGGGCAAGATCATGCACGAGTTGCGACGGGCAACCTTGGAGATGCCGGGCGAGGGCCTCTCCCTGCCCCCGCTGTACTTCGGCACGGTCGACGCGACGGCGCTGTGGATCTGTCTGCTCGCCGACGCCTGGAAGGCCGGAATGCCCGAAGACGAAGTCGAAGCCCTGCTTCCGGCTCTTGTCGGCGCACTCGAATGGATGCGCGACTACGGAGACGCGGATGGTGATGGCCTGCTCGAATACGTAGACCTGACCGGGCACGGGCTCGCGAACCAGGGCTGGAAGGACTCGGGCGACTCGGTGCAATGGCGCGACGGCACGCTCGCGACAGGCCCGATCGCACTCTGCGAGGTGCAGGCATATGCCTTCGAGGCGGCAACCGCAGGCGCAGCGATTCTCGAGCACTTCGGCCGCGACGGCGCGGACTGGTTAGCCTGGGCCGCCGCTCTCAAACTGCGATTCCATCAGAGCTTTTGGATCGACGACCCGGCGGGCGCTTATCCGGCGATCGCCCTCGACGCCTCGAAACGACCCGTCGACACGGTCACGAGCAATATCGGCCACCTGCTCGGCACGGGGCTGCTCGACCAGGAACAGAGCGCGCTGGTGGCCCGGCGACTCGTCTCCCCGGAAATGAGCTCCGGCTACGGCCTCCGCACCATGTCCACCGACTCGACCGGCTACTGGCCACTCAGCTACCACGGCGGCAGTGTCTGGACTCACGACACCGCGATCGCGATCCGCGGGCTGGTACTGGCGGGGTTTGACTCAGAGGCCGCTGTGCTCACCGAGGGCCTTCTCTCTGCGGCATCGGCGTTCGACTACCGCATGCCGGAGCTCCACTCGGGCGACTCGTCGACAGCGTTTGCGCGCCCGGTTCCCTACCCGGCCGCCTGTCGCCCGCAGGCGTGGTCGGCTGCAGCAGCCGTGCAGGTGATGGCGAGCCGGAGCGCTCGCTAGAGCTTGCTGAGCGACGCCACGACCTGCCGGGCGATCATCCGTCCGGCTCGGTTCGCGCCGATCGTGCTCGCCTGCGGTCCATACCCCGCGAAGAATATGCGTGGGTCCTTGAAGGCCGAGCCCGCGCCGACGGAAACTCCGCCTGCCTTCTCGCGCAGTTTCAGAGGGGCGAGGTGGCGCAACTCCGGGCGGAATCCGGTGGCCCAAACGATCGCATCCACTTTTTGGAATGTACCATCGGCCCATCGCACGCCATCCGAGTCGATGGCACTGAACATGGGCTTCGGAATCAGCACCCCGCGGTCGATTCCGGCCTGGATGCGCCGGGTACGCGGCACGCCGGTACCACTCACGATGCTCGGGAGGGCGCGTCCGGCGCGAGCAGCCTCATCCTGTTTGGCCACGGCCGCGGCGCCCGCCTCCATGTTGAGCTCGCCCTCGTCAAGGAATTCGATGTCTCGACGAGTCACCCAGGTGAGTTCGGAAGCGGTGCCCTCCAGTTCGAGCAGAAAACCAATTGCAGAGGTGCCGCCGCCAACGACGAGAACGCTCTGGCCGGCGAACTCGCTCGCCTCCGCATAGTCATTGGTGTGCACCTGGCGTCCGGCGAAGTCGTTGCGTCCCGGATACCACGGCACGAAAGGTGAACCCCAGGTGCCGGTCGCGTTGACGACGATGTCGGTAGTGACGGCCTGTTCGCCCTCGTCATCCGAGAAGGTGACGAGCAGATTTGTTGCGCCGTTGTTCACAACCGACGTGACCGTCGCGGGGCGAACCACCTGAAAACCGTAGTGATCCTCGTACCGGCGGTAATAGTCGGCGACTACCTCCTTCGCTGGGAGGGTTCGATCGGCGGTATCGAAACTAACGCCGAGCTCTTCCATCCCAGGGAGGTCGTTGACCCTGTGGGCAGAGCCGAGGCGAAGGGCTTCCCAGCGCGATTGCCACGCACCGCCGGTGCCGGGGCCGCGGTCGAGCAGCACGAACTCGTTTCCGGCGTCGAGTCCGAGTCGCTGGAGGTAGAAAGCGACGGATAATCCCGCCTGCCCAGCACCGATCACGACGACTGACGTATCGGTTCCGGCGGTGGCCACCCGTCAACGTTACCCGCGCGGGTTGAACGGTGGGCAATTGGAGAATCCATGCCGGGCTAGTACGCGCGGTTTGTTGCTTCTGAGGACTAACCTTTTGGTGAACGGCACCCCCGGCAAATACCCATGCGCTGCGTGATAAAGTGAGCGCTAGATTTTCACCGTTCTGTCGATCATTTTCTATCTGAGGGGGTCACGCATGGGGCGCGGCCGTCAAAAAGCGAAGCACACCAAAGTTGCACGGGACCTGAAGTACTACAGCCCCGACACCAACTACGGCGCGCTCGCCAATGAACTCCACAGTCACCCGGGCACTCCGACCGAGTTCGTGTCGCCCGAAATCGACAAGTGGGCGGAGTATCTCGACGAGAAGCAGACGTCCGACGAAGACGAAGAGTTCCGCACCGCGTAGGTTGCCCGTCGCCAGAGCAGCCATTTGCGTCAGTCGAGCCCTGGAGTCAACGCTGGTATGAACCGACCAGGCGCACGGCACCGCCGTTGACGCCCTTCGCCCCTTGCTCCCAGCCGTCGGTCGCGGCGCGCTCACCCAGGGTGACGCGCCCGGCAACCCAGACAGGGATACCCTGCGATTCGATCGCACGAAGCACGCCAGTTGCAGCGGCCTTGTCGACGACCGCGAACATGCCCACGCCCAAATTCCAGGTACCTTCTGTGCTTTCGAGTGAGACGCCCCCGAGGTTCGCCAACACTCGGAAGACCGCCTGAGGCGACCAGGTCGCACGATCGACCTCGACCCAGGAGCCGAGTGGCAGTACTCGCGCGAGGTTCGCGGCGATTCCGCCGCCCGTCACGTGGCTCAGGGCATGGATGGCGCCAGGCAGCTCATCGAGAACGGCGAGTAGCGCACTCGTGTAGAGCCGCGTCGGCTCGAGCAGTATTTCGCCCACCACGCCGCCGAGTTCGTTGGAGCGGTCGGTATATCCGATGCCGCTCTTGCTCAGGATGTGACGAACCAGCGAGAAGCCGTTGCTGTGGAGCCCGGAGGAGCCGATGGCGATCACCACGTCGCCATGCTCCACGCGCTGCGGACCGAGCGCGTCATCCGCTTCGACCGCACCGACGGCAGCGCCGGCCACGTCGTAGTCGTCGGGACCGAGTAGCCCCGGATGCTCGGCCGTCTCGCCCCCGACAAGGGCGGTTCCGGTGGCGGAGCAGGCTGCGGCAATGCCGCGGACGATATCGGCGATGCGCTCGGGCACCACGTGGCCGCAGGCGATGTAGTCAGTCATGAACAGCGGCTTCGCGCCGACGACCACGATGTCATCCACGACCATGCCGACGAGGTCCTGGCCGATGGTGTCGTGCTTGTCGAGAGCCTGGGCGATCGCGACTTTTGTACCGACGCCATCCGTCGAAGTGGCAAGGAGCGGGCGACGGTAGGACTTGAGGAACGACACGTCGAAGAGCCCGGCAAAGCCACCGACCCCGCCGAGCACCTCGGGGCCGTGCGTGGCGCTGACGGCCGACTTCATCAGTTCGACGGCGAGATCGCCTGCCGCAGTGTCTACACCGGCTTCGCGATAGCTCGTGGTCATGTGACCAGTTTGCCTCAAACGGACACCGCCAGCACGACGCCATTCGAGACCGTAGACTGAAGCCGGCTTCTTCTCCCCACCGTAAGGAACCCCCCGGCAGCATGTGCGGCATTGTGGGCATCGTCTCATCACTCCCCGTCAACCAACAGGTTTACGACAGCCTGTCCCTTCTTCAGCACCGTGGACAGGATTCGACGGGCATCGCTACCGCCGAAGGCGACACCTTCCACATGCAGAAGGCGAAGGGCCAGGTACGCGAGGCGTATCGCACGCGCGATATGCGCGGCCTCACCGGAACCATGGGTCTCGGTCACGTGCGCTACGCAACCAAGGGCAGCGCGGCGAACGAAGAAGAAGCGCAGCCGTTCTACGTGAACGCGCCGTACGGGATCATCCTCGTCCACAACGGCAATCTCACGAATACGCGCGAACTGACGCAGGAGCTGTTCCACGTCGATCGCCGTCATCTCAACACTTCGAGCGACACAGAGCTGCTGGTCAACGTGCTCGCCAACGAGCTGCAGGCACAGGTATCGGGCTCAGAACTCGACCCCGACCAGGTTTTCAAGGCGATCAGCCGACTCCACGAACGCGTCGAGGGTTCCTACGCGGCGATTGCGCTGATTGCGGGCCACGGGCTGCTCGCCTTCCGCGACCCGTTCGGCATCCGTCCGCTGGTTCTCGGCCGACGCCAGCACGGGCTGGTCGGTGAGGAGTGGATCGTCGCATCCGAATCGCTCGTGCTGGAAAGCGGCGGCTACGAGCTCGTTCGGGATGTCGCGCCAGGCGAAGCGATCTTCATCGCGATGGATGGCGAGATGACCTCGAAGCAGTGCGCCGCGAATCCGCGCCTCATTCCCTGCTCGTTCGAATATGTCTACCTAGCCCGCCCGGACTCGATCATGAACGGCATCTCGGTGTACGAGGCTCGCCTGCGTCTCGGCGATCGTCTCGCCGACACGATCGCACGCTACACGCCGCACGGTGACATCGACGTCGTGATGCCGATTCCGGATTCGTCGCGTCCGGCCGCAATGCAGGTCGCGCAAAAGCTGGGAGTCGAGTACCGCGAAGGCTTCTACAAGAACCGCTATGTCGGCCGCACCTTCATCATGCCCGGCCAGGCCGAGCGCAAGAAGTCAGTCAAGCAGAAGCTGAATGCGATGAGCTCGGAGTTTCGCGGCAAGAACATCCTTATTGTCGACGACTCGATCGTTCGGGGCACGACCTCAAAGGAGATCGTTCAGATGGCGCGCGAGGCAGGCGCCAATAAGGTCACCTTCACCTCCGCGGCGCCGCCGGTTCGCTACCCGCACGTCTACGGCATCAACATGCCGACCCGTCACGAGCTGATCGCCCACGGGCGCAAGATCCCCGAAATCAATACCGAACTCGGCAGCGACTACCTGATCTACCAGGAGGTCGCCGACATGAAAGCCGCGATCCTCGAGGGGTCCAGTGTCACGGATCTTGAGATGAGCTGCTTCACGGGCGACTATGTCACCGGCACTGTCACCCCCGAGTACCTGGCCTGGGTCGAAGCCAACCAGCTCAGCTAGCGGCGACCACTCGCTCAGCTGCGGCGGTGTCAGGGTGGTGCGGGGTTGGGGCGTTGCGGGGTCAGGGCGCTTCGGCTGGAGGCAGGGAATCGTCCTCCGGCTCGAGCTTCGCGATTGTCGCTATCGCCGTGGTCGTTCGCCTGCTAAGAACCCGATCGAGGATGAGGGCGACGATGGCACCAATGAGCACGCCGCCGACCAAACCGAAGATCGCAAAGTAACCGAAGATGGGCCCGAAGCCGATGTTCGGGTCGACCGGGAACAACGAAGTGAGAATCAGCGCGACGATCACGCCAAGCGCGCCGCCGACGATCAGGAACACCGAGAACTTCGGTGCCCGACGAATGCGGACGATCGTTTCCTCGTCTTCGGAATTGCTCACCGCTTCATTCTCGCATCCGCAGGATGGGCAGGTATTCGGCGAGGTCGGCCCGCGAGCCACTGGCGGCGACCCTGCCCGCGGCGAGCGCGGAGCTCCACTCGAGTGACCCGGTCGCGAGGGCGAGCCAGGTTGGCGCATCCATCTCGATGACGTTCGGTGGCGTGCCGCGGGTGTGGCGCGGACCCTCGATCGCCTGCACCGCTCCAAATGGTGGAACGCGCACTTCCACGGTGTTGCCCTCTGCCCGCTCGGCGAGCAGTTGGAGCAGGTACCGTACCGCGGTTGCGGTGGTGTTGCGGTCGGCGCCGACTTTGTCGGACTCGGCGCCAGGCGCCGCAGCACGCACCGCGCTTGCGCCGACGTCATCCGCGATTCGTGCCCGAGCCATTCTCCAAAGCTAGCGCGATGCGCAGGTCAACTCTGTGAGCGCGAGTGAGAACCCCCGGTAGCCTTGCAGTGTGCGAATCCTTGTTCTGGGCTCCGGTGCGCGCGAGCACGCCATCATCTCGTCGCTGCTGTCCGAGGGCGCTGGCCACGACATCACTGCCGCTCCTGGCAACGCCGGCATCGCTGCCGTCGTGCCGGTCGTTGCCCTCGATCCGACAAACGGCGACGTGGTCGCCGAGTACGCGCTAGAAAACGCGATCGACCTGGTCGTGATCGGGCCAGAGGCTCCGCTCGTTGCGGGTGTCGCCGACAAGCTGCGCACGCGAGGCATCCCGGTATTCGGTCCGGGAAAGGCGGCCGCCGCGCTCGAGGGAAGCAAGACGTTCGCGAAGCGGATCATGGATGAGGCCGGTGTGCCAACCGGTCGCGCGGTTCGCGCTGGCACGCTCGACGAGGCCATCGCCGCGATCGACGAATACGGCGCACCCTACGTGGTCAAGGCAGACGGGCTCGCCGCGGGCAAGGGCGTCATGGTGAGCGCCGATCGGGAGGCGGCGATCGCCCACGCCACCTACTGGCTGCAACACGGCAGTGTTCTGGTCGAGGAGTTCCTCGCCGGGCAGGAAGTGTCACTGTTCCTCCTGAGCGACGGCCACACCGTGCTCCCGCTTTCTCCCGCGCAGGACTACAAGCGAGTCTTCGATCGTGACGAAGGCCCGAACACCGGCGGCATGGGCGCATATTCACCTTTGCCCTGGCTGCCCGCGGGATTCGTGGATGAAGTCATCGACACGATCGCGCTGCCCACGATCCGACAGCTCGCGGCCGAACAGAAACCGTTCATCGGCCTGCTCTATTGCGGACTGATCGTCACCACGCACGGCATCCGCGTCATTGAATTCAATGCCCGATTCGGCGACCCCGAGACGCAGGTCGTGCTGCCGAGGCTTGTAACCCCCTTGAGTGGTTTGCTGTTCGCCGCGGCTACTGGTGGGCTCGGCGGGCTTCCGCGCCCAGAGTTCTCGGATGAAGTCGCCGTCACCGTGGTGCTCGCCAGTGAGGGTTACCCTGACGATCCGATCACCGGACGGCCGATCATCGGCCTCGAAAATGTCCGCGACGTGACGATTGCGCACGCGGCGACCGCGGCATCCGGCGGAGGTTTCGTCGCAACCGGCGGCCGGGTTCTCAGCGTGGTCGCGCTCGGCACGACGTTTGCCGTCGCTCGCGAGAAGGCCTATGCGGCGCTGGCCCAGATCCACCTGCAGGGCGGTCATTACCGCACCGACATCGCGGAGAGGGTGCTCTAGTGGAATTTGCCGGATGGAAGCACGAGTACTCGGGCAAGGTACGCGATCTCTACACGTCGGCCGGGCAACCAAACCGCATTCTCATGGTCGTCAGCGATCGCGTCAGCGCGTTCGACCACGTCCTGTCGCCCGGGATTCCGGGCAAGGGCGCGCTTCTGACCGAGTTGAGCCTGTGGTGGTTCGACCAATTGAGCGGACTGCCCAATCATCTGGCGCCCCAGGATGAATGGGCTTCGATCCCCCCGGAGGTCGCCGACCGCGCGATGCTGGTCAAGTCGCTCGAGATGTTCCCGATCGAGTGCGTCGTGCGCGGCTACCTGTCTGGCAGTGGCTGGATCGAATACCAGGCTACGCAGAGCGTGTGTGGCGTAGCCCTCCCTGCCGGCCTTCGCGACGGCGACCGACTGCCAGAGCCGATCTACACTCCTGCATTCAAGGCGCCGATGGGCGAACACGACGAGAACATCACGTTTGAGCGAACGATTGAGATCGTCGGCGAAGTCGCCGCGGTCGCCCTGCGCGACCTGTCCCTTGTAATCTTCGGCCGCGCATCCGCTCTCGCCGAGACACGCGGTCTCATCCTCGCCGACACCAAGTTCGAGTTCGGCGAAGACACCGATGGCTCGATCACGCTCGCGGACGAAGTGCTGACGCCCGACAGCAGCCGTTACTGGGACGCCGCGACCTACGCGTCCGGTGATCGCACGGCCAGCTTCGACAAGCAGATCGTGCGCAACTGGTTGAAAGTGAACTGGGATCCGAGCTCCGACAGCGAACCGCCCGAGCTTCCCGCCGAGATCGTCGAGCGCACCGCGGCCCGATACCGGGAGTTGATCGACAGGGTGACGGCGTGATCGCACCCCACCAATCCCGCGAGTCCGGAGTTTTCGTCCTTCCGGCGGCTCGGGAAGGACGAAAACTCCGGACTCGCGAGAAATAATGGGCAGGTCGATGCGGTTGTATGGAGTGTGAGTTCACTCGATCTTCTTGCCGCGGACACCTCCATGGGAGCGGTGACCCTCCTTGTCGCCGATCTGGATGCGATGACGGCCTACTACCGCGACGCGGTAAGCCTCGAGGTGCTCTCGGAGGGGCCGAACAGCGTCACTCTCGGCCGCGGGACGACGCCGGCGATCATCCTCGAGCACGCGTCAGAGCTGAACCACGCGTCGCCCCACTCCGCCGGACTCTTTCACACCGCCATCCTGTTCGAGACGGAGCGAGCGCTCGCCGCGGCCGTCTATTCGGTGGCGCGCAGGCATCCGGGTTCGTTCACCGGAAGTTCCGATCACCTCGTCAGCAAGGCGTTCTACTTCGATGACCCCGAAGGCAACGGCGTCGAGCTGTACTGGGATCGCGCCCGCAGCGAGTGGAGCTGGACGCACGGCACGATCGAAATGAGCACCCTGTTTCTCGACCCGAACCAGTTCTTGAAGGAACACCTGACCGAGGAGGTCATCGAGAATCCGCTCGACGGCGGCGCAAAGGTCGGGCACGTGCACCTCTCCGTGGGCGACACCGTCACGGCCCGCGAGTTTTACGTCGATCGTCTCGGCTTCGAGCAGACCATCGAGATCCCCGGGCAGGCCGTGTTCGTCAGCGCCGGCAAGTATCACCACCACATGGCGATGAACGTGTGGAACTCCCGCGGTGCCGGGCGTCGTGCTCGCACGCTCGGGCTCGGCCAGGTCAATATCGTCGTGCCCAGCGCCGATGAAGTCGGCGCCCTTACCGAACGGATGTCGCACTACGGTATCGAGACGCGCGACGACGGCGAGACCGTCATGATCGATGATCCGTGGGGCAACCTCATCCGGGTTGGTACGTCCGCGTAGGCAGGCGACGCTACATTGAGAACGATGTCAGTCCACCCCCGCCTAAGCCGCGTCGTCGCGATGCTGCTTGGTCCTGTGCTGTTGGCGCAGGGACGACGGATGCGCAGAATCATCCCGCGCCTCCCGGATGCCGCGCAGCCGTGGAGCGGAGCGATCGCGGGCGACGATGCGATTCGCATCCTCGTTCTCGGCGACTCGACGGCGGCAGGAGTCGGCGCCGACACCCAGGAGGACGCGCTGCCCGGCAATCTGGCGCGCGCCCTGTCATCCGAGTGGGAGCGTGGTGTCGTGTGGCGGGCGATCGGTGAGAACGGCGCGACCGCCGAGGACATCGTGCTGCGCTTCCTCGATCAGGCGAGCCACGAGTCGTACGACGTCATCTTCCTCACGATCGGAGCGAATGATGCGCTCACGCTGCGTTCGCGTGGTGCCTTTAGGCGCGACTTCCGAACCATTCTGCGCAGACTGCGATCGGTGAACCCGAAGGCGCTCATCCTCGTTTCGAGCCTGCCCGCGTTCTTCCGGTTTGAGGCACTGCCCAACCCGCTGCGCTGGGCTCTCTATTTGCACTCGCAGAGCCTGGAGTCCGCCGCTCGCAAATTTGCGCGATCCGAGCCCGGCGTGATCATGTCGCCGCCGCCACCCCCCTACACGCCCGGCTTCTTCGCGAGCGACCTCTTTCATCCGAGCGCACAGGGCTACAGCGACTGGGTCGATTTTGCGCTCACCGAAGCCAAGCTGATTCGTCAGGCATGACGACTCTGCGGTCGATCGATGACGTCGTCAGCGTTATCGAAGCCGCGACGCTGCCGGGGCGCCGCACACTGGTTGCAATCGTCGGCCCGCCCGGTGCGGGCAAGTCGACGATCGCAGCCGAGGTGGTTGCCCGACTCACTGGTGCAGCTCTGCTTCCGATGGATGGATTTCACCTGCGGCAGGAGCGTCTGGTCGAACTCGGTCGACGCGACCGGATGGGGGCTCCCGACACGTTCGACGTTGACGGGTTCCTCGAGACGCTTGCCGCCATCCGATCTCCGCGCGCTTTCGGAAATTCAGGTAATCGTGTCAGCGTTCCCGGCTTCGACCGCGTAATTGAACAGCCCATTCCGAATGCGGCATACATATCTCCTGAATTTCCATTGGTCGTGGTCGAGGGGAACTACCTGCTGCTCGACAGTGGCGGATGGGAGCGCGCCGCGCCGCTCTTCGACCTCAGCTTCTTCATCGAGGTCGACCGCGACATCCGGCTGGCCAGGCTGATCGCCCGGCATGAGCGGTTCGGAAAGTCCGCAACGGATGCGCGCGCCTGGGCTCTCGGACCCGACGAAACCAACGCGCGACTGATCGAGACAACCGCGCCGCGAGCGCACTATGTCGTCGCGCTGTAGCCCGACAGCTCTCGGGTAGACTCGTCTCATCCACTCGCGGAGCCGGCCAGACCGGATTCGCTTGAGTCACGAGGGAGCACACGAGTGCCAACGATCGTCGTCGAGGTCATGCCGAAGGCCGAACTTCTCGACCCGCAGGGCAAGGCTGTCGCCGGGGCACTCGCTCGCCTCGGCAAGACGCGGTTCACGAGCGTCCGTATCGGCAAGCGCTTCGAGGTTACCGTCGACGGAGCCGTGGATGACGCGCTGCTTGACGAGGTGCGCGCACTCGCTGAAGAAATGTTCTCCAACTCGGTGATCGAGGATGTCGTGAGCGTCGAGGTCATCGGCTCGGTGAACCACTGATGCGCATTGGTGTCATCACCTTCCCGGGCTCGCTCGACGATCGTGATGCGCAACGCGCGGTGCGCATCTCCGGAGCAACTCCGGTTGCCCTGTGGCACGGCGACCACGATTTGCAGGGCGTCGACGCAGTCATCCTTCCCGGCGGTTTCGCCTACGGCGACTACCTCCGCGCCGGCGCGATCGCGAGCTACGCGCCGATCATGGCTGAGGTCATTGACGCCGCCAACAAGGGCGTCCCTGTGCTGGGGATCTGCAACGGCTTCCAGATGCTCGCTGAGGCGCGCCTCGTGCCCGGGGCGCACACACGCAACGCTCACCAGCAGTTCATCCGTCGCGACCAGCGCCTGCGCGTCGAAAACGCGACCACCGACTGGACGAACGCGTTCGAGACGAACGACGAAATCATCATCCCGATGAAGAACGCGGACGGCCGTTTCGTCGCCGATTCCGAGACGCTCGCGCGCATCGAGGGTCAGGGCCAGGTCGTATTCCGCTATTTGGATGTAAATCCGAACGGTTCTCTCAATGACATCGCCGGCGTGTCCAACGAGCGCGGAAACGTCGTCGCGCTCATGCCACATCCGGAACACGCGACCGAGCCGGGCTTCGGGCCCGACACCCCCGAGGCCATGAGTTCCGGCATCGACGGCCTCAAATTCTTCGAGAGCGCCCTCCGCGTGCTCGCGACTGTCTAGTCGCGCGTTACAGCACGCGCGTCGAGACGAACAGCACCTCGTCGCTGCGCACGAGGTCGTCCAGCTCAAGGATGCTCGCCAGGTCGTGCCCCGCGGCGAGCGCTGTGGCCATCTCTTCGTCGGATTGAGGCGCGAGACGCCCCTGCATAACGCCGCCGAGCGCGCGCACCCCACATGCCGCGATGATCCCCTCGGGTGTTCCGCCAATGCCGAGCACGAGGTCGACATCCGAACCGCCGGATGCGGCGGCGATCGCGGCCGATACGTCGCCTTCGCCGACCAGTCGAACGCGAGCCCCTGCCGAACGGATGTCCGCGACCAGCTGCACATGCCTCGGCTTGTCGAGCACGGCGACCCGCAATTGCGTGACGGCAACACCCTTCGCGAGCGCCAGCGCGGTCAGGTTCTCGACTACGGATCTGCGGATGTCGACAACGCCGCGGCCGATTGCACCACAAATGAGCTTGTCCATGTAGAAGACGCCGACCGGATCGAACATCGAGCCGCGCGGTGCGAGCGCAATGACGCAAATCGAGCCGGGGATCCCCTCGGCGGTCAGCCGGGTTCCGTCGAGCGGGTCGACCGCCACGTCGCTGTGCGGCTCGCCCCCGCTGCCAAGCGACTCGCCGTTCGCGAGCATTGGCGCATGATCCTTCTCGCCTTCGCCGATCACCACAGTGCCCGTGAACGGGGCGTCGGCCAGCGCGCGTCGCATCGCGGTTGTTGCAGCAGCGTCAGCAGCATTCTTGTCGTGCTTGCCGAGCCACTGCCGGGAGGCGGCCGCGGCCGCTTCCGTCGACTCGCGCAAGCGCGCGACGAGCGCATCCGGATAGGAGTCCGCGCCCAAAACAACCGTCATCCTCCCGAGCCTATGTCTCACCGAGTGCTGGGTGTCGTCACGACTGCACCTGCAATAGCGCCTGCACTCGTGACGACCGGCCGCACTCGGCGTAATGGAACGGGTAGAATTGGGGGATCCGGCGTGACCGCAATCCCAGGAGCCATCTGCCAGTGACCACCCCCACCACCGCCTCCGCTGACACCGTCACCAATGCGGCGGCAACGCCGGAGCGCGAGCAGCCTTACGCGGCGCTCGGCCTCAAGCAAGACGAATACCTGCGCATCCGCGAGATTCTCGGTCGGCGTCCGACCAGCGGCGAACTCGCGATGTATTCGGTGATGTGGAGCGAGCACTGCTCGTACAAATCGAGCAAGCCGTACCTGCGCCAGTTCGGCACCAAGACCACCGAAAAGATGCGCAAGAATCTCATGGTCGGCATGGGCGAGAACGCGGGTGTCGTGGATGTCGGCGGCGGCTGGGCGGTCACGTTCAAGATCGAGAGCCACAACCACCCGAGCTACATCGAGCCATTCCAGGGCGCAGCAACAGGTGTCGGCGGCATCGTCCGCGACATCATTTCGATGGGGGCGCGCCCGGTGGCCGTAATGGATGCGCTCCGCTTCGGAGACATCGACGACCCGGACACGGCGCGCGTCGTTCACGGGGTCGTCTCGGGCATCAGCTTCTACGGCAATTGCCTCGGCCTCCCCAACATTGGCGGCGAGACCTACTTCGACTCCGTGTATCAGGCGAACCCGCTCGTCAATGCCCTCGCGGTCGGCGTGCTGCGGCACGAAGACCTGCACCTCGCCAACGCCCGCGGCGTCGGCAACAAGGTCGTTCTCTTCGGGGCGCGCACCGGCGGCGACGGCATCGGCGGAGCATCCATTCTGGCGAGCGACTCGTTCTCCGCGGGCGGACCCACGAAGCGCCCCGCTGTTCAGGTCGGCGACCCGTTTGCCGAGAAAGTGCTCATTGAGTGCTGCCTCGAGCTGTTCCAGCTCGACCTCGTCGAAGGCATCCAGGACCTCGGGGCCGCCGGCATCAGTTGCGCGACCTCCGAGCTGGCGAGCAACGGCGATGGCGGCATGTTCATCGAACTCGAGAAGGTTCTGCTGCGCGACCCGACTCTCACGGCTGAGGAAATCCTCATGTCGGAGAGCCAGGAGCGCATGATGGCCATCGTGACGCCCGAGAAGCTCGACGGCTTCCTCGCGGTCGTCAGGAAGTGGGACGTCGAGACGAGCGTGCTCGGCGAGGTCACCGACACCGGCCGCCTCGTTATCAACTGGCACGGTGAAGAGATCGTCAACGTCGAGCCGCGCACCGTCGCCGTCGACGGTCCGGTGTATGACCGCCCGGTCGCGTACCCGACCTGGATCGACGCACTCAACGCCGACTCTGCCTCGCGGCTGGCCCGCCCGACCACGGCATCCGACCTCAGGGACCAGGTCTTCCGCCTCGTCGGCAGCGCCAACCTCGCCGACAAGCGCTGGATCACCAACCAGTACGACACCTACGTGCTGGGCAACACGGCTCTCAGCTTTCCCGATGACGGAGGCATGGTTCGCGTCGACGAGGAGAGCGGACTCGGCTTCGCCGTCGCAACGGATGCCAACGGACGGTTCTGCCAGCTCGACCCGTACCAGGGTGCGCAGCTCGCCCTCGCCGAGGCGTTCCGCAACGTCGCCGTCACCGGTGCGACACCGGTTGCCGTGAGTGACTGCCTGAACTTCGGCAGCCCAGAGAACCCCGAGGTGATGTGGCAGTTCAGCCGCGCCGTCGAAGGTCTCGCGGATGGCTGCCTCGCCATGGAGATCCCGGTCACCGGCGGCAACGTCAGCTTCTACAACCAAACCGGCGACGTGCCCATCCACCCGACTCCGGTGGTCGCAGTGCTCGGTGTGATCGATGACGTCGCCAAGCGCATCCCGTCCGGCTGGCAGGACGACGGCAACAACATCTACCTGCTCGGCACGACGAAGGCCGAACTCGACGGTTCGGCGTGGGCAGAGGTCATCCACGACCACCTGGGCGGGCGTCCGCCGGTTGTCGACCTCGCGGCGGAGCAGAAGCTCGCCGACCTGCTGCACTATGGCAACGAGCAGAACATCATCTCGAGCGCCCACGACCTCGCCGATGGCGGGCTCGCGCAGGCGATCGTGGAGGGGGTTCTTCGCTTCGGTGTCGGTGCGCGCATCTGGCTCGGCGAGATCATCGAACGCGACGGCGTGGATGCTGCAACCGCTCTCTTCAGCGAATCGACCGGCCGCGTGATCGTGTCGGTTCCTCGCGAGGACGACGTCAAGTTCCAGGGCCTGTGCGAGGGTCGCGGCTACCCCATGCTTCGCATCGGCGTCACCGACTCAGCAGACACGCTCGAGATTCAGGATGTGTTCACCGCCACTCTCGACGAGCTGCGCACCGCACACCGGTCGCCTCTCACGGAACGCTTCGGCGCGACGATCGGCGCATAGGAGTCCCGTCGGCGGACTCAATCCGCGGGCACGATCATCCATGACCCCAACTGCATAATCCCATCGATTGGACCAGTTGGACACATGACGGTCCAGAGGCGCAGTCTGGGACCATGGAATATACGCATCTGGGCCGATCCGGCCTTACCGTCTCCCGGCTGTGCCTCGGCACCATGAACTTTGGACCCCAAACCAGCGAGCCCGACTCGCACTCGATCATGGACTCGGCCCATGACAACGGCATCAACTTCTTCGACACCGCCAACGTCTACGGCGGCGAGCTCGGTCGCGGTATCACGGAAGAGATCGTCGGCCGCTGGATCGCCACGGGCGGCGGACGGCGCGAGAAGACCGTTCTCGCTACCAAGGTCTACGGCAACATGACCGACTACCCCAACGAGAGCAAGCTGTCGGCACTCAACATCCGTCGTGCTTTGGATGCGAGCCTCAAGCGCCTGCAGACCGATTACGTCGACCTGTACCAGTTCCACCACGTCGATCGGGACACCCCGTGGGACGAGATCTGGCAGGCCATCGATGTCGCGATCACGCAGGGCAAGATCCTCTACGCGGGTAGCAGCAACTTCGCCGGCTGGCACATCGCCACAGCTCAGGAGGCCGCACGCAAGCGCAACTCGGTGGGCCTCGTGAGCGAGCAGTCGCTGTACAACCTGCTCACGCGCGACCTCGAACTCGAGGTCATCCCGTCCGCGCAGGCGAACGGCCTAGGCATCATCCCGTGGTCGCCGCTGCAGGGCGGACTGCTCGGCGGAGTCATCCGCAAGCAGAACGAGGGCAAGCGTCGCGTCAACGAGCAGGCGACCGCTGCGCTCGAAAAGTACCGCGACCAGCTCGAGCAGTACGAGGCGTTCGCCGACGAGCTGGGCCACGAGCCCGGCGACCTCGCGCTGGCCTGGTTGCTGCACCAACCCGCCGTGACCGCACCGATCGTCGGCCCGCGCACGCAGGAACAGCTCGACTCGGCGGTTCGCGCCACGACCGTCACACTGGATGCGGCGGCGCTCGCTCGACTCGACGAGATCTTCCCCGGCAAGAAGCCCGCCCCCGAAAACTACGCCTGGTAACGAGGAACCCAAACACATGAAGACACGAAAAATCGGCGACGTCACCGTTTCAGCCATCGGCTTCGGCGGAATGCCGATCGCGATTGAAGGACGCCCGGACGAGAGCCAGGGCATTGCGACCATCCACGCCGCGCTCGACGCAGGAATCACGTTCATCGACACGGCGGATGCCTATCGCATCCCCGGCGAGAAGGTGTCGTACAACGAGCTCACTATCGCGAAGGCGTTGAAGAGTTACGGCGGCGACACCTCGAACGTCCTGGTCGCGACCAAGGGCGGCCACCTTCGCGAGAGCCCGGAGCCGGGTGCGTGGGGTCAGAACGGTCACCCCGACTACCTCAAGAAGGCGGTCGAGGCATCTCTGGTCGCGCTTGGCGTCGACGTTATCGGCCTTTACCAGTTTCACCGCCCGGACCCGAACGTCGATTATGCCGATTCGGTCGGCGCAATTCGCGATCTGCTCGATGCGGGCAAGATCCGCATGGCCGGGATCTCGAACGCGAACCCTGAGCAGATCCTGTTGTCCCAGGAGATCCTCGGCGGGCGCCTCGTCTCGGTGCAGAACCAGTTCTCGCCGACCTTCCGGTCGAGCGAACCAGAACTCGAGCTGTGCGACGAATTGGGCATCGCGTTCCTTCCGTGGAGCCCGCTCAGTGGAATTGGCCGCGCCGGCGGCCTTGGCGATCGATTCTCGGTCTTCCGTGAGGTCGCCGACGTGCACGGCGTGAGCCCGCAGGTCATCTGCCTGGCCTGGGAGCTCGCCAAGTCACCCGTCGTCATCCCGATCCCCGGGTCGAGCCGACCGGCGACGATCATCGACTCGGCTCAGGCCCCGGATGTCGAACTGACGGCAGACGAGGTCGCGAGGCTCGACGCAGCCTAGAGTTTCGCCCGCGCGACCAGCTGGTCGAGAAACGCCGTGGCGGCGGGGCTCCGCTCCTCCGCCACGGCGAGTGCGGCAGTCCACGGTGGGCCCCCGCTCGAAATTGTGGTCGACCGTAACTGCTGGGGACGCTTGAGTCCGAACGGCGCGGGTACAACCGCGACGCCAAGCCCGAGCCCGACCAGGTCGAGCAGGGAGTGCACGTCGTTCACCTCCATCGACGGTCGATACCTGATTCCGGCCGACGCGAACGCTCGCTCAGCGAGAACTCGGCATCCCCATCCGGCCTGGAAACCCACGATCTCGTCGTCGCGGATGTCGTCGAGCTCGATCGATGTGGTCGGCAGGCCGCGGTCCGGGTGCGACAGCACGATCATCCCGTGCGTCGCGAGTGGGACCAGCTGCACTCCCTGCGGCGTGGGGGCACAGTCGACGACGAGCGCGACATCCGTCTGCCCGGAGTCGACGCTGTCGATCAATTCGGCTGACCCCGCGAAGTGAAGTCGCATGTCGACGCCCGGGTTGCTCGTTCGAAATCGCGCGAGCTCCGTAGGGATGTCGACGGGTCCCACACACTGCTCGGCGCCAACGTTCAGCGTGCCGCGCAGGAGCCCACGAACTGCGGCGACCGCGTTCTGAGCGGCTGCAGCGCTCGCGAGCGTGCGCAGCGAATCGGCGAGCAGTGCCTTGCCCGCGGCGGTCAGTTCCACGCGACGGGTGCTGCGGATGAACAGGGTCGCGCCGAGCTCAAGCTCAAGCGCACGAATGGATGCCGACAGCCCGGACTGCGAAATCAGCAGGTTCTGCGCGGCGCGCGTGAAGTGACGCTCCTCCGCGACCGCGACGAAGTGCTCGAGCTGGCGTAGTTCCATGTTCTAAGGGTACGTCTGCCCCGCGAGTCGAGTTTCAGTCGACGATCGTGACCTTCACGTCGACGTTGCCGCGGGTGGCATTCGAATAGGGGCACACCTGATGGGCGGCGTCGGCCAGCTCCTGGCGACGCGCGGGCTCTACGTTCGGTGCGTAGACATCCAACTCGACCGCCAGTCCGAATGCCCGTTCGTCGATCTTGCCGAGGCTCACCGACGCAGACACCTGTGAGTGCGTGGTGTCCACTCCAAGGCGTCGAGCGACGGAGTGCATCGCCGACAGGAAGCAGGCCGCATAGCCAGCCGCAAACAGCTGCTCCGGGTTGGTGCCTTCGCCGGAGCCACCCATCTCTTTGGGTGGGCGAGTGTCGAGGTCGAGCCGATTGTCTTCACTCAGGATGTGACCGTCTCGGCCACCCCCGCTCGCGTGGGCAATGGCCGTGTACAGAGAGTCCATTGGTTCATCTCACCAGATCGGGTGGGTCGGATGCTGGGAGCGACCCGATTGCTAGTGATTGCGTCCTGGCGAACCAATTGCTGCCGGTCGCCCGGGTGCAATCGGTTCGCGGGGCAGCAATCGCTTGGGGTGGGTCTACTTCGGCTCGAAATGGATCGCCGTGGCGGCTTCCGCCTGGCGCCAGAACTCCTCGCCAAATGCCGGGTCCGCGCTGGACGCCACCGGCGCGATGACCACCGGGCGGCCCGCGACACTTCGCCTGCGTCCGTAGAACTCTCCGCCTCGAGCATCCGGATCGATCGCGGCACGCACAATCGGCCACGCGCCCTTGTCTTTGCCCTGCGCGATCGGCGCAGAGATCAGGTCGACGAACCGCTTGCCGGCCGAATCCTGGTCGGTGATGCCGGGCCGCCTTGGCGCCAGGGCGTCGACCGCAAATCCCGGATGCGCAAGTAACGACTCGACACCGCGTCCTGCGGCCGCGAGCTTGCGCTGCAGCTCGAGCGCGAACGCGTGCATGGCGTGTTTCGAGTATCCGTATGCCCGAAAGTAGTTGTACTTGCCGTGTTCGGACTGCAGGTTGTCCGCATCCAGCCTGACGATTCGCGTGGCCATGCTGCCGAGGCTCACGACCCGAGCCCCATCCTTCAGCGCGGGGAACGCAAGCGCCGTCAGTGCAAACGGGCCAAAGGCATTCGTGCCCATCACCGACTCGATGCCGTCTTCGGTGAGGATGCGTTCGTTCGGGCCGCTCGTCGCGCCAGCGTTGTTGATGAGCACGTCGACGCGGTCCAGCCGACGGATTTGCTCCGCGGCCTCGCGAATCGATCCGAGAGAGGACAGGTCGAGGCGGATGAAATCGACCTGGGCACCTGGCACACGGTCACGAATCGACGCGGCAGCAGCATCCGCTCGATCCTTCGATCGCGACGCCATCACGATTCGTGCTCCCGCGCTGGCCAGCTGCTCGCTGGCGAAGTAGCCGATGCCGGCGTTTCCGCCGGTGACGACGACGGTGCGCCCGGTCTGGGGCGGGAGCCGCGCGGGATCCCAGAGAGTCGAAGACATTACTCGACCATAGTCGCCGCGCGGCTGACGCCTCCGCCCTACTCGCTGGGGACTGCCCTCGCAGGAACCGACTCCGCCGGAGCCTGCGCCGCCTGCTCGGTCCAGCCGTGCGTGGCCTTGGGCTTCGCGAAGAAGATCACGACGAATGCTCCCAATACTGCGACCGCGGCAGGCAGCAGCAGCGTCTGCGACATTGCGGTGGTGAAGCCGGCGCGAACGAACGCCGGAAGCTGAGTGCCGGAGTAGTCCCCGCCACCGCCCGTGATGCCGTTGGCGGCGAGCCGTCCGGTGATCAGCGCCGCGATCGACGCCGATCCGAGAACTGCGCCGATCTGTCGTGTGGTGTTGTAGACGCCCGATCCGGCACCCGCCTGGCGGGGCGGAAGGTTGCGCGTCGCGGTGTTCGAGATCGGAGCCCAGATACCCGCGTTCGCGAGACCAAGCACCGCGCTCGGCAGCAGCAGCATGATGATCGAGGTGTCGGGAGCAAGCAGCACGGAATACCACCACAGCGCTACCGCGAGCAGCAGCATCCCGACAAACGCGATGTAGCGCGGATTGACGCGGTCTACGAGTCTGCCGACGACCGGCGCGAGCCCGCCGGAGAGCAGCGCCATCGGCACCAGCATGAGGGCGGAACCGGTCGGGGTGAATCCCTTCACCAACTGGAAGTAGTAGACGAGCGGAAGCGACATGCTCGTAATCGTGAATCCCACGGTGGTGATCGCGGCATTCGCGAGCGAGAAGTTGCGGTCGCGGAACAGCGCGAGCGGCAGCAGTGGCTCACCCTTGTTGAGCCTCTGCCACACGACGAACGCCACCAGCACAACCACGCCGGCGATGATGAGCCCCCACACCGAAAACGGTGTTCCGGTAATCGTGCCCCAGTTGTAGGTCTGACCCTCCTGCAGTCCGAATACCACGAGGAACAGCCCGATCGCGCTCAGCACGACTCCGAGAATGTCGAACCGGTGTGGATGCGTCTCGAGCTTCGGCACGAGTCGCCAGGCGAGCACGAACGCGACGATTCCGACGGGAACGTTGATGAAGAAGATCCACTCCCAACCGAAGCCGTCCACGAGCACTCCGCCAAGGATCGGACCGACCAGGGTTGCGACACCAGCGGTTGCACCCCAGAGACCCATCGCCGCGCCGCGCTTCTCCGGCGGGAAGATGCGGGTGATGACGGCCATCGTCTGGGGCGTCATCAGTGCGGCGCCAAGTCCCTGCACGACGCGAGCCACGATGAGGATGGCGAGGGTGCCCGAAAGACCGCACCAGAGCGACGCAAGCGTGAAGATCACGAGGCCGCCCAGATAGAGATTCTTCGGTCCGAATCGATCGCCGAGGCGGCCGGTCACGAGGAGCGGCACCGCATACGCGAGCAGGTAAGCGCTGGTGACCCAGAGCACGTCACTGACGCTGTCGACCTTCAGCCCGCGCTGGATCGCCGGGTTGGCCACCGACACGATTGTCGTGTCGATGAGGATCATGAAGAAGCCGATGACGAGCGACCAGAGTGCCGGCCACGGCTTGTATCCCTTTGTCTTATTTACTGTTGTCATGCGGGAAAACCTTCTGTTCGTGTTCGGGGGCCCAGTCGAGTTCGCCGGACTGGAGATCGGTAACGACGCCATCCAGCCACGCGATTTCTGCTGTGACGATGGCCTGTTGATACGTGATGTCGAGCCAGTACTTCGCCGGGATAGCCTTCTGTGAAACGTGGGTGTGGCCGGTTCGGAGCGTCTCCAATTCCGAGACTAGATGCAGCCTCCGACGACCGAGAAGCTTGACGAAAATCTCTTTCGAGAGGTTGTGGGCCTGGCCGATGCCCAGCGGAAACTCGGGATATTCGTTGACGGGCGTCGCGATGATTTCCGCGACGCGCTCGCTGAGGCCGAGCTGGCCCGCTTCGGTGATGCGATAGGTGGTGCGTTCGGGGCGGTTGCCCTCCCGATCCGTACCGACCGGCTCAACGAAGCCCTGACGGGTGAGCCGATCGACCGTGTGGTAGAGCGACCCCGGGCGGACTTTGACGATTCGGTCTTCGGCGCGGGTGATGAGCAGTTGATACATCTCGTACGGGTGCATGGGTCGCTCGGCAAGCAGCGCGAGTGCCGCGATTGCGAGTGGGGTGAATTGTGCTGGCATGTTCCGTTCCGATTATTCCACATGGAATATACCGCGCGGGTCGCAGCGGGGTCAACTCGCATCGGGCCCAGTTGATCGAGAAGGGCGCAGATCTAAGACGGGGTCGAAATCGCGCCCGTACTCGCGATCTGCTCGTGGTGATGGATGACCTCGGCCACCAGAAAATTCAGGAACTTTTCCGCAAACTCCGGGTCGAGCCGCGACTCCTCGGCGATCTCGCGAAGCCGAGAGATCTGCACACGCTCTCGCTCCGGGTCAGACGGCGGCATTCCACTCGCGGCCTTGAGTCGGCCGACCTGCTGGGTGAACTTGAATCGCTCGGCCAGCATGTGCACCACGGCCGCGTCGATATTGTCGATGCTTCGACGGATGGCGGTGAGCTGGTCCATGACCTCGGTTTCGGGGTCTGGGCGCGAGCCGTTCGGAAGTTCCATGCAACGAATCTAGTCGCTCGCGGCCCAGCGACGGCTCAACGATTCCTGAACACAACGGGCCGATCCGCCCAGCGTTCGAGGCGCGACTCGAGCCCCGCGCGGACATCCGGCCATTCGTCCACCAGGATCGAAAACACGACGGTGTCGCGCCAGGTGCCATCCGCCCGAAGCCTCGCCCGCCTCGTGATTCCCTCGAATTTCGCTCCAAGCCGGAGGATGGCCGCACGGGATCTGTCGTTGAGAACATCCGTCTGGATCTTGACTCGGCCGAAACCGGAGTCGAACGCGAGCCCGAGCAGCAGGAGTTTTGCTTCGGCGTTGACCTGACTGCCCCACACGCGCGGATCGTATGCGGTCCAGCCGATGTGGGCGTGTTCGACCTCGGGCTCGAAGTCGGCGAGCGTGCTCGTACCGACGAGTGTGCCCTCGAGCGGACCGGATGCGACGCGAACCCCGTACACGTTGCCCGTCGCCCAGGGGAATGCGTCTCGCGAGATCTCGACGAAGTCATCCACGTTGTCGCGGTATCCGAGTGGTCCGCCTCCGTAGCCGCCGGCGAACACCTCCGGGTGACCGATTGCGCCGAATAGCTCGGGCAGTTGCGCGGGAGTGAGGGGTTCGAGGCGAATGAAGCGCCCCCCGATGGGACGGGGTACAGGACGGATTGCGGTCACGACCACATTGTGCCAGCCACGAAGTGCCACGATTGCTCTATGACGAGTACGACCGACTTCCACACCGCCGCGCAGGCCTTCCTCGACCTCGTTGGCGAGGTTCGCATCGACCAGTGGGAGGATCCGGCGCTCGGCAGTTGGAATGTGCGCAGCCTCGTTGGTCACACCTCCCGCGCGATCCTGACGGTCGAGACTTACCTCAAAGCGCCGGCACCCGCCGAAGCCAACCTCCCGAATGCCGAGAGCTACTACGAGCGAGTGCTCGGCGAGTACACCGATAACGACGCCATCGCCGAACGCGGGGTTGCTGCCGGGAACGCGCTGACCGAGAATTCGGGTATCGAGTTTGCCGCGGCCCTCGACCGCGTGATGGAGCTCATCGCGGCGAACGGCCCCGACCGCGTTGTTGCGATTGGTCAATTTGGTATTCCTCTTTCGGAATACCTGCGTACTCGAGTGTTCGAACTTGTCGTCCACAACATGGACATCGCCAAGTCGGTGAATCTCGACCACGGCCTCCCCAACGATGTGATTGCGAGCGCGGCCGAACTAGCCGCCCGCGTCGCCGTACGGTCGGGCCATGGCGTGGACATCCTGTTCGCGCTGACCGGTCGCCGCCCGCTTCCGCCGCGGTTCAGCATCCTGTAACAATCGCTGGGCGCAGCGCCCGCGCAAACACTATGGTTGCGCCATGACGAACGCGGAATCGACCCTGCTTAGTTTTCGCGCACGGCCGATCGCCCACTTGCTCGGAGCACTGGGGTCATGGTTCCTCTACTCGCTGAACTTCACGCTGTTCGTGTATTCGGTGACGGCCGTGGTCGCGGTTGGTGGTACGTGCGCCAGCGGGAATACGGCGTACATCATCGCCGTGCAGTGCCCTAGGAATGCGGATGCGTTCCTGCCGTGGTGCATCTTCGCTGCGCTGTTTGCGATCGCGGTGGCGATCTACCTCGGGCAGGGGTTCGGAACGCAACTCATCATGATCGCCTGGCCGGTGCTGTTCTGCGGTCTCGGTGCGATCTTTCTCGCCGAGTTCTTCGCGACGGGCGACCCAACCGGTCTTGCGATCGGCGGACTGTTCGAGGTGATGGGGCTCATCCCGCTCATCATCGAACTGCGCGGAAGCGTGCAGCGGGTCTTCCTCGGGAGCATCAACATCCGCGGCGAGAGGTTCTATGAGGGACCGAGGGCGCGACGTTCGATGATGTCGCCGTCGACGCCCAACCCCGAGGGCGCTGTCTCGCCGACCGCCGCCGACTGGTTGCTCAGCATCGCGATCACGATCGTGGGCATCGTCGGCGGAGTCGTGCTGGCATACCTGTGGTTCCGAACGGTGTAGCCGTGCTCGAGTTAACTAGGCCAGGAGGTCGTGCCGCACGACGATGGCGTCGCGCTCTGGGCCGACTCCGATCGCGGAGATGCGCGATCCGCTCATTGCCTCGACGGCGAGCACATATTGTTGCGCGGCCTTCGGTAGGTCGCTGAACTCGCGCGCTCCGGAGATGTCTTCGGTCCAGCCGGGAAAGTTCTCGTAGATCGGCACGGCGTGGTGGAAATCACTCTGCGAGACCGGAACCTCGTCGACGCGCACTCCATCGACCTCGTACGCGACGCAAACGGGGATCTCGGTGAGCCCGGTGAGAACATCCAGTTTGGTCATGACGAAGTCGGTGACGCCGTTTACCCGGGCCGAGTAGCGCGCGACCGGGGCGTCGTACCAACCGGTGCGACGGGGGCGGCCGGTCGTCGTGCCGAACTCGAAGCCCTTGGTGCGCAGCCATTCGCCGGATTCGTCAAGCAGCTCTGTCGGGAACGGTCCGGACCCAACTCGGGTCGTATAGGCCTTCACAATTCCGATCACGCGATCGATGCGATTGGGTGCGACGCCCGAGCCGGTCGCGGCGCCGCCGGAAGTGGAGTTGGATGACGTGACGAACGGATACGTGCCGTGGTCGACATCCAGCATGGTCGCCTGGCCGCCCTCGAACAGTACGGTCTTGCCGGCGTCGAGCGCCTGGTTCAGCAGCAGCCCGGTGTCGGCAACTAGTGGGCGCAGACGCTCGGCGTAGGACAGCAGGTCGCCAACGATCTCGTCGACCGTGATGGCGCGACGGTTGTAGAGCTTGACCAGCAGCTGGTTCTTCTGGTGCAGCGCACCCTCCACCTTCTGGCGAAGGATGTTCTCGTCGAACAGGTCCTGGATGCGGATACCGACCCGGTTGATCTTGTCGGCATACGAAGGCCCGATGCCGCGTCCGGTCGTGCCGATCTGCCGCTTGCCGAGGAAGCGCTCGGTCACCCGGTCGAGGGTGCGGTGGTACTGAGTGATGACGTGCGCGTTGGCGCTGACCAGCAGACGGGAGACATCGACACCGCGCGCGGTCAGCGCGGTGAGCTCATCGAACAACACCTCGATGTCGATGACGACACCGTTCGCGATCACCGGCACCACGCCATCGGTGAGGATGCCGCTGGGCAACAGGTGCAGCGCGTACTTCTCGTCGCCGATGACCACCGTGTGCCCCGCGTTGTTGCCGCCATTGAATTTGACGACGTAATCGATGCGGCTGCCGAGGAGGTCGGTGGCCTTTCCCTTGCCTTCGTCGCCCCATTGGGCTCCGATGATGACAACTGCTGGCATGGACCTATCTCCTCACGGAAGGGCGACTTCGTAACGGGTGGGGATTACACCCCAGTCTATCGGGTGACATCGTGGCCCCTTGAGAAACTAACTTGCACATCAATGTGCAAGTTATTACGATGGAGATATGCCTTCCACCACCGCTCGTATGCCGCGACGCGATGCCGCCGACAACCGCCTCGCCCTGCTCGACGCCGCGCGCGTCATGCTCAACGACGATCCGGAGTCGTCGCTCGAAGCGATCGCGACGCGCGCCGGACTCAGTCGCCGATCGGTCTATGGCCACTTCGCAAATCGCGACGAACTCCTCCGCGAACTGGTCACGACCGGCTCCGCGCGAATCGCCGGCGCTCTCGAGGGAGTCACGCATCCTGACCCGGTGCTGCGCCTCGCGCTGATCGCCTCCCGCCTGTGGCAGGAGGTCGAAGACATCCGGATGATGGCGGTTCTCGCGGTTCGCGGTCCACTAAAGATGCACACCGCCAGCGCGCTCCGTCCGCTGAGGATGAGCGTCCTTGGCGCCATCGTCGAGGGGCAGGCTTCGGGCCGTATCCGCACGGACATCGCGGCGCCTCGATTGGCCCACCTCGTCGAAGACTCAGCGCTCGCCGTGCTCGAGGAGTCGTCCGAGCATCCGATGACCGCCTCAGAAGGACACACGCTGGCGATCCTCGTCGTGCTCGGGGCCATCGGCTTCGGCTGGCGTGAGGCCAACGAATTCATGGCGTCGCACGCCGAACTGAACCAGAAGGTCACTCGATCATGACCATTTCACTCGACAGCGCAGCAATCGGCCGCGGGCTCGGCGCGGCGATCCCGCCGCTGACAGTCACGATTGCCGAAGGGCAGCCGACCGTCATCGCGGTCGAGACCGATGAGCGACCCATGCTCGTGTCGATGCTGATCGGCGGACGCGTTCGCGCGGAATCCGGTCGCGTCACAATCGACGGACATGACGATGCGCATGAACTGCGCCGCGCAACCGCGCTGGTCGACACACCCTTCGTATCCGAACCGCCCGCGGGCGTGGCTCTCGCGACCATCGTTCGAGAGGAGCTGTCGTTCTCGAGCCTCCCCACGTCGCGTCGCGCAGTCGCTGAGTTCCTGCGCTCGCACGAGCTCGCCGACTACGCAAGGCTGCCGGTGCGTTCCCTGCCGCCGACCGATCGAATCCGGGTGTTCACCGAACTCGCCCTGCTGCGCGCGGGCGTCCGGTGCATCGTCGTGACCTCCCCGGAGCGCCACGGCGCCGACCCGTCTGAGTGGTACGCCACCCTCTCGCAGATCGCCGAGCGCGGCGTGGATGTCGTGATCGTCACCGATGCCCTCACTCGCAACTTCCTTCTCACGCTCGGTGCACAGGATGGGTCGTCGCCGCCCGCCGACGACGTCCCACAGCCCCACGACTCTCTCGAAAGCTCTCAGTCATGAAGATCCTGCCCCTCGTCCGTGCGGAATTCGCACGACTGACCGCGAGCCGTCTCGGCATCGCGTCTCTCATTGCGATCATGATCGTGCCCATTGTCTACGGCGGCCTGTACCTTTGGGGCAACAAAGATCCGTACAGCAACCTCGACAAGGTGCCGGCAGCCCTGGTCGTCGCCGACTCCGGCGCAACCGTAGGCGGCAAGGCCGTCAACTACGGCAAGGATGCTGCGACCCAACTCCTCACCGACATGAAGTTCGGGTGGACAGAGGTGACCGAATCCCAGGCCAGGGCCGGCGTCACGAGCGGCAAATACGACTTCGCGGTCACTTTCCCTGAGGAGTTCTCGTCCGACCTGGCCTCCGCCGGGTCTTCTCTGCCGATCAAGGCATCCATCGATTTGCGCACCGACGACACCAACAGCTATCTGAGCACGACGATCGCAAAACAGGCCACCGAAGCCGTGCGGGTCGCGGTCGCCGAGAAGGTCGGCAAGTCGGCTTCGCGGCAGCTGCTCGACGCGGTCGCATCCATTCGGGGTGGTCTCGTCGATGCCCGCGACGGGTCATCCAGGCTGGCAGACGGCGCCGCGACCGCAGCCGGAGGCGCCAGCGACCTCAGCACAGGGCTCGCGACTCTCGACTCGGGCGCGGCCGCTCTGCCGTCCAGCACGGCGGAGCTCAGTAGTGGTGCTGCGCAGGTGGCCGCCGGTGCGAAGAGGCTGGATGCCGCGGCTCCGGCAGCAGCGCAGGGTTCCGCGGCCCTGTCCGCCGGCCTCAAGCAGCTTGCTGCAACCTCGCCGCAGGTGCGGGCAGACCTTGCAAATGTCCTCGCGAATTCGACCATTCCCGCGCAGGACCAGGGCCGGCTCCTTGCCGAGCTCGACGCGATCAGCGCGGGCGCCGCGCAGTCGAGTGCTGGCGCATCGACGCTGGCGACCAGGCTAAAGAGCCTTCCCTCCAGCGCGGCCCAGCTCTACTCCGGAGCATCCCAGGTCGCCGCCGGAACCCGCTCGCTCGCGAGCAGGACGCCCGCGCTCGCCAGCGGTATTCACTCCGCGGCGAGCGGCGCATCCAGTCTGTCCACCGGTATCGCCAAGCTGCACAGCGGTGCAGACACCCTGTACAGCTCGCTCAACAAGGGCGTCGACCAGCTCCCGGCCACGACCGCCGCCGAGCGCGCGGCGAAAGCCGCGCAGATCGCGAACCCTGCGGAGGTGAAACAGCACGCGGTGACTGAAGCGCAGAACTATGGCGCCGGACTGGCTCCGTTCTTCATCAGCCTCGCCGGCTGGATCGGACTCTACGCACTGTTCCTGCTCGTGCGCCCGCTGTCGCGCCGGGCGCTGACCGCCGTTCGTCGCCCGATCCGCACGACCCTCGCCGGCTGGATCACCCCGGCAGTGCTCGGCGTGGTGCAGATGGTCGCCCTGTTCGCGTTGGTCACACTCGCGCTGCACCTGCGGGTCGCGGATGGCGCCGGGCTGCTCGCATTCATGGCGCTGGTCGCCGTGACGTTTGCTGCGATGATCCTTGCGCTGAACGTGCTGTTTGGCAGCGTCGGGCAGTTTCTCGCGCTCATCCTCATGATCGTGCAGCTGGTCACGGCGGGCGGAACGTTCCCGTGGCAGACGCTACCGGCGCCGCTCGCGTTCATCCATCAGGCCCTGCCGATGAGCCACGCGGTCGATGGAGTACGTCAGCTGATGTACGGCGGAGCATCCGGTTCCCTCTGGGGGCCAGTCAGCTTCCTGCTGGCCTGGCTGGTGGGCTCGCTCATCGTCTCAACGCTGGGCGCGTTGCGTCAGGGCAGGTTCCGTACCCTTACGCAACTCCGCCCAAGTGCGATAGGTGGCTAGTCCCTCTTTCGCCGAGTGCGGCGCGTTGTCGCGAATGCGGCCCCCAAAGCACGTGCAGTCGTGACGAACCGGCGCACTCGGCGATTCCCATAGAGGAAGAAGAGGAGGCCCAGGATCAGCGCGAAGAGGGTCAGGCGCAGGATGTCGAGCGGCGAGGAGACTCCGGTGAAGCCGAGAACGACGGCCGCCGGATCCACTGCCCCGACATCGGTGGCGCTGAGGTTCATCGGCGGGCTCAGTTCCTCCGCGGTGGTGTCGACGATCACCGAGTTGGTAATGACTGTTGGAGCATTGGCCGCGACATGCGTGGTCAGGATCACGCTCGCGGTTTCACCCACGGCGAGCACGGAATCGAACCGGCAGGTAACGACCTTGCCCGCATTCGTGCAGACGACGGATGCTGCAGACGCAGACACGTAGGTCAGCCCGGTCGGAAGGGTGTCAACGATCGTGTATCCGGATGGCTGTTCCGTCGTGCCCGCGTTGCTGACCGTAATCAGGTAGCGCACGTCGGTATTCTGCTGAAGCTGGTCGAGGTGCTGCTTCGTCACGGTCAGGCTCACCTGCGGCGGAACCGTCACGGTGACGGTGGATGCGTTGTTCGAGACGACCGGATCGGGCGTCGTCGACGAAACAGTCGCGGTGTTGTCAAAGCTCGGGTAGCCGGCGACGCCGAGGTTTGCGGCCAGCGCGATGGCGGGAGCATCCGCGCCCGCAGCGAGCGAGCCGGCGAGATCACAGGTGACCGGGGTGCTGGTCGAGCCGGGCGAGCCGACCGTGCAGGTCCAGGCCGGGTCGACCGCCGACAGGTCGATATTGCTGAGGCTGAGTGGCATCTCATCCGTGACCGAGACGGCAGCCGCATCCGACGGACCGGC
>JAUZFR010000196.1 GCA_030840335.1 Actinomycetota bacterium | reverse complement strand
GGCAGCCTGGATGTCGGACATCCCGACCTTGAGGCCCGGAGCGACCCAGGGGTCCCCGATAAAGGAGGCGGTGTCCGCACCGATATCGGCCAGGCCGTGCCTCGTGTCGAGGCGCGCGCGCTCGATGAGCGGGGTCGGTCCGGCGAGCATCCCGCCCTCGCCTGTCGTGATGATCTTCGTCGCGTGGAAGCTGAGCAGGTTGAGGTCGGCCCCGCGCCCGACGGAGTGGCCGTTGACGGTCGCTCCGAGGGCGTGCGCCAGATCGCCGATGACAGCGAAGCCGCCGTCTGTGGCGGCCGATTTCATTGCCGCGATGTCGTACGCGTGTCCGCCGTAGTGCACCGGGACGACCGCCTTGGTGCGGCCAGTGGAAGCCGCTCGCACCGATCGGGGGTCGAGTGTGAGCGTGTCCTCCTCGATGTCGGCAAAGACCGGGGTCGCGCTGGCTCGCACGATGGCGTTGACGACTCCGATGCACGTCAGCGAAGGGGTGATGACTTCGTCGCCCGCTCCGATCTCGAGCAAAGAGAGGGCCAGCGTCATCGCGGCGGTTCCGCTGTTGGTTGCAACCGCCGCATCCGATTCGATTACCGAGGCAATGGTCTGTTCGAAGTCCCGGGAGCGGCGCCCGGTTGCGACCATTCCCGAATCCAGCGCCTCGCCGATCGCCGAAAGGTCGGATGCGTCGAAGTTCGGTCGAAACATCGGTGGGGCAGTAGACATGCTCGGAATCTACCCCAGCGAGCGACCTTATCCGCGGCGGCTCCTAGTACGTGCCGGGGGAGGGCAAAGTCGCGAACACGCCGCCGAGCACGACGCTAATCTCCACGAACACGATCGTGAGACCAACCACCACGACCGCGATAAGGAGCCAGAGCGGGCCGAGGCCACGTCCAGTTCGGCGGCGGACGACCACTGATCGGCCGATGATGTAGACCAGTGGTGCCTCGAGGAACGACCAGGCCCAGTGGAATGGCGACGGCACGCCGCGCGCCTTCAGCGTGCGCCAGTCCAGCCAGCCGAAGACCACACTTGCCGCGTAGCCGAGGAGCCCAAGACCCAATAGTCCGAAGTATGCCGGGGAATAGATCATCTGCATCATGAGCGAATTACTGTGCGCCACACTCGGATCCGTAGCGATCGAACTGAAGACCGCACCATGGGTCGAGTAGTACCAGACCACGCCGACCACACCGAGAATGGGGGTGAGGGAGGCGAGCCAGGCCCACACCGTGTTCGGGTCGGTTCCCTCCGGCGCCTTCAGCGTGGCGGTCGGCGCGATGGCCGCGGCCGCCGAGGCGTCATGGAAGTGTTCTGTCCACTGCGTGCCGTCCCACCAACGCAGTTGGCTCGAGCCTGGTGCAACCGGGTACCAGCCGGGCTGGGCTTGCGGTGTGGGGTTCGTCACGGTGACTCCTTCGTTCAGTATGACTTTACGACGCACTCGGGCTACCAGGTTGCGAGCGAACCGGGGCCGGGCAGGATCGCTACCTCATCGGAATGCGGATCACCCATCGGGACGAACGCGAGCTCGACCTTCTCGTGGGTCTCGGGATCCGCGAGTATCGACGCGGGTCCGTACACGGTCGGGTTGAACTCGTCGCTCCACTGCACCATCGCCGCAAGCACCAGCTTCAGCGCTAGTCCGCTCTCCGTGAGGTGGTAGCTGGACCTCTCACGGCTGCCCGGTTCGCGGTACGACCGCTTCTCGAGGATGCCGGCGGCGACGAGCGTGCCAAGTCGCGCGGTCAGGATGTCGCTGGGCACGCCCAGCGAGTCGCGGAACTCCGAAAACCGGGTCTGCCCGCGCACAGCGTTTCTCACGATCAGCAATGACCACTTCTCACCCACGATATCGAGCGTGCGAACGATCTGGCAGCGTCGCGCATCGATGTCTACTGCAACTCCCATGCATCCATTGTATTCATCTAGATTGGAAAATCCAACTTAGGTCTGATAGCGTGTTCGAATGAACTCAGTCACCCCCACTCGAACCCGAGGATTCCGCCTCAAATCGCGCGGCACGTTCTGGTCGGCCACCGTGGTGCTCGCCCTCGGACTCTGGGCCAGTGGCGCGCCGAGCGTGCTATACCCCAGCTACGCGGCCGAGTGGAACCTGCCATCCGTGGTCATCACGACAGTGTTCGGCACGTATCCCGTTGCCCTGTTGATCACCCTATTGATCTTCGGGGGAGTGTCTGACGTCATCGGGCGCCGACGGACGATGCTGATCGGCATCGCGCTGATCGGCATCGCCGCGGCGGTATTCGCACTCGCGCCCAATGTCGGCTTCTTGTACGTCGGTCGCGTTCTGCAGGGCGTGGGCACCGGATTCGCGCTCGGCGCCGCAAGCGCGGCGCTCGTCGAGAACAACACGTCGAGCAATCCGCGATTCCCGAGTTCGCTCACCACGATTTCGACAGCCGTCGGGCTGACCCTTGCGCTCGTTTTGTCGGGCCTGTTGGCGCAGTTCGCTCCGCTGCCCCTGGCGCTGAGTTACATCGTGTTGTTCGCGCTCAGTGTCGTCGCGCTTGTTTTCGTCGGACTCTCCCGGGATGCCCGACCCGCCACTCCGGGAGCGAGGTGGCGTCCCCAGCCGATTCGGCTCCCGCGAGGCCTGTTTCGCCCATTCCTCGCCGCGACCCTGTCGGTTTCGGTTGCCTATTCTGTCGGCGCGATTTTCCTGTCGCTCGGCGCGCTGATGGCGAGACAGTTGACGGGAACGACGAATCTCCTTGTCATCGGCGCGATCCTCGGGCTCTCGTCGTTCTTCATCGGAGCGACCGCGCTGTTCCTCCAGAAGGTCCCCGCCCACATCGCCATCGTGATCGGCGGCACCCTCTCGATCGCCGGGCTCGGCCTCATGGCGGCGACCGCCGCATCCGGTTCGATCGCGCTGTTTCTCGCGTGGTGCGTGGTTGGCGGCATCGCATACTCGTTCGCGTTCACCGGCGGTCTCGGGCTGATCAACCGCACCGCTCGCCCCGAACATCGCGGGGCAACGCTCTCGCTGCTGTACCTGTTCGCTTACCTGTTACAGGCGGCGACGGCAATCGGCGCGGGAGCCCTTGCCACGGCGATCGGGCTCGCGGCGGCCGTTGACATCGCGGCTCCCGTGGTCGGAGTGCTGTGCCTCGCCGCCATCCTGTTCGCGGTCGCCGACCTGGCGTCGCGACGCCGCACGCCGGCGCTGCAAGCCAGCTGACGGTGGCGGGGACCCTAGGCGGGAGGGTTTACCCGGTTCGGGCTCTCCTGAAGCGCCCAGGTGTTGCCATCGGGGTCGGAGAACGTGATGAACCGGCCCCAGGGCAGTGACTGGATGTCGCTCACTGCGACACCTCGTTCGGTGAGCTCGGCGTGCGCGACATCCGCGTCCGAGATCACGACCTGGACACCCTTCTGCGAGCCAGGGGGCATGTCGACGACGCCCGTGCCAAGAACGATTGAGCAGGCGGATCCGGGCGGGGTGAGCTGCACGAACCGCAGCTCGTCGCTGACCCGGTGGTCGTGGTCAAGGTTGTAGCCGACCTTTTCTGTGTAGAACGTGATCGCGCGGTCGACATCGGTAACGGGGATCCCGACGACTTCGATCTTCCAGTCCATGACTGACTCCTTTCGGCGGTTGTTTGATTACTCCACGGTAGAAGGCATACAGGTCATTTTCTGTCCTGAATTACGACAGACTCGAGGTATGGCTGAAACGACCTCGCGCATCCTTGCGCTGCTGAACCTTCTCCAGTCGCACCGCCAGTGGGCCGGCCCCGAGCTGGCCGACCGGCTCGGGGTCACCGAACGCACGCTGCGCAGGGATGTCGACCGCATCCGAGAGCTGGGCTATCGGGTGGATGCCGTGCGCGGTCCCGCTGGCGGCTATCGTCTCGAAGCCGGGTCGCAGCTACCGCCGCTCCTCCTCACCAACGACGAGGCGGTCACCATGGCGATCGGTCTGCGCGTTGCCGCGACCCAGGGCCTCGTCGATGGCGAACTCACCACCCAGACCGCCCTTGCCAAGTTTGAGCAGGTGCTGCCTCCTGCCCTGCGGCAGCGCGTGAACGCGATCTCGAGTCACTTGCAGCCACAGGCGCCGCGCGGAGTTCCCGTGAGCCAGGAGCTTCTCGGACAGCTCGCACTCGCCAGCCGCGACCACGAACGCATCCGATTTCACTATGTCGCGGCGGATGGAGCGGGAACCGACCGCGTGGTCGAGCCGCACGCGCTGGTCGCAGCGGTGCGCAACTGGTTCCTGGTCTGTTGGGACCTGCAGCGAGAGGAGTGGCGCACTTTCCGTCTCGATCGCATCAGTCGATTCTTCGGGACGCGCCTGCGATTCACTGAACGCGAGATTCCGGGTGGGTCTGCCGCCGACTTCGTCGCGGCATCGGTGTCGGCCCTGAGGTTGCGGGTGACCGCACAGGTGGAGCTGAAGCTGTCGCTCGCGCGTGTACGCGAGCAACTGGGCCAGTGGGGCGAGTCCGCGACCGCGATCGACGCTGAGACCACCCTGTGGCCGATCGAGGCCGAGTCAGGTGAGCACCTTCTCGGTGCGCTGGCCTGGATTCCGGCGGGCGTCGCCTACGAGCTGCGAGCAGATCGGGAGCTGCTCGCCTACCTCGACGAGGCGGCCGCGAGGATCACGACGGCGACGACCTCCGCGATCAGGAAGCAGTGAACAGCAGTGACGCCCCGATCGCGAGACCGATGCCCACGAACTGGAGCGGGGTCATCCGCTCTTTCAGCACGGTCGCGGCGAGGATGACCGTCAGCACCGGGTAGAGAGCGATCAGAACCGCGATGACCGCAAGGTTGCCGACGTGGAGCCCTGTCACCACGAAGATGTTGGCCACGCCGGCCAGGAGGCCGGCGGCAGCGGCTTCGATCCAGGCACGCCTCGACGACAGGCCGCTCGCCGTCTCGACTTCCGGCTCGAGCAGGGACATCCATGCGGCGCGACCACGAAACAGACGCACGGCGAGAAGCAGCAGAAGCAGAATCACCAGCCCGACCGCTATCTCCCAGAATGCGGGGATGACTCCGGAATTCTCCGGAGCGAAGTCGAGGGCGACGAGTGAGGCTCCGAGTGTCAGGCCGGAGAAAATCGCCAGCCCCGCTCCTCGGAGTGAAACATGATCCCGACCGAGTTTCGGCGGGGGTGACAGGAGCAGGATCGCGACGACTGCGATAGCAATCGCGATCCAGGCCGTCAGGTTGAGCCCCTGGCCGGTGAACGCCGCGACGGCCACCGGCACTGCCGACTGCACGAGGGCGATGAGCGGCGACAGCAGACTCATCGGACCGATGGCGAGCACGCCGTAGAACGAGATCAGCCCAAGGACGGCCAGCGCTCCGGCGACTGAGCCTGCCCAGTTGGCCGTCGCGCTCCACGTTCCGCCCAGGATCGGAAGGGCCACGATCAGCAGCACCATGGCGACCGCGTAGTTCAGGGTCGTCGCATTGATCAGGTGATGGCGGCGGGCGGCGGATGCACCGAAAAAGTCGGAAGCTCCGTAGAGAACGGCGGCACCGAGGCCCAGGGCGACGATGAGCAGCATTGTTCTAGTAAAGCGCCTTCCACGGGCACTCGCTTACGCGACGGGCGTCTCCTGCACCTGCACCCGGGCGCGGCGGGAACGCCGGCGGAGGCCGTACACGACTACAACTGCGACTGCGGCCGCAAGCAGGAGCCAGGGCAGGAGGTAACTGAGAAGGATGAAGAGTCCGACGAAGAATCCGCCGAACGCGGCCAACCCGGCGCTCAGTGCGTCACCGGCGTTGGCAGGCGTCGTTGCCGGAACATCGGCGGGCGACACGAGGTTGAGAGAGATCGATGACATCGCCACCTGGTCACTGAGGTAGCGTCGCTGCGACGTGAGGCTGTCGAGCTGCCCCTGTCGATCCGAGATCGCGGTCTCCAGCTCGATGAGGGTCTTGGTGTCGGTGGCCTTCGCTTCGAGGGCCAGGAGCCGCGTGACGGACGTGCTGAGCGCGTGGATTTGCGCATCCATGTCCTGGCCCTGGGTGGTCACGTCCTGGGCGGCGATCTTGACCGACTCGACCGTGCCGAGCTTCTTGAGCGCGGCGAGGGTGTCGGTGAGAGCAGCCGCGGGAATGCGAAGCTGAAGCGTCGCATGGCCCGACGTGGTCTTTGTCGCTGCGGTCTGAGTGCGGGCGTCGATGCGACCGCCAGCTCCCTCGACGAGTTCTGTTGCCGCGTCGGCCGCTTTGATCGGATTGCCGGCCTTTATTGTGACCGAGCCGGTCGTGACAATCTCCCGGTCGACGGAAGGGCTGCCCGCCGAATCCTTGCCGCCCGAAGCGGGGCTGGCTACCTGACCTTCCGGCGTGCCGACGTCGGACAGGCTCGCGGTCGATTGACCGAACGACGAGCATCCCGCAAGGGAAAGCGCGGCCAGAACAAGTACCACGGGGATCAGGAGTCGCCTCATATTCACAAGTTAGCTACCAGGAGTCGAGGATTTCTACCCAACGTTTGCAACGTTTCGAGCGTCACTTGGGGCCGCTAGTGTCGGAGGTATGCAGCATCGCACCCTGGGCCGTACCGGCCGATCCGTTTCAGTCATCTCACTCGGCACGTGGCAGTTGGGGGGCGATTGGGGCACCGTTCCCGAGACGGATGCGCGATCGGTGCTCGATGCGTCGGTCGAAGCGGGCGTGACCATGTTCGATACCGCCGACGTCTATGGCGACGGCCGCAGCGAGCAGTTGATCGGCGCCTATCTGGCCGACAACCCGGCGCTCGACATCTTTGTGGCGACAAAGATGGGCCGACGCGAAGAGCAGGACTCGGCCAATTTCACGCTGCCTAAGTTCCGTGGGTGGATCGACCGCTCGCGTACCAACCTCCGAGTTGACAGGCTCGATCTTGTCCAACTCCACTGCCCGCCGAGCGCGGTGTACGCAAGCGACCGTGTGTTCGACTCACTCGACACGCTTGTCTCCGAGGGCGCCATCGCCAACTATGGCGTGAGTGTCGAGACCGTCGATGAAGCGCTTACCGCGATAGCGCGCCCGAATGTGGCGAGCGTGCAGATCATCCTGAACGCGTTCCGTTTGAAACCGCTCGACCGGGTGCTGCCCGCGGCGATCGAAGCCGGCGTGGGGATCATTGCGCGGGTTCCTCTCGCCAGTGGCCTTCTGAGCGGCAAGTACACCGCCAAGACCGAGTTCCCCGAGAATGACCACCGCAATTACAACCGGCACGGTGAGGCATTTGACGTCGGCGAGACATTCTCCGGTGTCGATTACCAGCAGGGCGTGACTGCGGCTCTCGAGTTCGCCCAGCTCGCGCAGAAGACCGGTCTGCAGCCCGCGCGCGCCGCCCTCGCCTGGCTCGCGCAGCTGGATGGCGTGAGCACAGTCATCCCCGGCGCCCGCAACGCTGAGCAGGCGCGCTCGAACGCCGCCGCCGGGTCCGTTGAGCAGTTTCCGCCAAGCTTTACCGACACGGTTAAGGCGATCTACGACCGGTACTTCCGCGAGAGCATCCACAGGCGTTGGTAGACAAGGCGGCGCGCAAGCCGCGCCTCGGGGGTGCGTTCGCGAACGTCTTCGTCTCGAATCTCGCCACCAATTTGGGCGACGGCGTGGCTCGCACGGCGGCGCCGCTTCTCGCAGTGCGGCTAACCACCGACCCGTTGCTGATCTCAGGAATCGCGGCCCTTGCGCTGTTGCCGTGGCTATTCTTCGCGATTCCCGCGGGCATACTGGTTGATCGCATCGACCGTCGGGTGGCGCTCGGTCTCGCCAACGGCGTTCGCGCTGTGCTCGCGGTCGCCCTCGTCACTCTGGCCGCGACAGGTTCGCTGACGATCTGGTGGCTGTACCTGGTGATCTTCGTTTACGGCGCCTGCGAGACGGTGTACGACGGGGCAATTCGGGCGATGATTCCGAGCATCGTGGCGAAGCCCGGCCTGCCTTCGGCCAACTCCCGCATCGAAGCGGGCGAATTGATTCTGCAGAATTTTCTCGCGGCGCCGTTTACTTCGCTGCTCTTTGCCGTCGCCGTCGTCATCCCGCTCGGGGTGAACGTGGGCGTGTACGCATTGGCTGTCATCCTGGCGCTGCTGCTGCCGAAGGTTGCGTCGGGCAAACAATTCACGGATGTCTCGACCGAGCCCCGCACCAAGTGGTACCGACAATTCGTCGACGGCTATCGCTTCATCGTCGCCAACAGGATGCTGCGCACGCTGTGGTTTTTCAGCACATTCGTCGGACTGTGTTTCTCGGCGGCCACGGCCGGCTTCGTGCTCTTCCTGTTCCAGCGTGACGGATTGCCGCAGCCACTCTTCGGCGTGTTCATGCTGAGTGGTGCGATCGGCGGCATTTTGGGAAGCGTGGCGGCGTCATGGTTCAAGGCGCGCTGGGGAGCCGGGCTGACCATGGCGATCATGAACCTCGTGAGCTGTCTTGCACTGATTCTCATCGGCGCGATTCCGACCATCTGGGCGGCGGCGATCGGGTTCTTCTTCACCTCTGCCGCCGTGCTGATCTGGAATGTGCTCGTGATGTCCCTTCGGCAGAGCATCATTCCGGGGCGCATGCTGGGCCGAGTCCACGGAACCTGGCGCACGCTCCTCTGGGGAACGATGCCGCTCGGCAGCGTCATCGGCGGATTCCTCGGCCGAGTTGACCTCGCACTGCCCTTTCTGCTCGGCGGTGCGGCGTCGACCGTTGTGGGCATCCTGTTCTTCCGGTTCCTCATGACGCTGCCGAATCCGGAAGACGTCGACAACGGAGATCGCCCGAGCACGGAGCTCTCGCCCACGGGCCTGATCATCGAGGATTGACCCGTTCCGTCCCTCTCCTCATGCCAACGTGGCGGGCACGGCTCACGCACAGCTTCGCGCCCGCGAATCATCGCGCCCGCAAATGGGAGTTGAATAGGGTGTGACCAAATTGATGATCATCGTCGGCAGTGTTCGCCCGGGCCGTGTCGGTCTCCCCATTGCTGAGTGGGTGCGAGGCGAGGCCGAGAAGACCGGTAACTTCGATATCGATTTCGTCGATCTTCTCGAACTCGGGCTCCCGTTCATGGATGAGCCCCTGCATCCGCGTCTTCAGCAGTACACGCACGATCACACGATCGCCTGGAGCAAGCGTGTGGCTGCGGCGGATGCGTTCCTGTTCGTGACACCGGAGTACAACTACAGCTATTCGCCCGCCCTCAAGAATGCGCTCGACTTTCTCAACCAGGAGTGGTGGATGAAGCCTGTCGGCTTTGTCAGCTACGGCGGTGTTTCATCCGGAACGCGCGGGGCCGCAGCTCTGCTGCCATCCATCGTCGGACTGGGGCTCGTGCGCGTCGGCCCGAATGTCGAGCTCACCTTCGGTGGCAAGCAGGTCGTCAACGGCGTCTTCGAGCCCCAGGAGAAGGAGCTCACGATCCTTGGTCACGAACTGGCTGAGCTGGCGCGCCTGGCCACCGGCCTAAAACCCCTCCGCGAGTAGCCGCCCCTCTCTTCCACCGAGTGCGGGGTTTCGTCACGACCGCACGCGCTACAGCAGGTGCAGTCGTGACAACTCGCCGCACTCGGCGAATCAGGAGGGTTGGATGGGGACCGGCTCGGTGTCGGCGATCGGACTCGAGTCCCGGCCGCGAAGGTCAGGGCTCCACCGGTGGAAGGCGACGGCGCAGAGCGTTCCAAGGGTCGCAAGCGACGTCGCGATCAGGAACCCGCCAATCGGCCCGGGACCATCGATGAAGAAACCAGCTGCCGCGGAGCCGGCGGCCGCACCGATCAACTGGCCCGTGCCGACCCACCCGTAGGCCTCCGCGGTCTCACTGAACCGAACGCTCGACGCAACCGTGGCCGACATCACGCCGAGCGCGGGCGCGATTCCGATGCCCGCGATCAGCAGCGTGCCCGACAGCCCCCAGAAGTTTCCGATCGCGAACGTCGCGATACCCATGCCGACCGCAACGATGGTCATACGCCGGGCGAGCGCCCACGGTCCGACCGGGATGTGGCCGAGGGCAAGACCGCCGATGAGAGATCCGATCGACCAGATCGCGAGAACGATGCCCGCCTGTGGGCCCCCGTGCCCGAAGACAGCCACGACGGATGCCTCGACCGCCGCACACGCGCCGATGAGCAGCGTGCCGACAATCAGCGCTACCAGCACCGGCTTCTTCTTCAGGACCACTCCGATAGCGCGACGGCTTCGCGGGATGCGCACGCGCCCGACCTCCGGCGACAAAATGAACCACAGCCCGCCACCCACCATCAGCACACCGGCGATGACGACGCCGAGCACGGTCGAAATCTGGATGGAGACAAACGTGATGATAACGGGGCCTGCGATCCAGATGATCTCCTGCGCGGACGCATCGAGCGCGAACAGTCGAGTGAGCTGGGTCGAGTTGACCATCTTCGGGTAGATCGTTCGCACTGCCGCCGTCACGGGCGGTGTGCTCAGCCCGCTCACGAACCCGACGATCATGTACGCGAACACCGGCATCACGATGAACGCGATCGCGAAAACGGCGGCGGCGCTGATCGCGGTGGTCAGGATGAGCACGGGCCGCATCCCCCAGCGGCCCATCCAGCGACTGGTCAGCGGTCCGGCGATCGCCTGGCCGACGCTGGTCGCCGCGAGCACCAGGCCCGCGGCGCCGTACGAGTGGCTCACGAACTGCACCTGCAGTAGATAGGCGAGCGACAGCATCCCGTTGGGGAGCCGGGCTGTGAGTTGTGCCGCGATAATCCGGGCTACGCCGGGAGTTCTCAACAGGCTGGAGTAACTGCTCACACTGAATCCTAGCCGCGCGCCGCGTCCTGGAAGGGGTGTCGCAGGGGCGGCGTAATTTCGCTCACAGGGTGTGTAGAAGTTGTCAGAGTTATGCACAGCTGTGGATGACACGCCCACTATATCTAGTGGTTGCCCGAGTGTCGGTGCCCCGATATATAGTGGTGAAACCGCCTGGCCGAGAGGATCGGTTTCTAGGTTTTTTGGGGAATTCAAGGGAGTTTTTTGTGGCAATTACGGTAGTGAAGCGCAACGGGCAGCGTGAGGCCTATGACGCGAACAAGATCAACCTCGCGATCGAGCACGCGAGTGCCGGTCTCGACGACAACATCACGTGGGTGACGCAGATCGCGTCCGAACTCGAACTCACACTGTTCGACGGGATCACCACCCAACAGCTGGATGAGGCCGTCATCCAGGTCGCGCTGCAGAACGTCAAAGATGACCCTGCGTTCGATATCGTCGCCGCTCGTCTCCTCCTCAAGACCATCTACAAGCGCGTGCTCGGCGACTACGAGTCCCCCGAAGAACTCAAGCGCCTCCACGCGTCCCACTTCGCGACCAACATCACGCGCGGCGTCGATGAGGGGCTGCTCGACACGCGCCTGACCCAGCTCTTCGACCTCGACGTACTCGCGAATGCCCTCGAGCCCGCACACGACGAACTGCTCAAGTACATCGGTCTCGTCACGCTCAACAACCGCTACGGCATCAAGGGCCGCAACGGCGACGCGCTCGAGGTTCCTCAGTACTTCTGGATGCGCATCGCCATGGGTCTGTCGCTCAACGAGCAGAACCCGACTGCTCACGCCATCCAGTTCTACGAGAAGATGTCGAAGCTCGAGTACCTGGCGGCTGGGTCGACCCTTGTCAACGCGGGCACCGTGTATCCGCAGCTTGCCAACTGCTTCGTCATGGAGATGCAGGATGACATGGAGCACATCGCGAAGACCACTCGCGATGTCATGTGGCTGACCAAAGGTACCGGCGGCATCGGCCTCTCGGTCACCAAGCTTCGCGCGCAGGGCTCGCCCATCCGCTCGAACAACACGACGTCGACCGGTCCGATTCCGTTCATGCACACCATCGACTCGATTCTCCGGGCGGTCAGCCGCGGCGGCAAGAAGTTCGGCGCGCTGTGCTTCTACATGGAGAACTGGCACCTCGACTTCCCCGAGTTCCTCGACCTGCGCCAGAACTCGGGCGACCCCTACCGCCGCACCCGCACCGCGAACACCGCCGTCTGGATCAGCGACGAGTTCATGAAGCGCGTGCAGAACGACGACGACTGGTACCTCTTCGACCCGCTCGAGGTTTCCGACCTCAACGAGCTCTACGGCAAGGCATTCAGCGCGCGCTACAACGAGTACGTCGCGAAGGCCGAGGCCGGCGAGATGCGGCTCTTCAAGAAGATCGGCGCCCGCGAGCAGTTCAAGTCGATCCTGATCTCACTGCAGACCACCAGCCACCCGTGGCTGACCTGGAAAGACACGATCAACAACCGTGCCCTCAACAACAACACGGGCACGATCCACCTCTCCAACCTGTGCACCGAGATCACGCTGCCGCAGGATGAAGACAACGTCTCGGTCTGCAATCTCGTGTCGATCAACCTGTCGCGCCACCTGGACGACGCCAGCAAGCTCGACTTCAGCAAGATCGAGGCAAGCGCACGTCTCGCGGTCCGTCAGCTCGATAACCTGATCGATATCACCCGCTCCAGCGTCAAGGAGGCGGACTTCTCCAACCAGCAGAACCGTGCGGTTGGTCTTGGTGTCATGGGCTTCACCGACATCGTCGAGAAGCTCGGCATCAGCTACGAGAGCGAAGCGGCCTACGACCTGATCGACGAGATCATGGAGCACGTCTCATACGCCGCGATCGACGAGAGCGCGAACCTCGCGCAGGAGCGTGGCGCCTACCCGAACTTCGAGGGCTCCGGTTGGTCGAAGGGCATGGTCCCGATCGACACGATCGCGCTCACCGAGGCCGACCGCGGGCAGGAGATCAAGGTCAACCGCAAGACCCGTCTCGACTGGGATGCGCTTCGCACCAAGGTCAAGGGGGGCATGCGCAACGCGACGCTCATGGCGATCGCGCCGACGGCATCCATTGGTCTTGTCGCTGGCACCACCCCCGGTTTCGACCCGCAGTTCTCGCAGATCTTCAGCCGCGCGACGTCGAACGGTAAGTTCCTCGAGGTCAATCGCAACCTGGTGCATGACCTGCAGGAGCTTGGGCTCTGGGACTCCACGAAGGAGACAATCCTGCGGAGCCAGGGTGACATCCAGAACATCGAGGCAATCCCCGACCACATCAAGTCGACGTACAAGACCAGCTTCCAGCTGTCCCCGTACGCGTTCCTCGAGGTCGCTGCGCGCGCACAGAAGTGGATCGACCAGGCGATCAGCCGCAACATGTACCTCGAGACGCGTGACCTCGGCGACATGATGGACATCTACTTCGCCGCATGGGAGCGCGGTGTCAAGACGACCTACTACCTGCACATGAAGCCGCGTCACACGGCCGAGCAGTCGACGGTGAAGGTCAACAAGTCCGAAGAGGTCGGCACCGGAGCACGCAAGGGCTTCGGCTCGGCGACCGCGGTGCCGGTGACGGTGCCAGTGACGGGGGAGGCGGCGGCCGAAACAGTACCGAGCGCTGCGCCCAAGAAGGGCTTCGGCTTCGGCGGACTCGCACCGAAGGCGGACGCATAATGGGACCGTTCGACAACACAACCGAATACAGCGTCCCGGTAGACCCGATGGACGATCTGCAGTGCGACAGCTGCCAGTGATTCGCTCATCAACAGCACTAATCGTGGGAAGAAGTTAGACCGTGGGAATCCTCGGAACGGGCTTGCAGGACGGCCTCCTGCTCAAGCCGATCAAGTATCAATGGGCCATGGATCTCTATGACCAGGCGGTCGCAAACACCTGGTTCCCCAATGAGATCCAGCTGGGCGAAGACATAGCCGACTTCAAGAAGATGACGGATGAGGAACGTCACGCTGTCACCTTCCTGATGAGCTACTTCAACCCGAACGAGTTGCTGGTCAATAAGGCGCTCGCCTTTGGCGTGTATCCGTACGTGAGTGCGGCCGAATGCAGCCTCTACCTTGCGAAGCAGATGTGGGAAGAAGCCAACCACTGCATGAGCTTCGAGTACGTGCTCGAGACCTTCCCCATCGATCGAGACGCCGCGTACAACTCGCACGTCGACATCCCGTCGATGGCACGCAAGGAAGAGTTCGAGATGCGTTACATCCGTCGCATGACGGAGCAGACGCTTGACATCACCACCACCGAGGGCAAGAAAGACTTCGTGCGCAACCTCGTCGCGTACAACGTCATCCTCGAGGGTGTGTGGTTCTACTCGGGCTTCATGGTTGCCCTGTCGTTCCGCCAGCGCAACCTGCTGCGCAACTTCGGTTCGCTCATGGACTGGGTGGTGCGCGACGAGTCGCTGCACCTCAAGTTCGGCATCAACCTCATCCTCACGGTGCTCGAAGAGAACCCCGACCTGCAGACTGCGGAGTTCGCTGCCGAGATCAAGCAGATGATCTTGGATGCCGTGGAAATGGAAGAGGAATACAACCGCGACCTTCTTCCGGGCGGCATCCTTGGGCTCAACTCCAACTACATCAACCAGTACGTCAAGTACCTGGCTGACCGCCGCCTCGAGGAGCTGGGCTTCGAAGCCGAGTACAACGTCTCGAACCCGGCGAAGTGGATGGCCGCAGCCAACGACACACTCCAGTTGGTGAACTTCTTCGAGTCGACCAACACGTCATACGAATCGAACGCGTCTGCGACGGTTGGGGTGAAATCCGAGTAGTGGTCGATCGACGACCGCATCTGCCGCATCTGCCGCACCTGCCACATCTTGTTCGGCACCCGTTCGTTCTCGAACGGGTGCCGTGGTCGGACCCGCGCGGCGCCGCTCTTCGTCACGACATGGACATCGAGATAGGTGCGCTCTATGCACACGTCACCGCGAGTTCCACCGACGAAGAGCGTGCCGCGATCGATCGAGCGCTCGACGTGGACGAGGCAGAGATCATCTCGTCCATACTGGCGCTCGACGAAAACGGTGTCGCCGTGGGGCACGCTGCCGTGAGGCCGTTCGAGGATGCTCTCGAAGTGAAGAAGGTCTTCGTTGCCGCGCCGACTCGGGGGCTCGGCATTTCGAAACTCCTGATGGCGGAGACCGAGGTGATCGCGCACGAGCGCGGCATGACATCCCTCGTTTTGCAGACCGGTGACCTACAGTCCGAAGCGATCGCCCTCTACCTGCGCACCGGCTACGAACCGATCCCGGTGTACGGGCTCTATGCGGCGTTGCCTAACTCGCTCTGTTTCCGCAAGACCCTCTAGCACGAATCACGCGTGACGAATCACGCGTGACGAATCACGCGTGACGAATCACGCGTGACGAATCACGCGCGCTCAATCAGGCCGCGGGCGGTCGTCGCTGAACATAGAAGGCTTTGTCAGAATATGATCGGCGTATGTCTGACATCCGTATCGCCGCCGTCGACGCGGACTGGTTGCTCGCACGAATCTCCGGGCGTGGAGCCACAGACGTGCGGGATGGTGTCGCACAACTAATTGATTCTGGCGAACTTTCCGTGGGCTCGCAGTTGCCGACCATCCGCGAACTCGCCAGGGTTGCGGGAGTCAGTGTCGGAACCATCGCCGACGCCTGGGTGGGACTTCGAGAACTCGGGCTCATCGAGACTCGCCGCCGCGGTGGCACCCTGGTTGCGGCGCGCGCGGCCTCGGTCGACGAACGCCCGCGGTCGGATGCGGCGTTCCCCGGATGGTCACGTATCGACCTCGTGCAGACGAATGCCGATGTCACCCTGCAGCCCGAGCTCGGCGCAGCTCTGCTGTCGAGCCTCGATGCCAGGGATCTCAACGCGTCTGGCCGCGACTACATGACGGACCGCCTCCGGGCTGTCGTCGAGCCGGGCTGGCCGTTCGAAGCCGAAGCGTGGACGACCGCAGGCGGGGGCACCGAGGCCCTGCTGCTTGCCACCGCAGCGGCAGCGCCCCCCGGATCGATCGTCGCCATCGACGAACCGGTGGTGCCCGGTTACCTCGAGACGCTCAAAGACCTGGGTGTCACGCCGATCGGCTTGTCGTCCGATGAGAGTGGCCCAACCGTTGAGTCCCTCCGTGATGCCCTGGCCCGCGGAGCCGTGGCGTTCGTCTTCCAGCCCGGTGGGCCGTTCGCGCTCGATCGGTCGGTGTCGGAAGAGCGCGTGCGGGAACTCGCAGCGGCGATCCGCGAACATCCGACTCCGGTGTGGGTCATCGAGGACGACTCGATCGGGCCGCTCGCCGTGCAGACGCCGCCATCGATGGGGGCGGTGATTCCCCAGCAGGTGCTGCGGGTTCGCAGCTTCTGCAAGGCGTACGGCATTGACATCCGCACCTCGGTGCTGGGTGGAAGCCGTGAGCTCGTCAATCGCAGCATCGCCGAGCGCAGCCACGGCGTCGGATCGAACAGCCGGATCCTGCAGAACGCTCTCGCGCACCTGATCGATAGCCCCGCGGCGAAGGTGAACGTCGATAACGCGCGAATGCGCTACGCGACCCGTCGCTCGATCCTCCTCGAGGAGCTTGATCGTGTCGGGCTGAGTGCGCAGTCCGGGCCCGAAAGCCTTGTCGTCTGGATCGAAGTCGAAAACGAAACGGATGTGCTGGTCGCGCTCGCCTCTCGCGGCATTTCCGTGGGTTCCGGCCGCAAGACGTTTGTGAGCCGACCGGAGCGCGGGCTACTGCGGATCTCGGTCACCCAGTTGCCGGATGATCGCGCTCTGATCGCCGAACTCGCCGGGATCGTCGCTGGCGCAGTGCAGGGGTCGCTGCGGGAGTACTTCGACTGACAAGAGCGACCACAGTCGGCCGACCCGCGGCTAGCGCTCCAGACGATCGAGGATCGGGACGCCAGCGCGCACGCGCTCGAGGAACAACACGATCGAGGCCGCGACACTGCGATGACTCAGGTCATTGAGGGAGTCGTGGCGACCGCCACGCACGGTCAGGATGTCTGCGTCGGAGAGCTCGCGATAGTACGGCAACGCTTCATCCAGCGGAGAGACGACATCGGCGTCGCCGTGAACAGCGAGCACCGGGAGTGTGATGGACCCGGCATCCGGCAGGGCGAGCTCGGCGGGCAACGGACGCGCGAGCGCCCCGGCCTGAACGAGTGAACCGTCGTCGAGGGTCCTTCGGTGCACCGGGCAGGCCGAACGCAGCTCGGCCTCGCCGCCGGCCGCGGTATTCCGGGTCGCGATGGGCAGCCCCGCGACGACGACGGCGGCAAACGAATCCGTATGCGTGGACGCCAGCAGCAGCGCGAGCGCCGACCCGCCATCCGATCCGACGAGCACGCGTGGCGTCGGCAAGTTGTCGTCGGCGAGCAGCGCGTGCACCCGATCGGCGGCGGTCGAGGGATCTGCCGCGATGTCATCGATAACCCGAACGCGGTAGGCGTCCGCAGAGATGCGGCGGCCGAATCGCTCGTAGACGCCCGCGGATTCGCCGCGTCCGGCCAGAACGATCAGGGTGCCGCGCGCGGTGAGGCCATTCGGCTCATCCCAGCCGAGGGTGGTTTCGGGAATCGTGAAGGTCATGTCAGCTCAATCGAATAGTGGGAACAGGTCGGTGGCGATGCGTTCGAGTTCCTCGACGAGCGGTGAGGACTGGATCAGCACAAGGTTGACACCTGCCGCCTCGAATTCGCGCAGACGATCGGCGACCTGGTCCGGAGTGCCGACGAGGTTGGGCCGGAGTCCCCGGGTGCCGACCGAGTACTCGCGCTTCGAGAGTTCGACATCCAGGTTCGAATTGGCGCGGAACTCCTCGAAGGACGCGTAGCCCGGTGAGGAGGGATCGACCGTCGTGATGCGCTCGAGTTCGC
>JAUZFR010000168.1 GCA_030840335.1 Actinomycetota bacterium | reverse complement strand
GTCGGGGGTTCCCTCGAAGCCGCCGATGTCGTGACTCCAGAAGCCGAAGCCACCGAAAGCGAGCGACAGCCCGCCGCGAAGAGTCTCGGCCATCGATTCGAAAGTCGACGTCGAGTCGCCGCCCCAGTGCACCGGCATCGCCTGGCCGCCGACGGTCGCCGAGCGGGCGAATACGACCGCGTCGCCGACGCCCCGCACTTCCTCGAGCAGGTCGAACACGACACGGTTGTAGAGCTCCGCGTAGTAGTTGTGCATGCGCTCGGGATTTGCCCCGTTGAAGTACTGCACGTCGAGAGGCACCCGCTCGCCGAAGTCCGTCTTGAACGAGTCAACCCCGGTGTCGAGCAGATTGCGCAGCTTGCCCTTGAACCACTCCACCGCATCCGGATTAGTGAAGTCGACGAGGGCCATACCCGGCTGCCACATGTCCCACTGCCAGACGTCGCCGTTCGGCTTCTTCAGCAGGTAGCCGTTGGCTTTGCCCTCGGCGAACATGGCGCCGCGTTGCGCGATATACGGGTTGATCCAGACACAGACTTTCAGCCCTCGGTCGTGCAGGCGCGAGAGCATGCCCTTCGGATCGGGGAAGGTACGCGGATCCCACTCGAGGTCGACCAGATTGAACTCGCGCATCCAAAAGCAGTCGAAGTGGAAGACAGACAGCGGCAGGTCGCGCTGCTCCATGCCATCGATGAAGCTGTGGACGGTCTCTTCGTCGTAGCTCGTCGTGAAGGATGTCGACAGCCAGAGCCCGAAGGACCACGCCGGCACCAGCGCCGGACGCCCGGTCAACTCGGTGTAGCGCTCGAGGATCTGCTTCTGGGTCGGGCCGTAGATCACCAGGTATTCGAGGCTTTCGCCCGCCACCGAGAATTGCACCCGCTCGACCAGCTCCGAACCCACCTCGAACGAAACGAGACCCGGATGATTGACGAGCACGCCATAACCGCGGTTGGTGAGATAGAACGGCACGTTCTTATAAGCCTGCTCGCTCGCGGTCCCGCCATCCGCATTCCAGATGTCGACGCTCTGACCGTTCCTGGTCAGCGGCCCGAATCGTTCGCCGAGTCCGTAGATCAGCTCGCCTACCCCGAGCGAGAGCTGCTCGTGAAGGTAGGTCTCGCCATCCAGCTTCATCAGGCCGAGCGACTTGTGTCCGCTCGAGGTCAGAGTGCGACCGTCCGCGTCGAAGCTCAGGTTCCAGTCGACGCCCTTTGTCACCTTTGCGCTCAGGCTCCCGCTGGTCAACGAACCGCCCTCATCGTCGACCGCTACGCTCGCGACGCCATCTTTGGCGCCAACCAGCTCGAAGCCGAGTTCGTCCGCGCCGCCCTGGAAGTGCTCGATGCGCACCTTCACGACGTTCTCCAGTGGGCTGGAAAGGGTCACCGTCAGCGCCGAGTGATTCAGTACGTCACCGCGCCTGCTCACGAACTTCGTGGGCGCGAAGACCTGCAGCTCGTCGCCTTCGGCTGTGACGTCATAGCTCTGCTGGGCGAACGCCCCAACGACGTTCGGTCGCAGCAGCCAGAATCCGTCGGTGAATTTCATGAATGTGATGCCTTGTCTCGTGCGAATCGGTAGTAGGAGAGGTGCGGTGCGGCGACTACTTGACGGCGCCCGCGGTGATCCCCTTGGTGAGGGTCCTCTGGAAGATGAGGAAGAAGATCAGAGTGGGCAGCAGGCCGAGCAGCGCGGACGCGCTCGTCGTGGTGATGTCCATCGTTCGCTGGCCGGTCAGTGTGGCGACGGCCAGCGGCACGGTCTGGTTGTCATTGCTGACCAGGAAGACCAGCGGGATCAGGAACTCGTTCCAACTCCAGATGAAAAAGAACACCAGCAGAACCGAAAGCGTGGGCCGGCTGATCGGGACGATGATGCGAGTCAGGATCTGCCAACGGCTTGCGCCATCCAACGCCGCTGCCTCGAGAACGGCCGTCGGGAACGTGCTGAAGACCGACGACAAGAGATAGGTGCCGAATGCGCTCTCGAGAACGGTGAGGATGATGATGACGGCCCACACGTTGTCGTACAGGCCGACCTGCTTGAACATGTAGTACAGCGGGTAGATCATCGCCTCCTGCGGAAGCATGTTCGCGAGCAGGAACAACACGACGATCCAGATGCGACCCTTGATCCGTCCGACGCCGAGAGCGTAGGCGTTGAGCACCGACACCGCGACTCCGAAGACCGCGACGAGCGCGCTGATGAATACGCTGTTCCAGAGCTTCAACGGAAAGTTGACGTTGTTCCAGAACGCTTCGATGCCCTTGAGATAGAGGTGCGCTGGCCACGCCAGCGGACCGCCCGTCGCATAGTCCGACGGGGACTTGAACGAGTTCAGCAACACAAGGATGAACGGGGCCACCACGACGATCGCGACGAGAAACGCGATGACGAGGATGATCCAGTCGGAGACTGAGCGTGGCCGACGGCGGCGACTACGCGGGTGCTTGACCCGAGCCGTCGTGGTCGACGAACCAGCGATGGTGAGATCCGGGGTAGCCATCAGCGTTCACTTTCCAAGCGCTCGGAGCGGTTCTGCGCTCGAAGGAAGATTGCGGCGACGACGATGATGACCACAGTGAGCGCGGTGGAGATCGCAGCGCCGTAGCCGACCTGCGTCGTCTGGAAGAACTGCACATAGGAGTAGTAGCTCGGGACCAGCGTCGACGTTCCGGGCCCGCCCTTGGTCAGGGTGTAGACCGGGCCGAACACCTTGAGCGCCGCGATGGTGCTGGTCAGCGTGACGACGTAGACCTCGGGGCGAATGATGTGCGAGGTGATCGAACGGAACCGCTGGAACCAATTGGCCCCGTCGATCTCCGCGGCTTCGTAGAGCTCGGGGTCGACGCGCTGGAGCGCGGCCATGAAGATCACGACCGGATAGCCCAGCTGCACCCAGACCATGACGACCATGATCGTCGGGAGGGCGGTCGACGGACTCCCGAGCCAGTTGCCCTGAAGCGCTCCAAGGCCGACATCACGGAGGATGGTGTTGAGCGCGCCGTCATCCGGTCGCACGATCCAGCCGATGAGTATGGATGCAACAGCGATCGGAAGCAGCTGGGGAAGGTAGTACGTCGCCCTCAGGAAGCTCGCGACGCTGCCGTTGAACTTGCGTCCGATCAGGTCAAAGAGCATCGCGGCGAGTACGAGACCCAGGAGGGTCGGGATGACGACCATCGCGATGATGAGCGCGATGCTGGTGCCGAACGAGATCCAGAACTGCTGGTCCTGGAACAGGGCCGTCCAGTTTGCGAGACCGATGAACGTGGGCGGAAGGATGCCGCGCCACGAGGTGAAGCTGATGTAGACGTTCCAGACCAGCGGGATGAGAATCACCACGGTTAGGAGGATGAGACCGGGGATCAGATAGAGCCAGAAACCGGCACGACCCCTCTTGCTGCCCTCCGGAATGAGGCCGATCTCGGCGACTTTCCTTGGGCGTTTGACCCGCTTCTGAGCGATGCCAATACTGTTCACTGCCACGTTGATTCCGACCTTCCGAGGTATCTGCAGAGCTGCGACGAGCGTCGTCCATCGTGCCGGGGTCGCGAACTGTCGTCCGCGACCCCGTTCGATGAGGTGACTACTGCTGCGCTGCCTTCACGCCGGCGTCGTACTGAGTCTGGAGCGTACTCAGCATCTGGTTGGGCGTTGCCGTGCCATTCACCAGCGTCTGCGTCGCAGCTACAAGCTGGTCGTAGAACGTCGCGGTGGGCCAGTCGGGGTAGAACGAGAGTCCGTCACGCTTCGAGAGGGTGTCGAAGTTGGTGAGCAACTCCTTGCTCTTCTCGTCTGTGATCGCGCTCGGGTCCGCGTTGACCGGAAGGCCACCATGGTTTGCCTGGATGTCCTGGTTCGCCTTCTGCATCGTGATGTCGATGAACTTGTAGGCGAGGTCCTTGTTCTTGGAAACCGCGGGCACAGACCAGTTGTTTCCGCCCGAGCCCATCGCGAGGGTCGAACCGGGGAAGAGGAACGTGCCCCAGTTGAACTTGACCGTGCTCTCGACCGTGCCATACCACCAGCTGCCCGACGCCATGATCGGCGACTTCGCGGCGAAGAAGTTGTTGGCCATGTCCTGAGCCTTGAGCGAAACCGCGTTCTTGCTGATGTAGCCCTTGTCGACCCAGTCCTTCAGGGTGTCCGCGGCGTAGGTCCATTCCGCGTCGTGGAAGTTCATGGGCGTCGTGTACCGCTCAAAGCTGTTGACCCATGCGCGGTCAGCCTTGCTGAGAGCGAGTTGGTACAGCAGCTGCTGAATCGGGTACTCGGCACCGGCCTCAGCCAACGGCGTGATCCCGGCATCCTTGAACTTCTGGAGGGCGGCGGTGAACTCGTCAAACGTCGTCGGCACCGCGATGCCGTACTTGTCGAACATGTCCTTGTTGTAATACACCATCGTGTATTCACCGTAGGTCGGGACGCCGTACCAGTGGCCGGATCCCATCTGGCCCTTCGCGCTGTACCGAGCCGTCGTCGCGATGGACGGGGAGAGGAGCTTGTCCCATCCGTACGCCTTCACTGCCGGGTCGAGGTTCGTGAGCAGACCCTGGCTGGAGATCAGGCCGGCGGTGGCGTTGCCCTTGTTGTACTCGAGAACATCGGGCGCCGCGTTCGAGTTGAGCACCTGGCTCGCCGTCGTACGGAGCTGCTCAAAGCTCTTGAGCTGGAAGTCGACCTTGGCTCCGGTCTCCTTCTCGAACTCCTTGATTGCGGCCTTCCAGGCGATGGATGTCGCCGAGTCGGCTGCGTCGTACCACCAGACCTTGAGGGTCTTGCCTTTGCCGTCGATGTGGCCGGTGTCGACCTTACCTGCGGCTGTGCTGCCGCCGGATCCGCTGCAGCCCGCGAGCGCCAGTGCGCCCGCAACCAGCAGCGCAACAGCCGCCAAATGCCTCTTGCGCATCAATTACCTCCTTGTAATCGAAATGGGACCGCGACCGCGGATCACCACCTCTTGGTGATTTAGTTTCACGGTAAAACATAAACCTCAGCGACGAAAACGGAAGACCTTCTTGATAACGATTAGGTCACGAAGGTGCCGGAAATCGACTTTCGCGACACTTGACAGGCGATCCGTTTGGCCGTTCCATGATGGGAGTGCCCGGTTCATCAGACCGGACGCACAGAGAGGCGGAGCATGCAGTCGCACGACCGGATTACGCTGCGATTCCTCGCCGCTCCGAGTGACGCGGTTGCCGATGGGACGACCGTCCAGGCGGGGAGCGTTCTCGAATGGATCGACAAAGCGGGATACGCCTGCGCGGTCGGTTGGGCGGCCAGCACGTGCGTCACGGCATACGTCGGTAACGTCAACTTCGACCGTCCAATTCGGCCGGGCGAACTGGTTGAAGCCAAAGCCCGCGTCATCCACACGGGTCGCACCAGCATCCACGTGAACGTCACGATCTCTTCTGCGGATGCCAGGCACGCTGTGTTCGAACTTGCCACCCACTGCATCCTGATTTTTGTTTCGGTGGATGCTGACGGACGGCCGCAGGAGGTCCCCAGATGGGCTCCCCACGACCTTAGAGATTTGGAGTTCTCAGCGGGCGCCGAGGGTCGCGTCGCCGCCAGGGCGCGCATCCACGAAGAGATGCGCGCACAGGCATATACAGAAGCCGGCACCGCGCCGAAGCTCACGCTTAGATTTCTTGCCGCGCCGTCTGCCGTGAACTTCGGCGGCAATGCGCACGGAGGCACAGTCATGCGCTGGATCGACGACGCCGCGCGAACGTGCGCCGCTATGTGGAGCAAGCGAGAGTCGGTGGCGGCATACTCCGGAGGCATCCATTTCTATCGTCCCGTGCACATCGGCGACCTCGTCGAGGTGGAGGCGCGACTGATCCACACCGGGTCTCGGAGCATGCAC
>JAUZFR010000103.1 GCA_030840335.1 Actinomycetota bacterium | reverse complement strand
AGGAAGACGCCGAACGGGCTCACGAGCGAGGGCAGGATGACCGCCCAAGGAGTGTTCGTGAGACCAGCCGAACTGAACAACAGGTAGGTCGGTATCGCGAGTGCCGTCAGCGGGATCATGATCGCGCCGAGCGTCACGCTGAACAGCGCTTTTCCGCCGGGGAAGTCATACTTCGCGAAGGCGTAGCCAGCCATGGTCGCGAGCAGCGAGGCGCCAATGGCGCTTACCCCTGCGTACAACACGGTGTTCAGAGCCCAGTGCAGGAAGATCCCACCCTGGGCGGAGAAGACGTCGCCGAGGTTCTGGAACAGGCTGAACGACTTGCCGAACCAGAGTCCGAAGCTCGTGAAGAGATCCGAGTTGTTCTTCGTCGACGCGACGAGCAGCCAGAACAACGGGAACACGAAGTAGAGAGCGCATATCCACAGCACGACCGTCAGGAGATTGCTGCGGCGCTTCTCGGGCGAATAGCTCTTCCCCCGGCGGGCGCCGACGAGCGATGCGTCGACATTCGTGGCCGTGCCCGGCACGGTTGGGGCCGCGGCGGTCATCCGAGGCGCTCCCTTCTCTGGGTCGTGAGTTGCACGACGTACGAGACGATCATGATCACGATGCCGAGGATGAATGCGACGGCGGCGGCGTAGTTCACGTTCTGGCTGACGAACGCCAGATTGTAGGCGTAGAAGTTCGGCGTGTACGAAGTGCTGATCGCGTTGGGCGCGATGTTTCGCAACAGGCTCGGCTCGTTGAACAGCTGGAAGCTGCCGATGATCGAGAAGATCACGGTGAGCAGGATGGCCGGACGGATGGCCGGAATCTTGATGCTCCACGCAATTCGGAACTGGCTCGCCCCGTCGATTTCGGCTGCCTCGTACAACTCGGACGGAATCGACCGAAGGGCGGAGTACATGATGATCATGTTGTAGCCGACGAACTCCCACGTGACGATGTTCATCATCGAACCAAGCACGTTACTGTCCGAGAGGAGGTTGGGTTGTCCGAGTCCAAGGAACCCAAGGATCTGGTCGATCGGGCCGAAGTCCTGGCCGTACAGATAGCCCCACATGAGCGTCGCGACGACGCCAGGGATCGCATAGGGGATGAAGATCAGGAGGCGGAGCACCTTGCTGCCCCGCACCCGACCGCTGTCGAGCGCGAGCGCCAGAAACAGGGCGAGCCCGAGCATGATCGGCACCTGGATGACGAGGAACAGAGCGGTGCGCCCCACCCCAGCGAGGAACAGGGGATCGGTGAACGTCTTCACGTAGTTGTCGAAACCGACGAAGCTCACGCCGCCCACCAGACGCGTGGCGAAGAAGCTGAGATAGCCCGAATAGAACAACGGGATGATCAGCATCGTGATGAAAATCACGAAGAACGGAATGACGAACAGGTAGGCCGCGCGCCACTGCCGTTTCTTCGTGAGCGGCGTCCCCCGTTTCTTCGTTGGGGTGAGCGACCCGGAGGCCACCGTTGCGGTGCTCATCGAAACTCCTTTGTAACGGGGATGAGGTGAAACTGAGGGATGGGGCGGCTCCGCTCGCGAAGCCGCCCCCGTGGTGCGGTTGCTACTTGTTGACCGTGAAGCCCTGCTGGGTTCCGTAGTCGACGAGGGCCTTCTGCCAGGCGTCGAGTCCTGCCCCAAGGTCGCCCTTGTCGGCAATTGCCTTGCCGAGGGTGTCATTGAAGCTCGAGTAGGCGAAGTCCATGTACGGCAGCCATTCGAACTTCGTGTCCACGGTGCTTGAGATGTCCGAGAACGTCTTGTTGACGGTCTGTCCACCGTAGAACGCCGACTTCTCATTCGTAAACGTCGGATCGGTGAGCACGTTGTTCGCGGTCGGCCAGAGGAACTGCTTTGACGCGAAGAGGCTCGTCGACGACTGGTCGTTGTTCAGCCACTTGGCGAACTCGTACGCGGCGATCGGGTTCTTCGTTGTCTTCAGCACTGCATCTGATGATCCTCCCCAGTTGCCGGATGCGGGAGCTGCACCGGCGTACTGCGGAAGGGCGGATGCGGCCCAGAGGCCCGACGTCTTCGCCGCCGTGCCCTGCAGGAAGATGGGTCCCCACGCAGCGGTCAGCCATCCGGCGTACTTGCCCTTGGCGAGCCCCTGGTACCACTGGTCGGTGAAGTCCGGGTCGACCGAGACCTGGCCGCCCTGGATGAGCTTCTGCCAGTACGACATCACACTCTTGGCCTTTGCGGTGTTCACCGCGACAGAGACACCCTGCTTGCCGTCGTAGCCAAACGGCTTGATGCCCGCCTGCCACATGAGTCCGAGGAGCTGGCCCGCGTCGTTCGGCGCGAGGTTCGAGATGTAGGAGCCAGTCTTCGACTTGACCGCCGCAGCATCTGTCGCGTAGTCATCCCAGGTCGCGGGAGCGGCAGTGATGCCGGCCTTCTTCAGGATGTCGGTGCGGTACAGGTTTCCCATTGGGCCCGAGTCCTGCGGAACGGCGAGAACCTGCTTGCCGGAGACAACCTGGTTCCAGACCCAGGGCACGTACTCGCTCTTGAGCTTGGCGGCGCCATACGGAGCGAGATCCAGCAGGCTCTTCGTCACGTTGAACGAGGAGATGTACTGGTACTCGATCTGAGCGACATCCGGTGCGCCCGTTCCGGCCTTGAGGGCCGTGCGAATCTTCGTGTAGTGGGGGGCGCCCTGCCCAACGTTCTCGACCTTGACCTTGATGGCCGGGTAGGCCTTTTCGAACAAATCGACCTCGTTCTGGATGTTCGGAACCCAGGTCCAGAAGGTCAGCGTGGTCGGCGTCTTCATCGCCTTGTCGATCTTTGCCTGCGAGACCGTCGTGGTGGTGGGAGTCGCCGTGGTTCCACCGGGCGTGCAGCCGGTGAGGAGTAGTGCAGTCGTCAACAGACCCGCGCTCAGCGCCAGTGCTGTTCTTGGTGCTCGTTTTCTCATGTGCTCTTCCTTTTTGTGTATTCGGACCGTCTACTGCGACGGACCACTTACTCGTCGGCCAGGACCAGGGATGCCCAGGGCTCGAGCGAGAAATCATGACCGGCTGCGAAGGATTCGCCTCCGGTTGCTTCGGTCACGGCAACCGGCGTGGTCGCCGTGGCAGGCGTCGAACTCCAGTTGCTGACGAACCAGAGGCGCTTGCCTGCTGCGCTGACGCCCGAGGCGATCGTCACAGTCGCCGACCGCGTCCAGCCGTCGGCGATCGGGGTCGGAATGGCCCAGCGCACGATGTCGGCGGCGAACGCCGGATTCGGAACCGTTCCGACGTAGGTGACGCGACCGGCTCCGGATGCGCGGCTCGTGATCGCAGGAAAGCGGCCGAATTCGGCGTGGTCGTAGCCGACCAGCTGGTCGGCGCCGTCAAGGATCAGCGAGTCGAGCCAGCGTGTTGCG
>JAUZFR010000066.1 GCA_030840335.1 Actinomycetota bacterium | reverse complement strand
CATCGGCATGAAACGGGGTACGGGCGGCTCCAGCGGCGTCGACTTCCTCCAGCGAGCCCTGAGTCTCACGTTCTTTCCCGAACTGTTCGCGGTGCGAACCGAGATCGGCGCATGACCGACGGATCGCCGATGTTCATCACCGCCGACGAAGCCTGGCTGAATGGATGGCGCGGAGCAAGCGTCTTCGAAGTGCGGGGTACGTCGCTCGTGTACGTCGCGCCGCTCGCGGGTTGGCGCGGCGCTGGCGAGATCGTTCACCTCGCCGGCACAATACTTCCCGGATTCCGAGACAGCCACGTACACCTCGGGCTGATCGATGGTGACGCTCTGATACCGGGTGGGATCTCGCGCGTCGTCGATCTGGGCTGGGAACCGAACGAGGCCTCGCGGTGGGTGGAGCGCGAGAGCGATCGCCTCGAAGTCGCAATCGTTGGCGGTCTGCTCACGGCGGCAGGTGGCTATCCGAGCCGTTCGTCGTGGGCGCCAGAGGGGTCGTGCCGCGAGATCTCGACTCCGGATGAGGGTGCGTCTGCTCTCGAAGAAATGAAGCGGTTCGGCGCATCCATGATCAAGATCGCGCTCAACAGCGATGCAGGACCGGTGTGGTCGGACGATTTGCTTGCCTTCGTGGTGGGGCGGGCACGGGCGATGGCGCTTCCGGTGGTGGCACACGCGCAGGGCACGGGCCAGGCGCTTCGAGCCGCCCGCGCGGGAGTGGATGCGCTCGCGCACACCCCGTGGACCGAACGACTCGGGGATGACGACATCGCGGAGATGGTGCAGTCCTGCAGCTGGATCAGCACACTCGACATTCATGGCTGGGGCGCTTATGGCCGTGACCACGACTTTGCGGTCGACAATCTCCGTCGATTTGCCGCGGGCGGCGGCCGCGTGATCTATGGCACGGATCTCGGCAATGGACCCCTGCCGGTCGGTATCAACCGGCGCGAGATCGACGGACTCGTCATGGCCGGGCTTGACCTCGACGCGGTCGTCGCGTCCCTGACGCCGGGTTCAGATGCGACGCCGGGTTCGGATGCGTCCGGTTACGGCGGTCGGTTCTCGTTCATCCCCGGCCCGCGCCCGACCGTCGCCGACGACGTCCCCGGCTGGACGGCATCCGTAGAGTCTCTGGCCGCTCCTGACCTCTTTCGAAATTGAAGGAGATCCGCGTTGCCGGGCGCCGGTACCCTGCGCCGGAGTCCCTGTGGATAACTTCTGCGGGCTCTCTGTAGTACACATAGTCTCTAGTCTCTAACGGTCGAGGCACCAACGCCCGGCCAGAGATTGGAGTTACCGTGAAGCGAACCATCATCACTCTTGCGAGTGCCGCTGCGGGCCTCGCGCTTGCTCTCGCGCTCGCGACACCGGCGACAGCGGGCACAGCGAGCCACACTCTTGCGAGCTCCGCTGGCCCTCTCGCGAGTCCGGCCGCGAGTGCTGCTGCAACAACCCCAGACACCGGCCCTACACCGCAACAGCAGTCTGCTCTCGACCGGTACCTCGCCGACGCCACCAGTTCGGTCCCGCTCAAGGTGCCCGCGCTCAAGGTGCCCGCCCAGCCGAACCCTGCCCAGCCGAGCCCTGCCCAGCCGAACGCGACCACAAGCAGCGTCAGAGTGATAACCGTCACTGCGGGCAGGCGAATCATTCACACTCACGGAACCACTCAGCTCTGGTCGTCCAACACGCTCGAGTGGTACTGGAACAGCAGCAGGATCGCGTCGAGTACCGGTTGGCAAGACGTCGGCTACGCGTTTCCGAACACGGCCTCGAAAGGTGGCATCAAGCGCACGCTGGTAACGAACACCGACCACAACTGGCGCGGGACCGTGACGATCGGCATCGGAACGCCGACGCCGTGGGGCAACGTGGATGTCTACAAGACCTCGGTCACTGATACCTACCAGCTCAAACGCGGCGGCTCGTACATCGTCAACTAGTCAGAAACCCGAGATTTCCCGTGATTCAACTCGACAACGTCACGATCCACGTACGCGGGCGCGACATCCTGCGGCACTGCACCACGACGATCGAGCCTGCGACCATCACTCACCTGACCGGAGTGAACGGTTCGGGCAAGACGACTCTCATCCGAGCAATTGCGGGAATCCAGCGGTACTCGGGCAGCATCCTCTTTGACGGGGTGGATGCTGCCCGGGTCCGCCCTCTGTTGTACGTCTGTTTCGACGACGCGGCGGTCTTTCCGTTTCTCAGCGGCTACGAGAACATCCGGATGCTGCTGGGGCGCACGATCCCGCGGGTGACAATCGCGACGGCCGCGCCCTCCGTGGCGGGCCACTCGCTGCTCCGACTACCAGCTCGCAAGCTCAGCCACGGGCAGCGCAAGCGACTGCATCTCGTCGCCGCGCTCCTGTCCGGCGCCAGGTACCTGATTCTCGACGAAGCGCTGAACGGGGTGGATGCGCCGACAGTCGGCGAGGTCGGAGACGCTCTCCTGAGGCGAGCGCGAGAGTCCACGGTTCTGATCACCGGACACCACGACGACTCCTACGCGAAGCTGTCGACGCGGCGACTGGCGCTCGCGGGCGGCACAATCTCCGCCGGGGTCGACGCGTGATCCGACAGCTCGCCGCAGAGTTGCGACTCGCCTGGGTGTCGCTGCTTCTTCCGATCGTCATCGTGCTCGTGGCGGTACTGGCGGTGCTCAATGTCGCGAACTCAGCGCAGGCGGTGCGCGACGATTTCACGTTGCTCCAGCACACGAAATCCGAATATGCGAAGAACGGCATGGACTTCGCGGCAGACCTCCGACGACCCGAAGCGGTGACGACCACGGCCGGCGAACAGACCGTCAACAACCTCGCGCGCTTCGACTATGACAACCTCGCCACAGCCATCCATGACATCGCTCCGAGCAGTTCGCCCGCCGAGACCCTGAAATATTTCGGGTTCCTCGTCTTCCCCGTTGTCTTCTTTCTCATTGGTCTCTGGATGTCGACAACGCAGCGCCGATACTCCACCGAGAAGATCACGCTTGTGCGCGCCGGGCCGGCACGCGCAGTGGCGGGCCGGCAGCTCGCTGTCGTCGGGAGCGCCGCGATCATCACGATCGCGACCCTCCTCGCAGACGTGCTCTCCCGCACCGTCGCCCGTGCGTCTCTCGCTTCCGAGATCAGGCTCGGCGAATTCCCGCCCCTGACACCACCCAAGCCGGATGCTCCGCTCGCGCAGTGGGCGGTGATCCTTCTCATTGCCGTGTTCTTTGGTGCGGGTGGCGTCGCAGTCGGATCGATCGCCGGAGTGTTCGCAATACCGGCGCTGGTCTTTCTGGCCTGGGACTTCATCCTGCCGATTGTCGCTCAGAACGACCCGCGCAATTGGTTTACGGTGTTGGGCCACGCGGTCTTCAACTACTCGACGTCGTTCGAACTCGTGCAGCCGATTCCGTTGCCGACTCTCGCTGCAGCTCTGTTCGCTGCCGGTTGCTCCGTTGTGCTCGTCGCAGTCGGCTACGTTGGCATCAGGATTCGGAATCCGCTTGCTCACTGACTCCAGGCAGCAGCTCCATCTTGAACCCGCACCAACACATACTCGCCAACACGCACGAGGGACAAGCGAGAGCAACAGATGCGACACAGCGCGAGGCAACGCGACAGCGCTCGAGCCTCGCGTGCCTGGACCGACGCCGACATCCCGCAGCAGTCGGGTCGCACCGCTGTCGTGACAGGAGCGACCGGCGGGCTTGGCCTTCGTATCGCCGAGGTGCTGGCCAGCCGCGGCGCGCGGGTATTGCTGACGAGCCGCGATCCGGGTCGTGGGGCGGCGGCGCTCGAGCGGGTCGCTGCTGCCGGGCCAGTGGACACCCCACCGGAACTCGTCGAGCTGGATGTCAGCAGCCTCGCCTCCGTGAGGACGGCCGCGAGCGAGATTCGTGCCCGAACTGGCGATCGTGTCGATCTGCTGGTGAACAATGCCGGGGTCATGGCTCCGCCGCTCGGCTATTCGACCGACGGTATCGAACAGCAGTGGGCGACCAACGTGATCGGTCCGGCGGCGCTGACCTGGCTGTTGCTTCCGGCGATCGAGAGCACGCCCGGCAGTCGCGTGATCTTTGTCAGTAGCGACCGGCACCGCGGCGCTTCCTTCGATGAAGCTCGACTCAGAGCCGATCTTCGCGGAGAGGATTACCGCGGGTTCGACTATTACGGACGCACCAAACTCGCCGACCTGCTGCTGTCGTTCGAGCTCGACAGGCACTTTCGGGAAGGCGGCATCGACGCGCTGAGTGCCGCGGCGCATCCGGGATTCACGGCCACCAACATCGTCGCAAACGGGTTCGCCGGATTGCCACCGTTCGCGCATCGCGTCGCGACATGGGCCGCGGGTGTGTTCGGCCAGCCGGTGCAGCAGGGCGCCCTGCCGATTCTCTACGCGGCGACCGCGCCGCACATGAGCGGGTCCCGGTACTTCGGACCGACCGGCCTTTTCGAGCTTCGAGGTGCGCCCGGTTCCGCGACGAGATCCACGCTTTCCCGAAGCGCAGAGCTCGGAGCAGTGCTCGTTCGCTGCATCGAAGAAGTCACCGGCATCGTCGCGCCCTGAGGCTGACGCTTCCTGGCGCGCGCTGCTCGCACTTCTCGCTACTGTAGGCAGGTGATTCCCGCTCCGACCCTCCTGGCGTTCACGATCACGTCGGCCGTACTCATCCTGTTGCCCGGCCCGAGTGTGCTCTTCGTCATCGGGCGCGCCCTCTCGCTCGGCAGAGCAGGCGCGCTGCTGAGCGTGCTCGGTAACAACATCGGGGTCTTTGCGCAGTCGGCGTTGGTTGCCCTCGGGCTCGGTCCGATCATCCAATCCTCGATTGTCGCGCTTACCGTCATCAAGTTCGCGGGGGCGGGGTTTCTCGTGTACCTCGGGATCCAGGCCATCCGTCACCGTAAGCGGCTCGCCGCCACGACTGAGGTTGCTCCACGCAGCAAGCTGCGGTCACTTCTCGAGGGCATGCTGGTCGGCGTCACCAACCCGAAAGTCATCGTGTTTTTCATCGCGATTCTTCCGCAGTTCGTCAACGTGCATGCAGGCAATGTGACGATGCAATTGCTTGTGCTCGGAGGCATTTTCGTCACCATCGGGCTCATTTGCGACGGAGGCTGGGCCATCGCAGCCAGTGCCGCTCGCGCGTGGTTCGCTCGGTCGCCGCGTCGGGTCGAGACCCTTGGGGCGACGGGCGGCATCGCAATGATCGGCTTGGGCGGAGTGCTCGCGCTCACGGGCTCGAAGAACTAGACAAGCCCAGCCCCAACCAGCCCAGCACCGACCAGCCCCTCACTACCCAACGAACCCCAGCACCGCGTTCGCGATCTGCGAGCGGACTGATGCGTCGGTGGTGGTCGAGCTGAGGTCACCGGCCTGTGGTCCGTAGTCTCCGAAGTCGGCGTGATCGGCGCCTGGGATGGTGGTGAACGTTGCATCCACCGGCAACAGATGCGAGGCGCTACGTATCTTGCTCGGCGTCGTCAGGCCGTCGCGACTGCCGCCGATGCTCAGCACCGGGATCGAGGTCGACGACACATCAATGCCACAGTACGACCCGAACAGGATGAGCCCGGCCACTGTGTAGTCGTCTTTCGCATACTGGCACGCCCGAACGCCGCCCAGTGAGTGACCGGCGACGTACCAGCGATTGACGGTGGGCGCCAACCCGGTGAACGTCGTGAGTGGCCGGTTTTCGAGGATCGCGAGATTCAGGATGGGGCGGGCGATAACAACGGTCACTCCACCGTCCACGATGCCTGAGAGTTTCGACGCGTAGGCGGCGGGATCGATATGGGCTCCCGACAGAAAGACGATCCCTGTGCCGCTCGCTCCGCTGGTTGGGGTCAGCACGACGGCGTCGCCGGTTTCCCGAAGGCGCAGGGCCGGGTCGTCCCGAACTGCAGCGAGCGGTTTAGGCTCGGCGAGCGTTGGCAGGCTCGCGTAGGTGAGAAAGCAGGTCACCAGCAGGAGAAGCAGCGCGAGCACCGAGAGCGCGATCGTCTTCCGGAGGCGCCGCCTCCGCTGGGGCGTGGCCACGGTGACCGCAGGGATCAGGCGGAGAGGCGGGTGGGGATCGTGGCGCGAGTGTCGAGGCCGAGTGAAATGTCCCAGGCCAGGGTTTCAACGACGGTTTCGGTGAACATGGCATCGGACTCATCGCCGTTGCGAAGAGTGACGGTGAAGGAGGAGCCGGGGCCGAACATCGCGTTGGCGCGCTCGAGCACGAGGTCGTAGACCATCTTCTGGAGATCGATTGTGACCGGCGCGGGTGGCGCCGGTCGGAGGAAGCGAAGTCTCGAGGCCACTGGATTGCCTTTCGTGCCGTGTTACGCCCATTGTGAATCCCGTTTCGCTGGTATCCCGCCAGACACGCCGGTCGACACGCGCGGGTTCTCGCGCGGGTTCGGAGGTCCGCGGGGGCAACTTGGGTCGCGATTGCAGGCGAACCGACGCGAGCGTATAGTTTGGGAAAGCCCTTTCCCTGACCGGCGAGAGTCCTTATGACGACAATTCAGTCTGTTTGACGACAACTCGATTCGTCTAACGACAAACTCGAAACGGGAAGATGCGACGATACGAACACCGTTTCATCCGCTTGCCCGTTCTCTTGCCCGTTAGTCCTCGTGGAGACCTCAGTGACCGCACCTTCTCTCGCCACCGCCGACATTGAGACGGCACTCGCCACCGTCAGTGCCGCAGATATCGCCTCGGCATATCGGATTCTGGATGCGGCGGGCCTGGTCAGTGCGACAACCCACTTCAGCTACTTCGGGCTCTCCGAGCCGGACAAGCGTGAACTGTTCGCGGGAACAGTCGGCCCGCGCCAGTTTCGCGCGATGCTCATCGACATGGCGTCGGGGGAGCAGCATGACGTCGTCGTGAGCCCATCCGAGGATCGCATCGTGAGCGATCGAATCCTCGACCCGGCGGTTGACGGGCAGCTGCCCGTGGTCCTCCTCGAATTCGGCCTGGTCGAAGAAGTCATTCACAAGGACGAGCGCTGGCTCGCAGCGATGCGTAAGCGTGGACTCACCGACCTAACCCAGCTGCGGGTCAATCCACTGTCGGCCCAGGTCGCTCAGAACGAGAACGAGGTCGGTCGGCGCCTGCAGCGCTGCTTCACTTTCGTTCAGAAGACGCCGGAGGATCTCGGCTGGGCGCATCCGGTGGATGGTGTCACGGTCATCATCGACGTCGTGACTCGCGAGGTGCTGGATGTCATCGACTACGTCGACCTGCCCGTACCTCAGGAAGACGGCAACTATCACCTGGCCAGCTGGGTCAACCAGCCCGAGCGCGCCGGGCTCAAGCCCATCGAGATCACGCAGCCGCAAGGCCCCAGTTTCACGATCGATGACAATCACGTGCTGAGCTGGGCGGGCTGGTCGCTGCAGGTCGGGTTCGACCAGCGCGAGGGACTCGTGTTGCGCAACATCGCCATCGAAGACGAGGGCACACGTCGGTCCGTGATCTATCGCGCATCCATTGCCGAGATGATGGTGCCGTACGGCGACCCGAGCCCGCAGCGCTGGTTCCAGAACTTCTTCGACTGCGGCGAGTACCTTCTGGGCGGGTTCGCGAACTCGCTCGAACTCGGCTGCGACTGTGTCGGCGACATCACTTACCTCGATGCGATCGTGGCTGGCAACGACGGCCAACCGCACATCATCCCGCAGGCGATCTGCATCCACGAGGAGGACGCGGGAATCCTCTGGAAGCACAGCGACAACTGGAACGGGTCGAGCGATTCGCGGCGTAACCGTCGGCTCGTCATCTCGTTCTTCGTCACCGTGGGCAACTACGACTATGGCTTCTACTGGTACCTCTACCTCGACGGCAAGATCGAGCACGAGGTCAAGGCGACGGGCGTGGTGTTCACCTCGGCGTACCCGGGTACGGGCTACAAGTTCGCCTCAGAACTGGCGCCCGGGTTGGGCGCTCCGTACCATCAGCACCTCTTCAGCGCCCGTCTCGACATGGCGGTCGACGGCCTCGACAACTCGGTCGATGAGCTGGAGGCGGTGCTCGTGCCACGCGGTCCGGAGAACCCACACGGCACCGGGATCACACAACTGCGCACGCGGCTGACAACCGAGTCGGATGCCCAGCGGATGGCCGACAACAGCAAGGGTCGAAGCTGGCTCGTCTCGAATCCCGGGGTGCAGAACCGTCTCGGTGGCGATGTCGCCTACGTGCTTTATCCGGAGGGGCAGCCGACCCTCCTCGCGGACAGCGAGTCGGACATCCATGCGCGAGCCACCTACGCGACCAAGCACCTGTGGGTGACCGCGTACGAGCCGACCGAGCAGTATCCAGCGGGTGACTTCGTGAACCAGCATCCGGGCGGCGCTGGCCTTCCGCAGTGGGTAAAGGCCGACCGATCGGTCGACAACACTGACATCGTGCTGTGGCACACTTTCGGCCTCACGCACTTCCCACGCCTCGAGGACTGGCCGATCATGCCCGTGGACTCGGCGGGTTTTGTGCTGAAGCCACACGGTTTCTTCGGTCGTAATCCCACGCTGGATGTTCCTGAGTCGACGAGCGATCACTGCCACCCGGCATCCGGATCCCACGATGCCGACGCCAGCCACCCGGCCGGCGACCACCACCACCACTGACCCAGCACTACCACGATCTAGTACAGCTACCGAAACCGCACAAAAACGAAGGAGTTTGCTTCCCATGGCCATCGCGACAGTCAACCCAACGACGGGTGAGATCGAAAAGTCCTTCAATTCGCACACGGCGGAGGAGGTCGAGGCGATCCTTCAGCGCGCCCACGACGCCAACGCCCTGATGCGCGCGACGACGTTCGCGCAGCGCGCGGAGTGGATGCGCAAGGCCGCCGACCTGATGGATGCCGAACTCGAGACAGTCGCAGCCCTTGCATCCACCGAGATGGGCAAGACGATCGGCACCGCGAAGTACGAGGTGACGAAGTCGGCAAACGGCATGCGCCACTACGCGGACCATGCCGAGGAGTACCTCGCATCCGAGTCGCCGGTCGATCCGAAGTCGGTCGGAGCGACGGCCGCCCGCGTGATCTACCAGCCGATCGGAACCGTGCTCGCGGTCATGCCCTGGAACTACCCGTTCTGGCAGGTCATCCGATTTGCCGCGCCTGCCCTCATGGCGGGCAACACCGGACTACTCAAACACGCCTCGAGCGTGCCGCAGGTCGCGCTGTACCTCGGGGAATTGTTCGAGCGGGCCGGTTTCCCGGTCGGCGCGTTCCAGACGCTGCTCATCGAGGGTGCTGCGGCATCGAGGTTGATCGATGACCGGCGCATCCGTGCGGTCACGCTGACGGGCTCCGTCGGAGCGGGTTCGGCCGTTGCCGAGGCCGCCGGGCGCAATATCAAGAAGAGCGTGCTCGAGCTGGGCGGAACGGATGTCTTCGTGGTGCTGCCCTCCGCCGACATCGCGAAGTCGGCCGAATTCGGCGCAAACTCGCGCACCCAGAACAGCGGACAGAGCTGCATCTGTGCCAAGCGGTTCTACATCCACGAGGACATCTACGACGAGTGGCTGGCCGCGTTCGTCGAGCGGATGAAGGCGATGAAGCCGGGAGATCCGTTCGATGCTTCGACATCGTTCGGCCCGATGGCCACCGAACAGGTGCGTGCCGAAGCCCACGCCCTGGTCGACGACGCCAAGTCGAAGGGCGTGACCGTTCTGACCGGCGGCGACCTGCCGGATGGCGCAGGCTGGTTCTATCCGGCGACTGTGCTCACGGATGTCACACCCGAGATGAGCATCTACCGCGAGGAATGCTTCGGACCGGTGGCGTGCGTCTACAAGGTGTCAGGCATCGACGAAGCGATCGAGCGTTCCAACGATTCGGATTTCGGGCTGGCCGCGAGTATCTGGACATCCGACCAGGCCGAAATCGATCAGCTCCACAGCAGCCTCGAGTTCGGTGCGGTCTTTGCGAACGGCAATACGGCATCCTTCTTTGGGCTTCCCTTCGGTGGCGTCAAGAACTCCGGATACGGACGCGAACTCGGGATCTTCGGGATCCGCGAGTTCGTCAACATCAAGACGGTGTGGCAGGCATAACCGCCCCGGGGCGAGCAGCGACGCCGCGGCCAGCACGCTCGTGGCGCGGCCTGTTTCCGCACGTCGTGATGGCAACGGTCATGGCGCTCACGCTGGTCGGCGGAAGTTCGCCTGTGAAGTGCCTGGCGGGAGCGGCCGTGCTCGTCGTGGTTTCGATCGCGATGGCACCGCTCGCCCGAACTCTGGCTGTCTATCGCCTCCACCTCATCGACTTCTGGGCGATGGCGCTCGGGATGATCGTGCTGCTTCCGCACTCACCGGTCGTCGCCGTCACGACCGTGCACGAACACGGTGCGATGCCGGTCGCGGCAATCCCGGCCTTCATCGCGGTCGTCTCGACGTGGGGCGTGGCGCGGGTCGCCCTGATCTGGCGCACTCGTACCGAGCGCCGCGCGGCTGCACTCTCAGCAGGGATCACACTGACGTCGCTCGCGGTCATGCTCGCCTTTTGCCGGTGACACGAGCTGCGACTGCCACTTGGGGTCGCGCAGACCCTCCTGCGCGCACCTTTCGGCTCTGCGCCGTCGCCGCGGCGTCAGCGTTCAGCCGAATGGTGCGCGCAACTGCGAACCGCGCGCTCCTGCCGCTACTTCCGGTCGAAGACTTCGCCCTCCATGACGTCATAGCCCTCCGCCTGTGGATCTCCGTGAAGGCCGCCGCTGAGCGCATATTCCTCTTCCGGCGACAGCACGAGGCGGTGCCGACCCACAAGCGCGAAGAGGATGAGCCCGATCACGAAGATGATGATGAACGTGATGACCGCCAGTTGGAAGGTCGGCGCGAGCACGATCCCGAGGAACGCGCCGAATGCGATGACGCCGGCGATAACCGCGCCAACCACACCCGTCGGGCTCTTGTAGGGGCGCTTTGCGTTCGGGAACCTTCGGCGAAGCACCACGAACGCGATCATCTGCATCATGTATGAGATCACAGCACCGAACACCGCAATGAACAGGATGACGCCGGTTGCGGCGCCCGCCGCAGCCGGATTGACCGCGGGGATGATTAGAGCCACGACGAGCAGGATCACGAATCCGATTGCGCCTCCGACGACGAGCGCTACCCACGGCGTCTGGTGCTTCCTGCCGGTCAGGGAGAGGAACTTCGGGTAATAACCCGCACGGGAGAGCGAGTACATGTTGCGTCCGTAGGCGAACATGATTCCCTGCAGCGAAGCCAGCAGTCCAATCAGCGCGAACAGGGCGAGCAGGGCGGCAACGCTGTCCGGAAGGAAGGCGCGGAATCCGGCGAGGAGCGGCTCGTCGCCGTCACCAGGCGAGATCGTGAGGTCTTTCGACCCTGTGACCGCCGGGTTGAGAAACAGAATGAGCAGCGCGAAGAATGCGAGTGTGACGATTCCCCAGACTCCGGCGCGCGGGATGTCCTTCGCGGGGTTCTTCGCCTCTTCCGCAGCAAGCGGAAGCTCTTCGATGCCCAGGAAGAACCAGATAGCGAAGGGCAGCGAGAACAGGATGCCGACGGCCCCGAACGGCAGGAAGCTCGTGTTCCCGGCGGACGGCTTGATGTCGAAGACCTTCGAGAAGTCGACCGCTCCATTGGCGAACGCCAGCACCGCGAAGAGCAGGATGACTGCCATCGAGATGATTGCGACGATCAGGGCAAAACGGAAACCGACGGACGCGCCGAGCGAGTTCAGACCAATGAAGATCGCGTAGAGCACGACCCACCAGACCCACGCGTAGCCGCCCTTCGCGAGGTCGAAGCCGGTGAGGTCCGAGATGATCGAGTTGAGGTACGACGCCGAGAACAGCACGACGACCGCAGTCGTGACGACATATTCGATGGTCTCTGCGATTCCTGTCACGAAGCCTCCCCATGGCCCCATCGCGGCGCGGGAGAACGAATATGCGCCGCCGGTATGAGGCATGGCGGCGGACATCTCGCCTATCGAGAAGATCATCGCGAAGTACATGATGACGACGATGATGGTGGCGAACAGGAGGCCACCCCACCCGGTCGTGCCGAGTCCCACGTTCCATCCTGAGAAGTCACCCGAGATAACGGCCGCGATGCCGATGCCCCAGAGGCCCCAGAATCCGGCTGTTCGTCTCAGACTTCGCTTCTCGAAATAGCCCGCCTCGGCTTTCTCATACGTGACGCCGGAGACCTTGTTCTGAGCCATGAATTCCTCCAGAGGTGGATCGTGAATTCCGAGCGCGCGGGGGAGCGCAATTTCGGTTACCCGAGAGCATGGCGTTTATTGGTACCTCATGTCTACCTTTAGATGTAAATACCGCGTTACAACTCGGCCTAACGGAGCGCGCAGGCTGTGATGTAATGGTCGGATTGATGGCTCGACGAGGAGATTATCGCCATGACAAGCCGAACCACCCCCAGCCGAACAGGCATGCTCACCATCGAGCAGTTAGAGAGCCTGGTCGCGGCAAAAGAGATCGACACGGTGATCATTGCGTTCACCGATATGCAGGGCAGGCTCGTCGGTAAGCGCGCATCCGCCCGCCTTTTCCTCGATGAGCTCGCCGAGCACGGCGCGGAGTGCTGCAACTACCTCCTCGCGGTCGACGTCGAGATGAACACCGTCGAGGGCTACGCGATCTCGTCGTGGGGCACTGGCTACGGCGACATGGCGATGCACCCCGATCTCGAGACCCTCCGGCTGGTGCCGTGGCTGCCGGGCACCGCCCTCGTCATCGCTGATCTCACGAGGCTGGATGAGACGCCGGTCGCACCCAGCCCGCGCGAGATCCTGAAAACCCAGATCGCACGGCTCGCCGAGAAGGGACTCGTTCCGTTCGTCGGCACCGAGCTCGAGTTCATCGTGTTCGAGAACACCTATCGCGACGCCTGGGCGAAGAACTACTCGGGTCTCACTCCCGCGAGCGACTACAACATCGACTACGCGCTGCTCGCTTCGACGCGGATGGAGCCGCTGCTGCGCGACATCCGGAATTCCATGGATGCTGCCGGCATGTACTGCGAGGGTGTCAAGGGTGAGTGCAATCTGGGCCAGCAGGAGATCGCTTTCAAGTACGCGGAAGCGCTCGAGACGTGCGACAACCACTCGATCTACAAGAACGGCGCGAAAGAGATCGCCGACAAGCACGGCCAGTCGCTCACGTTCATGGCCAAGTTCAATGAGCGCGAGGGCAACAGCTGCCACATCCACCTCTCAGTGCGAGGCACCGATGGCGGCGCGGTCATGTCCGGCGACGGAAAGTACGGCTTCTCCAAGCTCATGGAGCACTGGCTCGCCGGACTCATCGCGACGACGCGGGAACTCAGCCTGTTCCTCGCCCCGAACGTCAACTCCTATAAGCGCTATGTCGAGGGCAGTTTCGCTCCGACGGCAATCGCCTGGGGTCTCGACAATCGCACCTGCGCACTTCGTGTCGTCGGCCACGGCCAGAGCCTGCGCGTCGAGAACCGCGTGCCAGGCGGTGACGTCAACCAGTACCTCGCGGTCGCGGCTCTGATCGCGGGCGGCCTGTACGGGATCGAGAACGAACTCGAACTCGAGCCGATCTTCGAGGGCAACGCCTACGGTTCGGATGCACCGCGAGTGCCGACGACACTGCGGGAGGCAGCAGAGCTGTTCGCCGGCTCGGAGGTCGCCAGGGCGGCGTTTGGCACGGATGTCGTCGAGCACTACCTCAACAACGCGCGGATCGAGCTGAAGGCTTACGACGCTGCGGTCACCGACTGGGAGAGAGTCCGTGGTTTCGAACGTTTCTGACATGGCCCGTGAGCCAGATGAACGGCACCGACCGATCATTGGCCTGACGACCTATCTCGAACAGGCGCAGACCGGCGTGTGGGATGTTCAGGCGTCGTTCCTGCCCAAGGTCTATTTCGATGCTGTGACGCGCGCGGGCGGAATCGCGGTGCTCCTGCCGCCGCAGCCCGTCGATGACGAGATCGTGGCGCGCATCCTCGATGGCCTCGATGGCATCATCCTGACCGGCGGAAAGGATGTCGATCCCGCTCGCTACGGCCAGCAACCGCACCCGACGACGGACGCCCCCAGGCTTGACCGGGACGCGTTCGAAGACGCCCTGCTGCTCGGTGCCATCGATCGGGAGCTGCCGTTTCTCGGCATCTGTCGCGGAGCGCAGGTTCTCAACGTCGCGCTCGGCGGAACGCTGATTCAACACCTGCCCGAGGTCGTGGGCAGCACACGCTACAACCTCGGAGAGGGCAACTTCAATGAGGTCGCTGTCGCGGTGGCGCCCGATTCCGAGCTGGCGACCCTTGTCGGTGCGTCCGTCGACGCGAAGGTCTATCACCACCAGGCGATCGACCGCGTGGCCGACGGGCTCTCGGTGTCCGCGCGCACCGACGATGGCATCATCCAGGCCGTAGAACTCGATTCGGTGCCGTTCGGGGTCGCGGTGCAGTGGCACCCGGAGGAGACCTACGACGACATCCGGCTCTTCTCTGGGCTCGTTGACGCGGCTCAGAAATACAGCGCGGCTCAGAAATACAGCACGGCGAGGAACAGCACAGCGAGGTCGCATCGTGCCTAGCACCATCCTGATCAACCCGTCGAATGAGGCGGTCCTGCGCGAAATCGAACACGTCACCAGCGACGGTGTGGATGACGCCGTGGCGCGCGCCGTCGTCGCCCAGCGCGAGTGGGCCGCCCTTGCTCCGGCCGAACGAGCGGCGGGTCTTCGCCGGTTCGCTACGGTTGTCGATCGCGCGATCGACGAACTCTCCTGGCTCGAGGTGCGCAACTCCGGGCACCCGATCGCGCAGGCTCGCTGGGAAGCGGCACACGTTCGCGATGTGCTCAACTACTACGCCGCGGCCCCTGAGCGGATGATCGGCAAGCAGATCCCTGTCGCCGGCGGCCTCGACGTGACGTTCCTCGAACCACTCGGTGTCGTCGGGGTGATCGTGCCGTGGAACTTCCCCATGACGATCGCGGCCTGGGGATTCGCGCCCGCGCTCGCTGCGGGCAACGCGGTGCTGCTGAAGCCCGCCGAATGGACGCCTCTCACCGCAATCCGACTGGGCGAGCTGGCACGCGAGTGCGGGCTCCCTGAAGGACTGTTCCAGGTTCTTCCCGGTCGCGGATCGGTCATCGGCGAGCGCTTCGTGACCCATGAGGATGTTCGCAAGGTCGTCTTCACCGGATCGACCGAGGTCGGCAAGCGAGTTATGGCTGGGTGCGCCGATCAGGTCAAGGCCGTCACTCTCGAACTGGGTGGAAAGAGCGCGAACGTGGTGTTCGCCGACTCCGATCTCGAGAAAGCGGCCGCGACCGCCCCCTACGCCGTCTTCGAGAATGCCGGACAGGACTGCTGTGCGAGGAGTCGAATCCTGGTGGAGCGCAGTGTCTACGACCGGTTCCTCGAGCTGCTTGAGCCCGCGGTGAAAGGGGTGCGCGTTGGTCTCCCGGGAGATGAGGCGACCGAGATGGGCCCGCTCGTGGCGAAAGCGCACTACGACAAGGTTGCGTCGTACGTGACGGATGAGTCTCGGGTCGCGTTCCGCGGAACGGTGCCGGACGGACCCGGGTACTGGTTCCCGCCGACGGTTCTGCTGCCCGCATCCAGAACCGATCGCACCGTCACCGACGAGATTTTCGGGCCGGTGGTCACGGTGCTCCCGTTCGACGACGAGGCGGACGCGATCGCGCTCGCGAACGCCAGCATCTACGGTCTGTCCGGCTCAATCTGGACGCGCGATGTCGGTCGCGCCATCCGGGTCGCCCGCGGGATCGATAGCGGCAACCTCTCGGTCAATTCGCATTCGTCCGTGCGTTATTCGACCCCGTTCGGCGGATTCAAGCAGAGCGGTCTCGGTCGCGAGCTCGGACCGGATGCCGCGACCGCCTTCACCGAGACCAAGAACGTCTTCATCAGTACCGACTGACCAAGCAACCAGCTATCCAATAACCAGCTATCCAACAACCAGCTATCCAACAAGAACAGAAACGCGACGCATCACATGGCAGTAACGAAGATCGACCTCACCCAGCGGCTCGCGGGCAAGGTGGCCGTGATCACGGGCGGCGCAAGCGGTATCGGGCTGGCGACGGCGGTGCGGTTCGCCGCGGAGGGTGCAACGGTCGTAATCGGCGACTTCAACGCCGAGACGGGCCGGGCCGCAGCAGAACTCGTCGATGGCCTCTTCGTGCAGGTCGACGTCACGGATGAGGACCAGGTCAATCACCTCTTCGACACTGCCGCCCAAACGTACGGATCGGTCGATATCGCGTTCAACAACGCCGGAATTTCGCCGCCCGACGATGACTCGATCGAGACGACGGAGCTCCCGGCGTGGGACCGCGTGCAGGACGTCAACCTGAAGTCGGTCTACCTCTGTTCTCGTGCGGCGCTTCGCCACATGGTCAGGCAGCAGAGCGGCTCCATTATCAATACCGCGTCATTCGTGGCCGTTTTGGGCTCCGCGACAAGCCAGATCTCGTACACCGCGTCGAAGGGTGGTGTGCTGGCCATGACTCGCGAGCTCGGTGTGCAGTTCGCGAGGCAGGGCATCCGTGTGAATGCGTTGTGCCCGGGTCCCGTCAATACTCCGCTGCTTCAGGAGCTGTTCGCAAAAGATCCTGAGCGGGCAGCGCGACGGCTCGTGCATATTCCGAAGGGTCGCTTCGCTGAGCCGGAAGAACTGGCCGCCGCAGTCGCGTTTCTCGCGAGCGACGATGCGAGCTTCATCACCGCATCCACCTTCCTCGTCGATGGTGGAATCAGTTCGGCCTACGTGACGCCCCTGTGATCGGTGCTTCCGTGCCCCCTCCGACAAGCTCCGCATCGACAAGCTCCGGATCGACGAGCTCTGCTGACGTGCAGAGCCTCGTCGACGAGGCGCTGTTCCGTCCCGTGCGCAGCGGCAATGCATTCGAGGACACCGTCGCCCGGCTCCTCCAAACCGTTCGTCTCGGCATCGTCGCGCCCGGCGAGGCTCTACCGCCCGAACGGGATCTCGCTGCGCGATTCTCGGTGAGCCGCGACACCGTTCGCGAAGCTATTCGGGAACTCGCGGATGCCGGCTACCTCGTGAGCAAGCGCGGCCGGTACGGCGGGACATTCGTCACGGATGTTTTGCCGGTCGTCGAGGGCTCGGAGCAGCGTCCGGACGCGAGCGAAATCGAGGATGTGCTCGGGCTGCGCGAAATCCTCGAACTCGGCGCGGCTCGGGCCGCGGCGGCGCGAACCCTCAGTGCTGCGGAACGCGACCTGCTCTGGACCCGGCTTCGCGAGACAGCTGCCGCATCCGTCGCGGATTATCGGCGACTTGATTCGCGGCTGCACCTCGCAATCGGTGAGGTCGTGGGCACACCGTCACTCGTCTCGCTCCTTGCCGACAACCGCACGAGAGTCAACGAGATGCTCGACTGCATTCCGTTGCTCACGCCGAACATCGCGCACTCGAATCAGCAGCATGAGGCAATCGTGATCGCGGTTCTGACCGGAGATCCGGAGCGGGCTGCCGCGGCGATGCGTGAGCATCTGGACGGGTCAGCGGCTCTCTTGCGGGCGTTCCTGCTCTAGCGCGGGTCATACCCTGCTTTAGCTGCCCAGCTACGCCGTCGGTGGGGTCCTCGGTGTGCGCGGCTTGCTCACAGGCTTCGTCGCGGCCGTGGTGCCCGGCTTGCTGATCGGCTTGGTGACTGCCGAGGTTGAACTGGCCGACGTTGAAGTGGTCGGCGTTGACCTGGTCGGCGACGAACTGGGCGGCGGGACAACGGAACTCGTCGCGGCATCCGCGGGTGCGGCAGGCTGCTTCGCCACCGGCGGAACGGTCGCGACCGGTGCGGCAGGCGCGTTCTTCGCAACATACAGCTGCGCCGCGCGAGTGGCGACGAGGAGGAACCGCACAAGAAGGAAGAGCACGCCCACCGCGACAACAAACACCAGGATGAACCAGAGCCCCGCGATGACCGCAGTGAATACGTGTCCGACCGAGCCGAAGCCCCAAGGAGAGAAGTTCATGATCTAGTCCTCCAGCTCGCGCTCGCGCGCGTCGATTATTACGGTTCCGATTGCGCTTGCGAGCGTCGCAGCCCAGCTGATCCAGAGAAGAACGGTGCGCCAATCGCGCGGACCCTCCTTCGTGGAGCGGTACGCACTCAGCCCACCGAACACCGCGCTGATGATGCTTCCGTTGAAAATGAACTTGCGCAACTGAGCTCCTTCACGCGGTCGGTGTCATTCAACGCTACCTGTCGCGCCCGCCGACTGCGACTTACGCCGAAAACTCCGAGATGATCTTCTCGATGCGCCTCTGGCGCGTTTCGGCTGCTCGAGCTGCCTCGACCGGTTCGATGTGTGCGCGCTGGTGTGAATACGACAGCGCGAGGAATCGATCGAGAGCGCCAGCGGCGATCAGGGCGCTGCTCAAGTCTTCCGGCAGCACCATCACCCTCGGTGACGTGTCCAGTTCGACGCGGACATCCACCCTGTCACCGGCGCGAAATCCGGACGCATCGCGGTTCGCTCCACTGAACGACATGATGTACGAACCGTTCCTCGTTGCGACCGAGATGCGGTACACGTACCAGTCATCGTTCGATCCCGCTGCACGTAGTGACACGGTGACCGGAGGATTCTTGCCCGCGCCGAGTTGGGCGACCACGTCATCCGGAATGGGGATTCCCGTCGCCGTCATGCCCTCTGCCTGCAGGATCACGCTGGGGAACGAAACGCTCATGCGATGATTCTAGGCAGCGCCATCCGCGCCGGCACCACCCTCGCCCGCACCACTCGCGCTGGCATAGTGGACACGGTCTGACGAGTTCCACACGGTCTAATGAAAGGGGCACGGTGCGGTCGGCGATTCTGGGCGGCGTGCTGCTGATTCTCGGCGCAATCGCGATTGCCTTCGGCGTGCTCCCCGCTGCTGCCGCCCTCGAGATCGGTCAGCGAGTCTGGCCGGTTCTGCTGTTCGTCCTGGCCATCACCGTGCTGACCGAATTGGCTGCCGAGGCCGGACTGTTCGTCGCGATCGCCGAACGGCTCGCCAAGTGGGGTCTGGCTCGCGCGTGGCTGCTGTGGCTGTTCGTCGTGCTGCTCGCGACGGTCAGCACCATCTTTCTCTCGCTCGACACGACCGCGGTGCTGCTGACCCCGGTCGTCGTGGTGGTCGCGAGACACGTTGGTCTTCCGCCGATGCCGTTCGCGCTGACCACCGTCTGGCTCGCGAACACGGCGTCGCTTCTGTTGCCCGTGTCCAACCTGACAAACCTGCTCGCGCAGAATCAGATCGCGGGGGAGTCGCCGCTGAAATTCGCCGCGCTGATGGCGGCTCCAGCCGTGGTGGCGATCGTTATGCCGTCCGCCGTACTGTTCCTGCTCTACCGACGACAGCTCCTGTCGAAATACGAACCTGCGGCCTCGACACCGTCGGATGACCGGGTGCTGCTGGTCGCATCCGGCATCGTTGTCGCGCTGCTCATCCCCGCACTGGTTTCGGGTGTCGCAGTGTGGATCCCCGCAGTCGTGGGCGCGGTGGTACTCGCCGGCTTTTTCG
>JAUZFR010000050.1 GCA_030840335.1 Actinomycetota bacterium | reverse complement strand
CTTTGTCTGGCGTCGAATTGAGTTTGTAGTCCTTTGCGCGGCCGCGCTTTCCACCGGGGACCTCTTCTATCGTCAGATAGCCGCGTACGGCGAGGTCGACGAGGGTCGCGGTGATGTCGACGTTCTTTCGTGCCTTGGTGAGCAGTGTGTTCGCCGCGCCGACCGGAACCCCGCCCGGCGGCTGGTATTCGACCACAACCGCCTCGCCCGCGAGTTCCTCGTCCCGCCGCCGCGAAATGACGAAGATGCCGAATGCAAACGGGATGCCCAGCATCAGGCCGAGACCGAGTCCCCAGTTCCACGGTGTCCAGAAGGGGTCGGGTCCATCGTTCGATCCGCCAAGGACAATCGGCGCGTCGTAGGGCAGATGAGTTTCGAGGATCGGAGCCGTCGCCGCAAACGTGCCGCTCGGCCACGCCGTGTCGATGGTAAGCCCCTGTCGGATCGAGAGCGGTCCGGCGCCGAAGGTCGCCTCCGATCCTCTGGATGCGGCTACCGCGCACTTCGTCGTCGACCCTGCCGGTCCGGAAGCGCAGGCGACCAGGGAAACGTCAGCCGGCCCATGCACTGCGACCGTCGTCTTGTCGATCGGCACGTCCCACCCGATGCCGGTGGCGTTCCAGTAGAACTCGTCGAGGGCGGTGCCATTCGATGGCGTCGTTCGATTCAGCGCCCCGGTCACGTCGTAGTGCAGAACGTAGGTTTGCTTACCGCTCGTCGTCGCGTTGGAGTTGCCGATGCGAATCTGCAGGGCGGTCTGGAGGCCGGTCGAAAACAGCGCGGAGGCTCCCGTGGGGCTCGACACGCGCAGGTGCGAATATTTGTACACGCGGTCCTGACCCCCCGTGGCGAGGAATCGCGAGTCGAGGAACCGGTCGATCCCGTGTCTGTGGTTCGAACCAAAGTCGTAGTCGATCGTCTCGATCACATGCACGAGGCCGCCTGCGGAAAGGGTGTAATCGACTGCGAAGCTGTCGATTCGCTCCTGGGCTTCGTCGCTGGAGTCGCTCGAACAGCCCGCCAATCCGAGTATCGCCGCGACGGCGACGATGGCGCAAAACGCAAAACGGTTTCGCATGTGCAGACTCTATCGGCTCGTTCAAGCCGGTTCCCAGTACCATTGAGTCGGCGGAAGCAGACGCCAGGGGAGACAGGAACAAGCATGGTGCAGACAACCTCGCATGCGGCCGAGACGGATGCTCGCCCAAGCGGCGTGCGCGTCGCGGTCGTTGACGATCACGAGTCGGTGCGCCTCGGGCTGAAGGCCGCCTTCCTTGACGAGGGCTACGACTTCGTTCTTGCCGCCGCAACCGTCGACGAACTCATCAGCGGACTGAGCGGCCGAGAGGTGGATGTCGTGGTCCTCGACCTGTCGCTGGGCGACGGTTCTACGGTCACCGACAACGTCAAGCGGGTGCAGGCAATCGGCTCAGCAGTGCTTGTCCACAGCATCGCCGACCGCGTTGCCAGTGTCCGCGAGGCCCTCGCTGCCGGCGCCGCCGGCGTCATCCCCAAGTCGTCCGCGACCCGAACCGTACTGCAGGCCGCCGCCACGGTCGCCCGCGGGGAAGTTCTCAATAACCTCGAATGGGCAACCGCGATCGACGCTGACCGCGACTTCTCGAAAGCCCAGCTTGGGCGTCGTGAGCGAGAAATCCTGCATCTTTACGCATCCGGTTTGCCCCTCAAGCTGGCTGCGGAGCAGCTCGGCATCGGTTATTCGACCGCCCGCGAGTATCTTGACCGCATCCGCGTGAAGTACGTGGAAGTCGGTCGTCCGGCGCCCACAAAGGTCGACTTGCTGCGTCGCGCTGTCGAAGACGGAATTCTGCCCGGACTAGATCCGGATGGCGGGGATGCCGTCTAGAACGGCGCAGGGGAGCGCGCCCCAGCTCAAACAGCCGCGGAACCCGATCAGTCGCAAGCAGGTCGAGGTTGTTATCTCGCGTTCGGTCGCGTCCTCTGGCCTGGTCTTCGGCGCGCAGACCGTTCCGTCGCTCATGGCGCAGGCTCACGAGGCGAACCCGATCTGGATCGCGGCGATCGTCATCGCCCTGTTCCTGGCTGTTGTCGCGGCGCTCGCGTTCTCGATCATCCGGCGCTGGGTGCGGGGCTCGCACGCGCTTGTGGCGGGCGTGTATGTCATTGCCCTCGTCAGCTGGCCGTTTGCCGTGGTGCATCCGCACACGGGCACAGACAACTACTGGCTGTACTTCCTGCTCACGGTTGGCACAGCGACGGCGGCCATCGCCTTCTCAACGCGTCTCGCGGCGATCTACCTGTTCGCGGTGCCGGCGATCTATGGCATCATCCGGATAACGCCCGCCGGTGGCGGCACACCGGTACCGCAGGCCGTTCTTGACTCGATCTACGCCATAATCCTGGGTGGCGCCGTCATGATCATCGTGACGATGCTGCGCCAGGCCGCCTCCAACGTGGATGTCGCGCAGGGCACCGCACTGGACCGCTACGGTCATGCCGTGCGGCAACACGCCACTGAGGTCGAGCGGGTGCAGGTCGACTCGATCGTGCACGACAGCGTGCTCACCACGCTCCTGTCCGCCGCTCGTGCGTTCACGCCGGAGGCGATGGACCTCTCCGGCACCATGGCCAGCAACGCCATCGGGCATCTTCACGACGCCGCGCTTGTACAGCCGGATGACGGCACGACAATTCGGCTCCGTGCGATCTCGAAGAAGATCGTGGAGGCCGCCAAGGGCATGGCGTTGCCGTTCGAACTTCGCGTGCGCGATGTCGGCTCCGGCGCGATTCCCGTCACGGCGGGCGACGCTGTGTATGCCGCGGCGGTGCAGGCGATGGTCAACAGTGTCCAGCACGCCGGTGGCAACGAGGTGGCGAGGTGGGTGACCATGAAGGCCGCGCGTCCCGGAGGTATCGAGGTTGTGGTCGGCGACACCGGAAGCGGCTTTTCCGTTCACACAGTGAAGTCCGAACGTATCGGAGTTCGGGTGTCCATCATCGAGCGGATTGCGAACTCGGGCGGCAGCGCGGAGATCGCATCCTCACCGTCCACGGGCACAACGGTCACCCTGCGCTGGCCGACGCTCGAGGAGCCGGTCAGAGGCCCTGCGGACGAACTCGCGTCAGAACTGCTCGGAAACGATCTGCTGGGGTCACGGCAACTCACCCCGGACTCGTTCGGTCGCGGAGCGGATGACGCGAAATGATCAACATCGGCATTCCCCGCTATCTCATCGTCGGTATGGGGGCGCTGTTCTCGGCCTACCACCTGGTTCTCGCGACGTACTCCCTCACTCAGCACATCCCGTTCTCGCCGGGGCCGATCTTCATCGCGATGGCGCTGTACGCGGCGGCGACCACTCTGAGCCTGCTGCCGTTCGGTCCAACGAGGATGCCGATGTGGATGGCCGCCTTCAACCTGGCGGTCGTCGTCGCGCTGCCGCTGCTGGTGACGCACGAACTCGACCCAACCAAGTCGAACGGATACGCGACCTGGTACGTGGCCGCAGTCGGCACGCTGATGACGATCACCTCGACGCGTCGGCGACACACCTTCGCGTGGATCGGGGTCGGATTCCTGGTCGTACAGACCATCCTCTGGGCGGGCCCAGGCGCGCTCGGCGGCATCGGCGTGATCGGAAGCGTCGTGTGGGTCGGTGTGTCTCACATCCTCAGCTCGGGTATGGCAAAGGCGACGCGGGATGCGCAGCGCTTCGCGCTCGCCGAACGCGAGGCAACAGACTGGCAGGCCGCACAGGAGGCACACGTCTTCGAGCGCCAGTTCCGGCTCGGCCAGACCAGCACCATGGCGCTGGAGATGCTGCGTGAGATCGAGGCATCCAACGGGAGGCTCACCGATGAGCAGCGGCAGGAGTGCCTGCATCTCGAAGGTGCCATCCGTGACGAGATCCGCGGGCGCAAGCTCCTGAACGACGCGGTGCGCGATGAAGTCATGGTTGCCAGGCGTCGCGGGGCCACCGTCACGCTCCTCGACGAAGGCGGCCTTGACGACCTTTCCGACTTCGATCTCGAGCGAGTGTTGAATCGGCTCGCCCAGGCTCTTGCCGGGACTGACGCCGACAAGGTGATCGCTCGCACCGTTCCCGAGGGGTCGGATGTCGCCATCACCGTCGTCGGACTCCGCACCGTCGGCGACGGTTCCGCCAGTGCCCTCGGCCAGGAGTCCCTCGAGGACGACGAGGTCGCCCTCTGGCTGGAGATACCGCGCGCGGTGGCCTGAGCCGCCTCGCTCGTTCCCGACCCCGCAACCGCCCGCCAGGTGGCGCCCCCTCCCTGCGTCCTATCGAAATTGAAGGAGATCTTCGTCGGATGCTGCCCGAAGGGCACTTCGACGTCACCGCGCGCGCCGATCTCCTTCATTTTCGTGAACAGCGGATGGGCGTTAACAGCAGAAGGACCGGAGCGCTTTTCAGCTGATCTCCGGTCCTTCGCTAAAACCCGGGTCAGGGCGACAACCCGAATATCGCCCTGACCCGCCCCCAAGTCATTGGCCCGCTTACCCTAGTCGGCCAATGATCTGGTGGTGTAACTCATAGAGAGACACCTAGCACGATCAATACTGCCGGAACTTACCCCCGAAAAAAGTCGTCATTTAGGGGGACAACCGGGGGACAATTCTCGTCCCCCATGTCGATCTGACCCCGAAACTACGCGATTTTTGGCACTCCCAACGACGAAAAACGGGGTACATTCGACCTCTGGCGGAGGATATCCTCCGTGCGCTGGGAGTAGAACGATCTGTTACGTAGCAATCGGCTTCGGAATCAGTGGATTTGACCGTTCCAGTCTTTGGTATCCGAAGAATCACGTGGACGTTGAAGCGGTTAAGCGGTGAAATCACGTAACTCCCTGACGCGACGCCTGAGGTGCCGTCAGGCGGAGAATCCGCGCCATTGACCGTGCCCGGGCGTCACGGTCTGCCGGAGCCCGCGCTGGCTGCGCTCCCATGCCGACGGACCGGCAAGCTGGCGTCGTCCCTGCTCTTCAGCGAGTTCGTCGAGTACGCCAGCGAGCACCGCGGTGATGGCCGCGAGTTCGACAGGATCCGGGCCACCGGAAAGCACGGTGATGTCGGCAGCGACGGTCTCTTCACTGTCGGTCACAGCGGGATGTTCCCGTGCTTCTTCGGCGGCAGGCTCGACCGCTTGGTGCGCAACGCGCGGAGTGCCTTCACCACGGCGATGCGTGTCGCGGCGGGCTCGATGATTCCGTCGAGTTCGCCGCGCTCGGCGGCCAGGAACGGGGATGCGACGTTATAGGTGTACTCGTTCGCCAGCTTCGTCCGCACGGCCGCGACATCCTCGCCTGCCGCCTCTGCGGCCTTGATCTCGTTGCGGTAGAGGATGTTGACGGCGCCCTGCCCGCCCATGACGGCGATTTCCGCGGTGGGCCACGCGTAGTTGAGGTCGGCGCCGAGTTGCTTGGAGCCCATCACGATGTAGGCACCGCCATATGCCTTGCGCGTGATGACGGTCACCAGCGGAACAGTCGCCTCCGCGTACGCGTACAGCAGCTTTGCGCCTCGACGGATGACGCCCGTCCACTCCTGGTCGGTACCGGGCAGGTAGCCGGGCACGTCCACCAGCGTGAGGATCGGGATCGAGAATGCGTCACAGAACCGAACGAACCGCGCTGCTTTTTCGCCGGCCTCGATGTTGAGCGTTCCCGCCATGGCGTTGGGCTGGTTGGCGATCACGCCGACTGATCGGCCCTCGACCCGACCGAATCCGACGACGATGTTCGGGGCGAAGAGGGGTTGCGTCTCGAGAAAGTCGCCGTCGTCGACGATGTGTTCGATGACGGTCTTGACGTCATACGGCTGGTTCGGCGAATCGGGGATGATCGTGTTCAGTCGGCGATCTTCATCCGTGATCTCGAGGTCGGCTTCGCTCTCATAGACCGGCAGCTCTGCGAGATTGTTGTCGGGTAGGAAGCTCAGAAGCGTGCGCGCGTAGTCGAGAGCGTCATCCTCGTCGCTCGCGAGGTAGTGCGAGACGCCCGAGATCTTGTTGTGGGTGAGCGCGCCGCCGAGCTCTTCCATGCCGACGTCTTCACCGGTGACGGTCTTGATGACGTCGGGGCCTGTCACGAACATCTGGCTCGTCTTGTCGACCATGATCACAAAGTCGGTCAGCGCGGGGGAGTACACCGCGCCGCCCGCGGCCGGGCCCATGATGATCGAGATCTGAGGGATGACTCCGGAGGCCTGCGTGTTGCGGCGGAAGATCTCGCCGTATTTGCCGAGCGCGACGACGCCTTCCTGGATGCGCGCTCCGCCAGAGTCGAGCATGCCGATGATCGGAACGCCGGTCTTGAGCGCGAGATCCATGACCTTGATGATCTTCTCGCCAGCGACCTCGCCGAGCGAGCCGCCGAAGATGGTGAAGTCCTGCGAGTACACCGCGACCTGTCGACCGTGAATTGTGCCGGTGCCCGTAACGACGGCATCGCCGTACGGCCGGTTCTTCTCCATGCCGAACGCGTGGGTGCGGTGGCGCACGAACTCGTCGATCTCGACGAACGATCCGTGGTCGAGCAGTTGGGCAATTCGCTCGCGCGCTGTCTTCTTGCCCTTGGAGTGCTGCTTCTCGATGGCGGCTTCACCGCTGGCCGTCACGGCTTCGTGGTAGCGCAGCTTGAGGTCGGCGAGCTTCCCGGCCGTCGTGTACATGTCTGGGATCGCGTTGTCGGGAGTCATCCGAATTAGCCTACCCAACACCTGTAGGCCCAGACCGTTGTCGGAAACCTCCAGAAAGCGAAGGTCTCCTTTGCACTCCGACCGTTCAGGGCCGGCGGCGGCGCAACCGCGACTGGATTCCCCAGACCGTCACGCGAGCCATCGCCTCGACCACGATGCTTCTGCTCATCTTCGAGTGACCGGCCTGACGCTCGAGGAACTGGATCGGTACCTCGACGATCGGCAGGCCCGTATCGTGCACTCGCAATGCCATCTCGATCTGGAATGAGTAGCCGCGCGAATCCACTGTGGATGCGATCTGGCTGGCGATCCCGATGGGGTACGCGCGAAAGCCACCTGTTGCATCCTCGACGGGAAGCCGAAGGGCGGACTTTGCGTATCGGTTGGCAATCCGGCTCAGCCACAGTCGATACTTCGGCCAGTTCACCACGGATCCGCCCGGCACCCAGCGCGAGCCGATGACGAGCCCGGGCCGCGGATCTCCGGACACGAGCGCGTCGAGCATCGCCGGGAGAGTTTCCGCGGGATGTGACCCGTCGGCATCCATTTCGACGACGACCTCGTAGCCGCGCGCGTTCGCCCAGGTGAATCCCTCGACGTACGCGGTGCCCAGCCCGTGTTTTCCGGCGCGATGGAGGGCGTGGATGCGCGGATCGGCAGCGAGGGCGTCCGCCGTTGCGCCCGTGCCGTCGGGGCTCGCATCGTCAACGATGAGAACGTCCACGTGAGGAATGGTATCGATGAGATGACGGACGACCCGCTCGACGTTGTCGATCTCGTTGTAGGTCGGCATGATGACGACAACTCGACCCCACGCGTCGGCGCGGGAACTGGCCGAGGACATGGATTCAACTTAGCCGGTATTTTGGGTCGGATAGGCTCGGCCAAATGGAGCTTCCCCGCGCCGAAAACAGTGCCGCCCGCCTTCGCTATGTAGCCGAGGCCGTCTCGACGAACGACTCGCTTGCCGCCCTCGCCGCCGACCCGGACGAGCCCACTCTCTCGGTTTTCCTGACGCTCAGCCAGACCGCCGGTCGTGGACGCCTCGGGAGATCGTGGATCGCGCCCCCGGGGAAGACCCTCGCCGTGTCGGTGCTGATCCGCCCGCTTCTCCCCTCGGGCGAGCCCGTCGGAATCGAGAATCTCGGATGGCTGCCGCTGCTCGCCGGCACCGCGATGACCCGCGCCATCGACGCGCTCGTTGGACACGCCCGCACGACCCTGAAGTGGCCCAACGACGTGCTGATCGACGGGCGCAAGGTGTGCGGCATCCTGGCCGAACTGCTGCCCTCCGGGAACGGCGTCATCATCGGCGCGGGCGTCAACCTCACGCTGGGCGAAGACGACCTGCCGGTGCCGACGGCTACCTCGCTGGCGCTCGCGGGCGTCGCTGGAGCGGGGACCGGCGCAGCGGGTGCCGAACTGGTCGACGCCGTGCTCGGCGGATACCTCGAATTCCTCGCTGAGCTGCTCGGACGGTTTCTTGCCGGGGGTGCGGATGCGCGCGGCAGCGGCATCCTGTCCGAGGTCGCCAGGGTGTGCAGCACGCTCGGTCAGGATGTGCGCGTCGAGCTTCCCGGCGGTACGACCCTCACTGGTGTCGCGAAGGCGCTCGACGCGTCCGGTCGGCTCGAGGTTCTGAGCGGCGCAAACGGCGAGATTCAGGCTGTCGCCGCGGGCGACGTGACCCACCTGCGGTATGAATGACACATGTCCGGTGATGGCCAGGTAACAGAGAGCGTCGTTGCTCGCCTGCGTCCTCACGGACGAGCGATGTTCTGGCCGAGCCTCGCGCTCATCGCAACAGCGGGAGCCGTCGGGTACCTTTACGGCCGCTTCCCGGAGGACTGGCAGAACGCCAGCGTGCTGTTGGGAGCCGCGCTCGCGGTGCTGCTCCTGTGGCTGATCCCGTTGTTCGCCTGGCTGGGCCGCAACTACACGCTCACAACTCGACGGATCGTGCTGCGGAGCGGCTTCCTGGTGCGGGTGCGACAGGAACTGCTGCACAGTCGCGGATACGACGTGACCGTGCGCAAGAACGGGTTGCAGAGCGCGTTCGGCAGCGGCGACATCCAGATCAACACGGGGCTCGATCATCCGGTGGTGCTGCGGGACGTGCCCAGCGCGGATCTCGTGCAGGAGGTACTGCACGACCTCATGGAATCGAGCCAGAATTCGGTGGCGACCCGTCGACAGCAGGAAGCCTCGCGACCGTCGGACGAGACGACGATCTGGGGCACGCGTTAGTGAGCGAGCTCGGAGCTTCCTAGGATGGTTTCCGGCGTCAGCGCATTTCACGCCGAACTGTCCCGAACGAAAGCGGTTGAGTTGAAGATTTCTGTGATTGGCTGCGGCTACCTCGGTGCCGTACACGCTGCGTGTATGGCTGAGCTTGGCCACGAGGTAATCGGCGTCGACGTCGACCGCGCGAAGATCGATGCGCTGGAAGCCGGACACGCGCCGTTCTTCGAGCCGGGACTTCCCGAACTGCTGGCCTCGGCGAACGCGTCAGGCCGCCTGCGGTTCACGACCGACATGTCGGAAGTCGCCGACGCGGATGTTCACTTCATCGCCGTCGGAACCCCGCAGAAGAAGGGCGAATACGCCGCCGACCTCACCTACGTCGATGCTGCCGTGACCAGCCTGCTTCCCTACCTGAGTGACGGATCGCTCGTCGTCGGAAAGTCGACCGTACCAGTGGGCACTGCCGCTCGTCTCGCTGCCCTCGTGGACACCGCCCCCGCTGATGCGTCGCTGGCCTGGAACCCCGAGTTCCTGCGCGAGGGATTTGCGGTCAAGGACACCCTGGGACCGGATCGTCTCGTGTACGGCGTGCCCGCGGGAGAAGCGGGGGAGCGGGCTACCGCCATCCTCGACAGCGTCTACGAGGTCGCGCTCGCGCGGGACACCCCGCGTATCGTGACCGACTTCGCGACCGCAGAACTCGTCAAAGTTTCTGCGAACGCGTTCCTCGCCACCAAGATCTCCTTCATCAACGCCATGGCCGAGATCGCCGAGGCGACTGGCGCGGATGTCACGCAGCTGGCCGACGCGATCGGTCACGACGCGCGAATCGGTCGTCGCTTCCTGAACTCCGGACTCGGGTTCGGAGGGGGTTGCCTGCCCAAGGACATCCGTGCGTTCCGCGCCCGGGGCGAGGAGCTGGGGCTCGGCAAGTCGCTCGCGTTCCTCGGCGAAGTGGATGCGATCAACCTGCGTCGCCGCGATCGCATGGTCGAGCTGACTCGCGAGGCTCTCGGCGGCTCGCTGGACGGCAAACACGTTGCCGTTCTCGGACTCGCGTTCAAGCCGGACTCCGACGATGTGCGCGACTCCCCGTCGCTCGACGTCGCAACAAGGCTTCGAGCCGAAGGGGCGATCGTCGTTGCGACCGACCCGGAGGCGATCGAAACGTCGCGCCGCCTGCATCCTGAGCTTGACTATGTCGAATCGGCGATCGAGGCTGCGGCTGGAGCCGACGCGGTAGTTGTCCTGACGGAGTGGAAGCAGTACCGCGAGCTGACGCCAGCCGACCTGTCAGGGACGAACGGTCAGGTCATCCTCGACGGGCGCAACTGCCTCGACCCGAAGCTGTGGCGCGATGCCGGCTGGGTGTACCGCAGCCTCGGTCGCCCGTAGCGGTGCGGTGTTCCGGCCGGGGCTGAAGACCCAGAGCCGGTAGAGCGTGAAGCGGAACAGCGTGCCGAGCACCAGTCCGATCACATTGGCCGAGATGTTGTCGGCCAGCTGTGAGGTGTAGCCGAGCACGTAGTGCGAGATCCACAGGCATCCGAGTCCGATTGCCATGCCGCCGAGGCTGACCACGACGAACTCGATGCCCTCGGAGACCGGATGGCGGCGCACCTCCTTGCGGAAGGTCCAATAGCGGTTGCCGATCCAGTTGACGAGGATCGCGACGCTGGTCGAGATGACTTTCGCCCACACAGGGCCGCCGTGCACTTCCTCGGGCGTGAGGATTGTTACCCGCAGAAGGTTGAACAACCCGACATCCACGACGAGCCCGACTGCTCCAACCGCGCCGAATCGCGCGAACTGGGCAATCAAAGTGCGCATGCGAACCGCCTGGTGAATGGACGACAATGGGTGAAGCGGCTCAACTCTATCCGCCGCAACTCGTCGGTTTCCTGAAGAAGGCCCGACAACTCTCGAAGGAAGTGCGGCTCGTGAAGGTCGGAGTAATTGGCGGCGGACAGCTTGCCCGGATGATGATTCCGCCCGCGATCGCCCTCGGAATCGATCTGCGAGTGCTTGCAGAAATTGAAGGAAGTTCCGCTCAAATCGCCTCCACAATGGTCGGTGACTACACGGATGCGGCCACAGTCCTTCGTTTTGCAGAGGGGTTGGATGTGATCACGTTCGACCACGAGCACGTGCCGCAGGATGTGCTGCAGCAGCTCGTCGCGACCGGGATCGCCGTTCATCCAAAGCCGGCTGCGCTGGCCATTGCACAGGACAAGCTGGTCATGCGCGAGCGCCTGTCGGCTCTCGGCCTCCCCGTGCCGGACTGGGCTCGCATCGAAAACGCCGCCGATCTTGGCGAATTTCTTGCTTCGCACGGGGATGTCGCCGTCGTGAAGACCCCTCGCGGTGGTTACGACGGGAAGGGCGTGCGCGTGGTGCGCACCGCGGACGGAGCGGATGACTGGCTTGCCGACGGCGGCCCCCTGCTCGTCGAGGAGCTGGTCGCCTTCCGCCGCGAGCTCGCGCAGGTCGTCGCGCGGCGGCCATCTGGTGAACTCGTGCCATGGCCCGTGGTCGAGACCGTCCAGCGTGACGGCGTGTGCGCCGAGGTGATCGCGCCTGCGCCGCGCTCGGCCGGCGCAATTGCCGACCTCGCCGAAGACATCGCGACCATCGTCGCCGAACAACTCGACGTCACCGGAGTGCTCGCAGTAGAGCTGTTTGAAACGACTGACGAGCGCCTGGTGATCAACGAGTTGGCCATGCGCCCGCACAACACCGGCCACTGGACTATCGACGGTTCCCGAACCAGCCAGTTCGAACAGCACCTCCGGGCGGTACTCGACCTGCCCCTCGGCGCGACCGGATCCCACCGCGACTGGAGCGTGATGGTCAACGTGCTCGGCGGACCGATCACCAACCGTTATCCAGCCGCCCTCGCCGACCAGTCGACGGTGAAATTTCACGACTACGGAAAGCAGCCCCGCCCCGGCCGCAAGGTCGGGCATGTCACGGCAATCGGCGATGACCTCGATGAGGTCGTGTATCAGGCGCGTGCCGCTTCGGGGTTCTTTGAGCGCTGAGACCTACCATGGTCAGCATGCCAATATCCCGCGTTGCTGTCGTCATGGGCTCGGACTCCGATTGGCCGGTAATGCAGGCTGCCGCCGAGGCACTTGCTGAGTTCGGCGTCGAGTTCGAGGTCGAGGTCGTTTCGGCGCACCGCACACCCGACCGGATGATCGCTTTCGGCCGTGAAGCCGCGGGTCGCGGCATCGGCGTGATCATCGCTGGGGCAGGCGGCGCGGCTCACCTGCCGGGCATGCTCGCATCCGTCACCACCCTTCCCGTCATCGGCGTTCCAGTGCCGCTCGCAAAGCTGGACGGACTCGATTCGCTGCTGTCGATCGTCCAGATGCCGGCCGGAGTGCCGGTCGCGACCGTCTCCATCGGAGGCGCACGCAATGCGGGCATCCTGGCCGTGCGAATCCTGTCGGTTTCGGATGCCGCACTCGCGACAAAGCTTGCCGCGTTCGCGTCGTCGCTCGAGAGCACCGTCGCTGCGAAGAACGCCGCACTGCAGACGAAGCTATGAGCCAGGGCTACGTCGGAAGCGCGACACCGGTTCGAAAGCCGGATGTCTCGTCGCCGCGCATCATGACCAAGCGGGCCTGGTGGCTCGTGATTCTGAACGTACTGATTCCCGGTTCCGCGCAGGTGCTGGCGGGCAGTCGCCGACTCGGCCGTTTCGGACTCGGCGCGACGCTGCTGTCCTGGATCCTGGCGATTCTCGCCCTGGCCGCCTGGTTGTTCGTGCCGACAGCGACGGTTGTCACCTTTGTCTCCAATCCGATTACCCTCACCGCCGTACAGTTGGTCCTCGCGTTTTACGTGGTGCTGTGGATCATCCTCACGCTCGACACTCTGCGCCTTGCCAGGCTGATCAAGACGGCGCCGGGCGCGCGGGCTCTCGTCGCGGCGTTCTCCGTGCTGCTGCTGGTGGTCACGGCGGGATCCAGCGCTTACGGCGCTTATGTCGCGGGGGTCTCTCGCTCCACCATCGGCTCGATCTTCTCCAGTACCAAGCAATACGCAGATCCCATCAACGGTCGTTACAACGTGCTGCTGCTCGGCGGTGATGCCGGCCCGGATCGCGTCGGCCTCCGTCCCGACAGCATCTCGGTGGCGAGCATCAACGCGACGACCGGCGCGACGACGCTGATCGGCATCCCGCGCAACATGCAGAAGGTGCCGTTCGTCAAGGGTTCGCCGCTGTACGGGCCGTATCCGCAGGGTTACAACTGCGGGGACAACTGTCTGATCAGCTTCCTGTATACCTACGCACAGGCTCATCCGAGCCTGTATCCGAACGCTGCAAAGGACAGCAGCCAGCCGGGCATCGAAGCCACGAAGGATGCCGTCGAGGGCGTCCTCGGAATCACCATCCAGTACTACGCCCTCATCGACATGGAGGGTTTCTCCGACCTCATCGATGCGCTCGGCGGTATCACGATCGACGTCACGGAGAAGCTGCCGATTGGCGGCGGGATCGATGCGAACGGGCAGCCGATCGGTACGCACAAGTGGATCTATCCGGGCGTGCAGCACATGAACGGGTACGTCGCGCAGTGGTATGCGCGGTCGCGTCACGGAACGAGCGACTACGACCGGATGGCGCGACAACGCCAGGTGCAGACCGCCCTGCTGTCCCAGTTCCAGCCCGGCGTAGTGCTGACCAAATTCGAGGCGATCGCGAATGCGGGAAAACAGGTCGTCAAGACCGACATTCCCCAGGTCATGCTCGGCCGATTCGTGGATCTCGGCGGCCAGGCCCGCAAGCAGAAGATAGCCCAGCTCGAGCTCGTGCCCCCTGCTGTCTTCGAACCGAACCCCAACTTCGCAAAAATCCGCCAGCTAGTCGCGAGCGCGCTCGTCATTCCGACGACGAGCCCCACGCCGAAGCCCTAGCACGCCGCGATTGCTGCCCTGCGGAACAATTGCTGTCGGTCGCGCACGCGCAATTGGTTCGTGCGGGCGCAATTAGTGCTTACAGGTCGGCGTGCAGCTGCCAGACCTTCTCGGCGGATGTCCGCCAGCTGAACGCGTGCGAGCGATCGATGCCCTGAAACCGCAGACGCTCGGCGAGCGCCGGGTCAGACGCGACCGATCCGATCGCGGCGGCGAGGCGCTCGGGGTAGCCGGCGGCATCCTCGCGCTCGACCACGATGCCGGCGTCGGCGGCGACTTCGATCAGTGCCGGAACATCCGAATGGATGACGGGTGTGCCGAGGCTCATCGCCTCGAGAACGGGAAGGCCGAAGCCTTCGGCGATGCTGGGAAAGACGAAGGCGGTTGCGCGGGAAAGCGCGACGGCCAGGTTTGCGTCGCTGAGGTATCCGACCGTGCGTACGCGGCCGTCCGCCAGCCCGGCGGAGGCGGCGATGGAGGCGACGTTCACGTCGCCCCAGCCCTCCGGCCCGACGATCAGCAGCGGAAGATCCGCCGTCTCGGGGCGAGCGAGCGCCCGGATGAGCGGCTCGAGTCCTTTGCGCGGCTCCAGCGTGCCAACGGCCAGCAGGTAGCGCGGCGGCAGTTCCAGTTCGATGGCGCGCGCCTCGGCGTCGCTGGGCAGCGCCAGGTGGGAGCTCACCGCGCCGCCGATCACCCGTACGCGGTCGCCGAAGTCGATGATCTCGGCCAGCTGTCCCGCGACGGCGTGGGTGGGAACGACAACGGCATCGGCGTACTTGTATGCGCGCGCAGCCATCGCCTTGTGCCAGCTGACCCCGCGGGAGGTGAGGGTCTCCGGGTTCGTCCACGGCACTACATCGTGGATGGTAATCGCGGTTTGATTGCCGGCGCCGTTCAGGCGATCGTGACGGTAGAGGGGCGCGAGCATGCTGGTCGCGTGCACCATGCCTTTGCCCGGCAGAACCGTGAAACCGTGCTGCCAGGCGAGGGAGAGCTCGCGGCGCGCGAGCGGCGACTTGTAGAGGTGTGCGAGCCCGGGAAGCCGCGCTGCGAGCGTCTCGTACTCGGGTTCGGTTGAGGCGGAGACGATGCCCTCGACGATGCAGTCACGGGGAGCCGTGACGATGAGCGCGCGCGTGAGTTCTTCTGCGTAGCGGCCGATCCCACCCGGAACCGGAGCAAGGATCTGGTCGACGATCACGCGCAGGGTGGTCATGATTTCCCTTGGGTCAGCGGTTGTCGACGAGCGCCAAGTTTATCAGGATGCGTGTCCGAGCATCCCTGCGGCGGCCGCGGCCGACAGCGCATCCTGCCACGGACGCATGGGCGGCAGGCCGACGGCAGCCCAGCGATCGTGACCGAGCACGGAGTAGGCGGGTCGCGGAGCGGGACGCACGAAGCTATCGCCCTCGGCAGGCACCACCCGGGACGGATCAAGACCAGCCAGTGCGAAGATCTCGCGCGCGAACTCGAAACGGCTTGCCGCACCGGAGTTGGTCGCGTGGTAAATGCCAGCGGGGGCATTCGCCTTCACGACGTCGACAATGCGGCGCGCGAGGTCGACGGTCCAGGTCGGTTGTCCGCGCTGGTCGGTCAGCACCGACACCTGCGGATGCGCAGCCGCGAGGCGCAGCATGGCTGCAACGAAGTTGTCGCCGTGCGCACCGTACAGCCACGCTGTGCGCAGCACGACTGTTCCGGTCGGATGCGCGGCGACGGCGAGCCGCTCGCCCTCGGCCTTGCTGCGCCCGTACACCGACAGCGGATTCAGCGGCGCATCCTCGGCGTAGGGAGTCGTCGCCCGACCGTCGAAGACGTAGTCAGTGGAGAGCTGGATGAATTTCGCTCCGGCCGCGCGGGACGCTGCTGCGAGGTTGCCAGCGCCGGTCGCGTTCACCGCTGTCGCGGCGTCGACCTCGGTCTCCGCGTCATCCACGCGGGTGAACGCCGCCAGGTTCACGACCACGTCGTGGCCGCCTACGGCGGCCGCAACGGCCGCGGAATCCGTGATGTCGAGATCGGCGTGCGTGAGCGCCGTGACCTCCTCGCCGGCGAGCTCGGCCCCGAGGTCCTGACCCAGCATCCCCGAGGCCCCGGTGATCAGCCAGCGGGTCATGACAGCGCGGCTCGGGCTTTGAGCGGTTCCCACCAGTCACGATTGTTGCGGTACCACTCGACGACGGCAGCAAGGCCTTCCTCGAACCCGACCTGGGGTTCGTAGCCGAGCTCGGTGGAGATCTTCGTGATGTCGACGCTGTACCTGCGGTCGTGGGCTTTGCGGTCGGCCACCGCGACGACCGATGACCAGTCGCGTCCCGTGGCGTCGAGCAGCAGGGAGGTGAGCTCGCGGTTGGTCAGTTCGGTGCCCCCGCCGATGTTGTAGACCTGCCCGGCGCGGCCCCCGGCAAGCACGAGCGAGATGGCCCGGCAGTGGTCATCCACGTGCAGCCAGTCGCGCGCGTTCTCCCCGTCACCGTAGAGCGGAACGGTGGCGCCGTCGAGCAGGTTGGTGATGAACAGCGGGATGACCTTCTCGGGGAAGTGGTACGGCCCGTAGTTATTCGAGCAGCGCGTGATCGAGACGTTGAGGTCGTGCGTGCGGTACCAGGCGCGAGCAACGAGATCGCTTGCGGCCTTGGACGCCGCGTATGGCGAATTGGGCTCGAGCAGGTGGTCTTCGCTCCAGGAGCCGACGTCGATCGAGCCGTACACCTCATCCGTCGACACATGCACGACCCGCGCAATCCCGTGACGAACCGCCGCGTCGTAGAGGCGCTGGGTTCCGAGAACGTTGGTCAGAATGAAGGGTGACGCGTCCCGCACGGAGCGGTCGACGTGCGACTCGGCGGCGAAATGCACGATGGCATCAATCCCCGGCATCAGTTCGTCGAGGAGCGGCTCGTCAGTGATGTCTCCGTGCACGAAGGTGAGGCGATCCGAGTCGGCGACGGGGTCGAGGTTGGCTCGGTTGCCGGAGTAGGTGAGGGCGTCGAGCACGACAACGTCGGCCCCTGTGAGTGTCGGGTAGGTGTCGGTCAGAACGCGGCGAACGAAGTTCGAACCGATGAATCCGGCGCCGCCTGTCACGAGAATCTTCACGCCCGCGAGTCTACTCATCGGGTGTTACCGCGCCATTTCGATAGAATCTCGACCGTGGACATCCGAGAGCTTGCCGTGCCCCATGCCTACGAGATTTCGCCGATCCTGCGCGGAGATGATCGAGGGGTATTTCTCGAGTCCTATCGCGCCGACCTTCTCGCCGAAGCGACCGGCCGCGCATTCCTGCTTCGGCAGGGCAACATCTCGGTCTCGAAGCACGGCGTTGCACGAGGCATCCACTACGCAGAAGTGAACGAGCCGCCAACCGGGCAAGCCAAATATTTCACGGTTGTGGTCGGTTCCGTGGTCGATTTCGTCGTCGACATCCGGGTTGGATCGCCGACCTTCGGAACCTGGGACTCGGTCGAACTCGACGACCAGAACCGCAAAGCAGTCTTTCTTTCCGAGGGGCTCGGCCACCTCTTCGTCGTCACGAGCGAGACCGTCACCGTGAGCTATCTCACCAACGACGTCTATCGCCCCGATCGGGAACACGGGCTTTCGCCGCTCGCCGCGGACATCGGCCTCGACCTTCCGCTGCCGTCGAGCGAGCTGATCCTGTCGGCACAGGATGCGGCGGCGCCAACGCTCACGGCAGCACGAGAAGCCGGGTTGCTGCCGACCTGGGACGCCAGCCTCGCAACCTACGCCGCGGCCGCGGCCCTAGGCTTCTGAGTCATGAAGGGCATCATCCTGGCCGGCGGTTCCGGCACGCGCCTGCATCCGATCACCAAGGGCATCTCGAAACAGCTGGTGCCCATCTACGACAAGCCGATGATCTACTACCCGCTGTCGACGCTGATGGCGGCGGGTATCCGCGACATCCTCATCATCACGACCCCGGATGACGCCCCCGGCTTCCAGCGCCTGCTGGGTGACGGCAGCGAGATCGGCATCTCGCTTTCCTGGGCGACCCAGGACGCCCCCAACGGGCTGGCGCAGGCCTTTGTCATCGGGGCCGACTTCATCGGCGACGACTCGGTCGCGCTCGTGCTCGGTGACAATATTTTCCACGGCGAGAGTTTCGGTTCGAGCCTGCTCGCTCATTCGGACGTGTCCGGCGCCCTCATCTTCGCGTACCAGGTGTCGAATCCCACCAGCTACGGCGTCGTCGAATTCGCCGAAGACGGCCGCGTGCTGAGCATCGAGGAGAAGCCGGAGCACCCGAAGAGTTCCTTCGTCGTCCCCGGCCTCTACTTCTACGACAACGCGGTCGTCGAGATCGCTCGCACGATCACACCCAGCGCGCGCGGCGAGTACGAGATCAGCGATGTCAATGCGGTCTACCTCGAGCGCGGGCAACTGCGCGTCGAGAAGATCGATCGCGGCACCGCCTGGCTCGACACCGGAACCGTCGACTCGATGGTGCAGGCGACCGAGTTCGTGCGCGTGGTCGAGCACCGACAGGGCTACAAGATCGGCTGCATCGAAGAAGCCGCCTGGAGGCAGGGCTGGATTTCGGATGCGCAACTGGCAGCCCTCGCCGCCCCGCTCGTCAAGAGCGGCTACGGCGACTACCTTCGGCGACTGCTCGACTAACGCGCGCGGGCCACGATCGCGTCGAGCTGTTTCGCGAGGTACGGGCTGAGGGTGCGCGAGTACGTACCGCCCATGTGCGATGTGTCGCGGTAGACGACGACGTGTCCGATGACGCCCGGGCACACCCCGTTTTGGCAGAAGAATGCGCTGAGGTCGATGAGGCCGACGCCCGACTGTTTCGCGGCGTCGATCTGCGGATCGTCAAGGAGCGCCGACGCGGGCGCCTCACACTTCGCCTCCAGCTGCACGAGTTTGCCGCCGAGAGCCGACAAACAGCTCGAGTCATTGAACGGCATGTGAGGGTCGTCCCGGATTGCGGCGACGACGGATCCATCCTTCTCCACCGCTTTCCACTGGGTAACGAGCCCTCGGATCGCGGCCGCCTTGCTGGTCTCACCTGGCTTCGTAACGAACGTTGTTCCCGAGACCTGGGACGTGACGACGATATCGAAGTGCTTCTTGGCGAGGATTGCCAGCACGGACTTGTTCCACACCGCGCAGGAGCCCTTCGCTGTTGAGGCGTTGTCGGCGCGCGCGGTTGCAGAGAACGGGCACCCACCCTTCAGGTAGGTGTCGAATCGCCAGCCTCGCGCCTTCGCGATCTGCGTGATAGCGGGTATCCAGTGCTCTGCGTGCGAGTCGCCGACCAGGGCGATCGACTTCTTCGACCCCGAGGTGATCTCGCAGCTCACCACCTGGGTGCTGGAGACGTTGGCCCGGCAGTTCATGCCAGGCGGTACAACCCCGTCCTTCAGGCCGGCGGCGCGGTCGGGGACGATGATGCCGTTCAACGCAGGGTTATCGCAGGGCTGATGAGCCGGATCGACGGCAGCCGCGCCAAGACACGGCGCGCCGGATGCGACGAGCTGCTGCGCCTCCCGGATGGAACTGTCGATCGTCGAGTACTGGAGGCCGATGACTCCGAAGCTGGCGCCGACAACCACGACCATCGCTCCGGCCGTCAATCCGAGCGTCATTCTCGGTCTTCTGGTCGTGAGCCAGCGTGATTTCCTCACCGGATCTTCGACGGCGACCTTCGTGAGAGCAGCAAGGCCGATAACGACGACCAGCAGGATGATCCGCTGTGTCCTGGACAGCGCCTGCACATTGAACAGGAAGGGCAGCAGGATGAGTGGCGGCCAGTGCCAGAGGTAAAGCGAGTAGGAGATGTCGCCGAACCACTGCACCGGCCGAAGGCCCGCGAGTCTCGTCGGCGCCCAGCGCGCGAGCGGCGCGCCCGCATAGATGACTGCGGCCGTCGAGAGTGTCGGTGCGAGCGCGACCCAGCCAGGGAAAGGTGTTGACGACGTGATCAGCAGCAGGGATGCGAGCAATCCGAGGTAGCCGAGCCAGGCGAGGGGCGTGCGCCACCAGACATCCTTGCCATCGACGGCAAGCAGGCGCGGCGCGAAGGACAACAGCCCGCCGAGGCCGAACTCCCACGCGCGAACGGGCGTGATGAAGTAGGCCTGCGCCGGGTCGTCCCAGGTGAGATAGACGCAGTAGGCAAAAGACGCGGCGGTGATCACCGCGAGTACGCCGAAGATCGCTGCGCGGCGGGAGATGCGTTTCGTGAGACGCGTGATCGCGATTCCGAGCAGGATGAGCAGCGGCCAGACGAGGTAGAACTGTTCCTCCGCAGACAGCGACCAGTAGTGCTGAACCGGCGAGGGGCTGTTGTCGGCGGCGAGGTAGTCAACCGAGTTGCCCGCGAGCAGCCAGTTCTGCACGTAGGTCGCGCTCGCGGCGAATTCCTGCAGGAACTGGGGCCAGAGACTCTGCGGCGCGATCAGGATGGTGCCGATCAGGCTGACAACGATGACCAGCAGGCTGGCCGGCAGCAGTCGCCTCGCTCGCCGGGCCCAGAACGACGGGAGCGCGATGCGCCCGGTTCGAGCCACCTCGCGCAGCAGGTGAGAGGTGATCAGGAACCCGGAGATGACGAAGAAGATGTCGACACCGATGTAGCCGCCGGGCAGGATGCCCGCGAACAGGTGGAACACGACGACCCCACCGACCGCGATCGCCCGAAGGGCCTGGATCTCGGGGCGCACCTCACTTTTGGCGGGCACTCCGGAATCGTGCTCGCTTGAGGTCGTCACTGTGTTTGTCACGTCAGGTGTTTCTCACGTCAGATATCGGCGCGATCTCAGCTGCTCGGATGGGACTTTAGCGGGTGGTCGGCCAGATAGGCGGTCAGTTGACGGCCCAGGTACGGGGCGAGACTGCGCGAATAGGTTCCACCGAGGTGGGCATTGTCCCGGTATACGACGACCGATCCGATGACCGCGGGGCAGATCGAGTGCTGGCAGAAGAACTCGGTGAGGTCGATGAGGCCCGCGCCGGACTCCTGTGCCGCCTTGACCTGCGGATCCGGATGCAGCGCGGTGGCCTCCTTGCCCGCACAAACTCCCACCTGCGCCGCCACGTCGCCGTGGAGACCACTCAGGCACTGGGGAACGCTGCGCGGCAGCGATGGCCCGTCCCGGATCGCAACGACCTCGGTTCCCATGGCCTGGACCTTGTCCCACTGGGCGACGAGACCGCGCACCCCGGCCTCCTGGCTCGTCTCGCCCGGATTTGTCACGAAGGTCGACCCGGTGACCTCTGAGGTGATGATGAGCGAGTACGGGTTTGCAGCCAGTCGCTGCATGACTGTGTTGTTCCAGGTGGCGCAGGAGCCGAGGGAGGTGCTCTCATTGTCGGCGCGCTCGACCGTGGAGAACGGGCATCCGCCCTTGAGGTAGGTATCAAGACCCCAGCCGTGCTGCTTCGCGATGATCTGGACGGCCGGCAGCCACTGCTCGGCGTGCGAGTCTCCGACGAGCGCGATGCGGATGGGGTTCGTCTGAGAGGTCGGCTTGAGGAACGTGCAGAACAGCACCTTAGGGCTGTAAACGCCCGTGCGGCAGTGTCGGTCCGGGGGGATCACCCAGTCGCGCTCTCCGGCGGCGGCATCGGGCAGGAGCTTGCCCTTGAGCGAAGGGTTCACGCACGGCTGATTGTCCGGCGCGACCGCTGCTGCACCGAGACAGTCCGTGCCCGAGCGTGTGAGCGACTTGTTCTGCGCGATCGTGCTCGCGATCTGCGCATCCTTGACCGTCGACGCGGTTGTCGTGGACACCACGATTGCGATCATCGTCACGGCGGTCAGCGCGAGAGTCAGGTACGGGGTTCGACGGTTCAGCCACCTGGCTCGACGCACCGGATCTTCGACGAATCGCTTCGTCAGCCAGGCGAGCACGATCGACGCGACCAGGATGAGGATCCGCTGGATCCAGGTCAGGCCGTGGTCGAAGACGAAGGGCAGAAGGATGATTGGGGGCCAGTGCCACAGGTAGAACGAGTACGAGATGTCGCCGAGCCACTGCACAGGCCGGAGTCCCATCAGGCGCGAAGGCGCCCATCGCACATCCGGCACGCCCGCGTAGATCACGAGTGCGGTCGCAACTGTTGGGAGGAGTGCGCGATATCCGGGGAACGAGATGGATGAGGTGTAGTAGAAGTTTGTGAGCACGATGACGGCGAGTGCTACCCAGGACAGCACGGCGCGCAGCACGGGGTTGCCCGGTCGCGGCTTCTCGAGCAGCAGCGCGAGCAGCCCGCCCAGCCCGAACTCCCAGGCGCGGGTTGTCGTCACGAAGTACGCCGGCGCCGGGTCGAAGTGTGTGAGCAGCACGCAGTAGATCAGGGAGGCACCGGTCACGACCGTCAGCACAACGGCGATGGCAGTGCGCCTGGAAACCCTGCTGACGAGGGCGGCGATGCCGATGCCGGCCAGGATCAGGAGCGGCCAGACGACGTAGAACTGTTCTTCGACCGACAGCGACCAGTAGTGCTGCACGGGCGACGCGGCGTTGTCGGCCGCCAGGTAGTCGACGCTGTTGAACGCGAGGAGCCAGTTCTGCACATAGAGCGCGCTCGCGGCGAATTCAGAGTCGAACTGGTCCCAGAGGCTCGCGGGAGCGAAGGCGATCGTCGCGAGGAAGCTGGCGGCGATGACCAGAAGGCTCGCGGGGAGGAGGCGTCGCGCTCGACGCGCCCAGAACGAGGCGAGCTTGATCCTGCCGGTCTTCGCCACTTCGCGAAGCAGGTGCGAGGTAATGAGGAACCCGGAGATGACGAAAAATATGTCGACGCCGATGAAGCCGCCGTGAACGACGTGCGGCCAGAGGTGATAGGTGACGACACCGAGCACCGCTATCGCGCGCAGCGCCTGGATTTCCGGACGCAGGTCTCTCGGCGCGACGAGCGGGCTGTCCGAGCTCCGCGGCAGCGTTGCCGACTCTGGGGCGCTAGCCACGGGTCCGAACATTGCCATCGAGGGCCATGTTCCGCACGACATCGCGGTACCGAAGGCCAATCGACGTGAGGGAGTAGTCGTTCGCTCGCACTGCCGCCGCTGCGCCAATGCCGGCGCGGAGCGGCTCATCCGCGAGGAGCCGGTCGATTGCGGCGCCAAGGGCCTGCGGATCCTGTTGTGGCACGAGGAGGCCGGTCTTTCCGTCGGTCAACGCTTCGTTGATACCGGGAAGATCAGACGCCACGATTGCCGCGCCCATGGCGGCAGCCTCGAGCAGAACAACCGGAAGCCCTTCCTGGTCGCCCGAACTCGCTGAAATGGAGGGGAGCACGAGAATCGATGCTATTGCCATCTCCCTGAGAACTTCGTCACGACTGAGCTGGCCCAGGAATTTGACGGGCAGGCCTTTCGCCTGGTCTTCGAGTGCTTCGCGGATCGGTCCGTCGCCGACGATCGTCAATGACCAGCCCGGGGTCGCCACGTGGCTGCGCAGCGCATCCAGCAGAATCGTGATCCCCTTCTTCTCCACAAGGCGTCCGACGACGAGAAGGCGGCCGGGCTGGTTCTCGCGACCGGTCTTGGCCGCGGCGGCCTGGTTGAGCGGTACACCCATCGGCAGCATGTGGATTTTCGCCGCGTCGATTCCCCAGCCTTCGAGGCGGCGAACCATCTCGGCGTTGACCGTCGAGACGCTTGCGGCACGACGGAGCACTCGCTTCTTGACTGCGAGCACGAGCGGGTTGTTCAGGGCGTAGATATCGCCACCGTGCGTGGTGACGAGCAGTGGGACGCGGCGCCCGACGACAAACGCGCTGAGTCCCTGCGGGATAACCCAGTGCGCGTGAATCGCATCCGGTTTCAGGGTTCGGATGAGGCGTCGGAGAACGACCATTTGCGCGAGCACGAGGGGCCCGACCTGCAGCCACCGGGACTTCTTCTGCTTGAGATTGTCGAGGATGGCGCCATCGGCCAGGTCTTCCCAGCGGCGGAAGAAGTAACGAAAGCGGATGACCGAAACGTTGCCGATCGTCTCGCGTGCGGCCGAGCCCGGAACCCGGGGGGTGAGTACGGTCACGTCGAACTCGCGGGCCTCTTCGTCGGCGATGTCGAAGACGAAAGCGGGGATTCCATCATCCAGAGTGACGGGAAAGGTCGACGCCAGCACAACGAGTCGCTTGGGCGAGGCCTGCCTCATGTGACCTCCGGAGTTCGATAATTCGGCAAGATATGCTGGACGGGTCCCTCAGTTCGGCCGTTATCGTCGCGGGGACGAAAGCCTTAGGTTCCCGACTTGTTTCGCGAACGAATCAACCAAGACAGGATACGCGGGCATTTGCGGATACTGATTCACAACAGCGACTCACCAAAGAATCGCGGCGACCGAGCCATTCTAGTTGGCCTGATCGAGCTGGTTCGTCGTCGCTGGCCCGACGCGGAAATCTGGTCGCTTTCGCAGTTCCCCGAACGCGATCGCGAGTGGTTCGGCATCGAGTTTCTGCCACAATCGCCGTACAGCACCAATCTCTCGCAGTGGTTTGCGCTGCTTCGTCTCGCTCGACGCTCGGACGTGGTGCTGTGGGGTGGCGGCGAGATCATGAAGGATTACACGAACCGGCTGGGCCTCGTCTACTGGTTCGTGAAGATCACCGCCCTCAGCGTCGTGAACCGCAACATCGTCGGCGCATTCCAGGGCATAGGTCCAACGAGCGCCGCGAGCAGCAAACGGCTGATCCGTCGCACGGTCAATCGCACGCGCGCTTTCATCACACGTGACGATGAGTCGAAGACGAAGCTGTTGTCGTGGGGTGCGAAGCGTCCCATCGTCGCGTCGTTCGACCCGGCGGTCATGGGCACGCCGTCCGAATTCGACTCGGGCCTCGAGCGTCGACTGGTCGACACATCCGACATCGACGCCGCGTTCCTCAGGAATGCCATTGGCTTCGGGCTTCGGCGCTGGTTTCACTACAAGCAGGCCGGATTCCTTCCTGCCAAGTACCGCAAGGGATACGACCAGGCCGAGGGAGCGGATTCACCGGAACTCGTCGTGTATCGTGCCCGCGTCGCCGAGCTGGCGGATCGGCTGATCGACCGTCACGATGCCGGCATCGTGTTCTTCCCGATGCACATGGATGCCTCGGAGGGTGACGCGGAATTCGCCGAAAGCGTGATCGCCCTGATGAAGCACGGGGACCGCACGCGCATCCTCGCTTCCGACACGTTCTCATCCAACGACTACGCGGGCGTGATGGGCCAGCTGCGTTTCTTCGTGGCCTCGCGACTGCACTCCGCCATCCTCGCCACCATGGCAAACGTGCCGTCGTACGTGCTCTACTACGTCGACAAGGGGCGCCTGTATTTCGAGCAGATCGGGATGCAGCGCTACAGTGCCCCGATCGGTTCGATTCTCGATGACGGGGCTGTCGACTCCCTCGTGGCGTCGCTGGACCGACTCGTCGCCGAATCGGATGACGTCAGGCGCGAGTTAAGTGCGGCGCTCGCGACCATGTCTCACGACCTCGAAGTCGGTTTCGCCGAGGGACTCGCGGCGGCGAAGATCGCATGACTCCCCGCACGAAGAAGATCCTCGCCCGCGCGATTCCGATCGCTTTCTACGTGCTGCTCGCCGTCTTTCTCGTGCTGTATATCCGCGGCATCGACTGGAACCAGCTCGGCAAGGCCCATTTCAACGTCGGCTTCCTGCTGATCGCGACGGTATTGAGCCTCGGCTTCCGCTACTGGGGAGTCGGCATCTGGTTCTTCCTTCTGCGCAGGCTCGGCGCGGGTTCGCTGCGCGGAAAATACGTGCAACTCTCCTACGTCTACGCGAAGTCGTGGCTGGGCCGCTACATCCCGGGCGCTGCGACGTGGATCGTCGGCAAGGTGTACTTCGCGTCAAAGCTCGGCATCTCCCGCGCTCGACTCGGCGTCAGCGGGCTCCTCGAGGGCGCACTGCAGATCGCGGCAACTCTCGCTATCGGCCTCCTGCTCGTACTCGTCGACCCCCGCACGAACGCCCTGCCGATTGGGTACCGCGTCGGGATCATCGTCGCGTTCGTTCTCTGCGTCATCGCGCTGATCCCACCCGTGTTCGAGCGGATCGTGAACGTCGCGCTGCGAGTCATCCGTCGTCCGCCACTCGACAAGGAACTGTTCCCGAGCGCGGCAACAATGCTCGCGAGCGCCGGACTCTACGTCGGTGGCGCGATCATTGCGGGCGTCTCCTACTACTTCATCTCGGCGTCGATCTATCCGGGAATCAAGCCGGGCGACATCCTGTTCGTCGTGGGAGTCACGAGCCTTGCCTCCGCGGCGAGCATGCTCGCGATCTTCTCACCGGGTGGCCTCGGCGTGCGCGAGATCATCCTTGGCGTGCTTCTCTCGGTGGTAATGCCGGGTGAGATCGCGGCACTCGTCGTTGTTGTGACGCGCGTCTGGAGCATCGCGGTCGACGCGCTGTTCTTTGCGGTCACCGGCGCAACGATGCTGATCCTCAAGCGGCCGGATCCGCTGAAGGATGCCGACGAGGTCGAAACCCCCGCCTAGCTCGGTACCAGGTCACGGCGTAGGTGGCGGTCGGCCGACCTGTGTCTCAGCGGAATTACTGGGGAAATTGCGGGTGGCCGGCGAGCAGCACACCTAGCCGCTGATGTGCCAGATGCGGATCTTGCACGGCACGACGGCAGGACTCTTCGTGTCGGAACAGGCGATGTCTTGTCGATATTCCTTCACGATCGTGGCGTAATCGCCGGCGTTCTGGCTCTTCGAGCCGACCGGGGTGTAGGTGATGAAGTAGTTGATGCCGTTCTTCGACAGCACCGACTGGAACGCCGGATTCGAGATGTCGTAATCGTGCCCGGACGTGCCGTACACCTGGTCGCCGAGGTAGTACCCGACGCGCACCGTCATGCGGTAGTTGGTACCGACAATGCGGGCGTCCTTCGGGATCACGCCATCCGCCCTGATCTGGTTCGACAGGTCATAGGGCGCCGGCGCGATCGGCGGAATGGTGAAATACCCGATGCCCGAGGATGAACGGATGTTGCTGAACGGGAACGGCCGACCGAGCGCGTTCTCGGCGATTGCGGTGAGCGGGACAAGGGCGATCAGCACGATCGCGAGCGCCTTGCGCCATCCGCCGAATTTCCCGGCGACCGAGTGCCAGAAGTTAGGAAGCAGAAGCGAGAACAGCATCGTGCCGAGCGGCAGGAGCGGCCAGTAATAGCGGGCATTGCCGCCACCGCTGATGACCGACGTGATCGCGGCATAGCCGGCGAAATACACCATCCAGAGGATGCCGATCGTCACGGCGTCACGATGGTTCTTGCGATGGATCCAACCAAAGGCGAGCGCGATAAAGAACGACACGACAATCAGGAATCCGAAGACCGTGAGCGACTGCACCTTGATCAGGTAATACGGGAATGCCGAGACGCGTTGGTCGAAGTAGTACTTCGCTCGCTGGAACAGGGTCGAGTTCGACTGGAACGTGCCGCCATTCTCGGCGGCAGCGACTCCCCGGTCTTCGCCGTAGGCGACCGCGTGCTTGTTGGGCGGCGCGGGCAGATCCAGCGGGCCTCCGACGATGGAAGTTCCATCCGGGTTGAACTTCTGCCCGATGTTGACGGCGAATGAGGTGCCGATAGTGGGCTGGCCGTACTTGATGCTGAGCGCGGCCACCCACGGTCCGGCAACAAGGATGATCGTCACGAGCGCCACCCCGGGGAGGATGCCCCAGCGCTTCAGTTTCTCGCGCAGCGGGAGTTGCTTCGCCTCCTTGCGATCCGAAACCATCCGCACGATCAGCCAGATGATGAGGGTGACGAAGAACACGGGGATCAGGTACTGCTTGATCAGGTAGCCGAGCACGCCGGTGGCGCCGATGAGTACGCCGCCGAGAATGCGGTCACGGATGCTGCCGGGTCGAAGTCGGTCGTCGAGCCAGGTCAGCAGCATGCCGAACAGGATGGTCCAGGTGACCACCCAGCCGTCAGGGGTGATGGTGGGAAGCTGCGCGATGAACAGCGAGAAGATCGAGATGAACGTGATCAGCGCGGGGATGAACCGTCGATCGGTGCGGCGCCAGATGTAGAACGTGCCGAGAACCGTGGCGAGCGAACTCGCCAGGAAGTTGACCCACATGAACGCCGCTACGGGAGTTAAACCCCAGGCGATGAGCGGGGCCATGAGCCAGCTGACCCACGGTGACCAGTACGCGTTCAGGGCGTACGAGGTAAGGCCCTCTGCGTACTGGCGAGCGATCGACATGTAGGAAACACCGTCGATATTGCTGAGGTTATAGCGTGAGATCCAGGCCGAGTATGCGTAGAGAATAACCGCGATCACGGTCAGCCCAATGAGGATCCACTTCTTGCCACCGCCGCTTCTGAGCGCGGCTAACCTGGGGCGTTTGGGGGATGGCATTGGTTAAATATAGCCGTAGCCCAATGCGCGTTTGCCACCACCGAAGGGACGCGGGAGGTGCATCACGGAGCCGGGGTGAGGCGCAACACAGCGTCGTCGGCGCGCAGGTACTGGCCCGTTGTATCGACCTGCAGCACGAATCGCAGCTCCGTGTGTCCGGCAACAGAGAGCGGCAGTGTTGCCTTGACGTCGGTCCACGTCGGACCCACGCTGAACGGCACCGAAACGGATTCAATTGCGGCACTGCCGCCAGCGGCATACACGAGGAGCTGGCCGGTGATCGAGGTGTCGGCGGATGACCGCAGCCACAGGTTACCGTCGTAGGACTCGCCCGCCGCGGTCGTGTGAACGACCGTCTGTTTGATTCGCGCGCCGGCGGTCGCGGTATTGAATCGCAGATAGCCGCTGCCCGTGTGGGCATAAGTAGTCGAGCGGTTGACGTCGTAGGCCGGTGTCGAGTCGGTGCCCGGCACCCAGCCCGTTGTTCCGGGCGTCGATTCGAATCCGGGGTTCACGAGCCCGTTGTTCACCATGGGAACCTGCGGCGGGATATAAGTGCCCGAGTAGTACAGGGTTCCGTCGTCCATGCGCAGGTACTGCTTGGGCGAGTCGACCTCCACGAACAGTCGAAGGTCGGTGTGACCGGGCTTCAGCACGGTGAGATCGGTGGACACGAACACCCAGCTGGAGGTGACGGCAAACGGTTGGCTCACTTTCTCGGTCGAGCCTCCGCCATCCGCCCAGAGGTTGACGGAGCCGTTGACCACCGCGCCGGTTGTGGACGCCCGCAGCCAGATTCCACCGGAGTAGATGCCGTTGACCGTGCTCTTGTACAACACCGTCTGCTTGACCCGAGCGCCCGGTTTCGTCGTCGAGATGCGCATGTACCGAGAGCCGCTGTGCGCGTACGTTCCCGAGTTGTAGGCGGAGAAACTCACCCCGCCGGTCGTGCCCGCGGTCCAGTACGGCGTGCCGCGTCCGATCTCGATGCCCGGGTTCTTGAGCCGGTTGGCGGGATTACCGAAGTAGTCGGTGAAGTAGTTGAAGAAATTGCGGTTGCCGTACGACGAACAGCTGTCACCGAGCCCGTATCCGGCTTTCAGCGCGGCCGAATTGGGAACGTACGGGGTATAGATATAGAGGCCCGCGGTGGCCTGGTTGCGGATGTAGACGTTCTTGGTTCCGCAGGACGACTTCGGGTTGTACTGGATCGCGATTGTGCGACCGGCCTGGATCGTGTGGTTCTGCGGGAAGTGACGGTATTGCTCGAATTGCCACGCCGATCGGTACACCTGGTTGAAGAACCCGTAGTACTTGGTGTCGCACACGCTGGAGTCGGGGCAGCCATATCCCATCGCCTTGCGATAGATCAGGCTGTTGCGGGCGCCCCCGGTGATGAGGCCCTGTTCCTTCTGCATGACAACGAGGAGGACTTCTGGGTTGATGCCGCACGCCACGGCCACGCGGGCGATGATCGTGGCCGCGGTCTCGCTGGTGTGGCCCGTGTACCCTCCGCAGTTCACGTCGGCCTTTTGCGTCGTGGTCTTCATCGCGTAGTCGGCGAGGCAGGTGTAGTGCGTGCCACCATCGGTGAACGACTTGCACGTCGGGTCTTTGCCGCGGATGAAGGACTGGATCTGTGACGCGCTCATCCCGCGACCGTTGAAGAAGATGTCGTCGGTAATGATGAGCCCCGGATCGAACGCGGTGAGGTCCGCGGCCGCCGCAGGCTGCACGGCCGGTGGAGCAACAAGGGTAAGGATGCCCCCGACGAGCACTCCAACCAGGAGCGCTGCGACCCAGCGGGTGCGCGAACGAGGTACGGCTGGCATTTTCAACATGGCTCAATCAATCGGTCTAGTGGCGCTCTGTTCGGGAGAGGCGGTAAGGCACAGAGCCAATTGTGGGGCTCAGTCTAGGTGAGTTGGGGGATTCGCGGACAGAATCGCCGTGTCGGCCGCGACCATTCGCGCGACGATCTCCCCGAATTCGACGCTTGGCGACCAGCCGAGCACGCGCCGGGCGAGCGTCGCGTCGCCGACAAGTGTCGGCGCATCCTGCGGTCGAAGGAAAGCCGGATCCTGCCGAACCAGGTGGCTCCAGTCGGAGATCCCGGCCGCGGCAAAGGCGGCGTCGACGAAGTCCCTGACGGTGTGTGCCTCGCCGGTCGCGATCACGTAGTCGCCCGGATCACCCTCGGCGGCCAGCGTGAGCGCGCGGGCATAGTCGGGCGCCCAGCCCCAGTCGCGAGCCGCGTCGAGATTGCCGAGCGTCAGCGAGTCGCCCAGTCCTGCGGCAATGCGTGCGACTCCCGCCGTGATCTTTCGAGTGACGAACTGTGGCGGACGCCGGGGCGATTCGTGGTTGTACAGGATGCAGCTTGTCGCGGCGAGTCCGAGGCCGCGATAGACCCCGACGAGGTGGTGCGCGTACGCCTTGGCGGCGCCGTACGGGCTGACGGGTCGAATGGGCGTCGACTCGTTCTGCGGAATCTCAGTCGCAGCGCCAAACATCTCGGCGCTCGAAGCCTGGACGAACGAGACGCGCTCGCCGGTCTCGTGATGCAGGGCCAGCGCGGCGTCCAGCAGAACCGCCACCGCGACCCCGGTGATCCGGGCGGTTAGCTCGGGCTGTTCGAAGGACTGCGCGACAGAGGTGAGGCCGCCGAGATTGAAGATCGCGGTCGGCCGGGTGCTGGCGACCACGCGCTTCAGGGACTGTGGGTCAGCCAGTTCACCGTGGTGCAGCTCGGCGCCGGGGGATCGCCGTCGAAACTCCGGTTCGAGGTCGTCGGCGTCCCGCACCATGCCGTGAACCCGCCAGCCCGCCTCAAGCAACTGATCGCACAGGTAACTGCCCGTCTGCCCGGTGATCCCGGTAATGAGTGCCGTGCGCATGGGAGCCGAATGCTCAGCCGAGCAGGGCTCGCTGGCGTTGCAGATCAGCGTCGACCATCATCCGAACCAGGTCGGCGAATTCCACCTTTGGGGCCCAGCCGAGCGTCGATCGCGCTTTGGTCGCGTCGCCGACCAGCAGGTCGACTTCAGCGGGTCGGAGGAACGCCGGGTCCTGGAAGACGTGCTTCTTCCAGTCGGCGATTCCGACGTGCTCGAAGGCAACTTCGAGGTAGTCACGCACCGAGTGGGTCTGACCGGTCGAGATGACATAGTCGCCGCCCTCGGGCTGCTGGAGCATGCGCCACATCGCGTCGACATAGTCGCCCGCAAATCCCCAGTCTCGCTGCGCGTCGAGGTTGCCGAGCGACAGGGTGTCCTGGATTCCGAGGGCGATGCGAGCGACGGCGAGGCTGATCTTTCTCGTGACGAATTCCGGGCCGCGCATGGGCGACTCGTGGTTGAAGAGAACCCCGCTCGACGCGTGCATTCCGTAAGACTCGCGGTAGTTGATCGTCATGTAGTGGCCGAAGACCTTCGCGACCCCGTACGGCGACCGCGGCCACAAGAGCGTCGACTCGGTCTGCGGAACCTGCTGCACCTTGCCGAACATCTCGGAGCTTGAGGCCTGGTAGAACTTCACCTTCGAGATGTCGTCGCCCGCGTAGATGCGGGTGGCCTCGAGCGCATTGAGCACGCCCTTGGCAGTGACATCGGTGGTCAGAGAGGCGTTCTCCCACGAGTAGGCGACGAAGGAAATCGCACCGAGGTTGTAGAACTCGTCTGGCTCACTCGCGTTAAGGGCCCGAATGAGACTCGAGGTGTCCATGAGGTCGCCGGTGAGAATCTTCACCTCGGGAAGCTCGGTCTGCAGGAACTCGATCTTCGGGTTGTTCTGACCTCGAACCAGGCCGAATACCTCATAACCCTTTTCGAGAAGCAGTTTGCTGAGGTAGTAGCCATCCTGTCCGGTTACCCCTGTGATGAACGCCCGAGTCATGCGGTCAGCCTATCGGCACGGGGTACTCTCGTTAGGTCATGCCCACAGCCGAAGTCGGCCTCTCGAAAGCATTTTCCTTGACCCGCCACCCCCATGTTCTTGTCGATGCGACGGCGATCCCCCGCAATCGCGGCGGCGTCGGCAGGTATCTCGAGCACCTGCTGCCCGCGCTCGACGCCGCGGGCTGTCGACTGACGATCGTCGCCCAGCGCCGGGATGCGGCATGGCTGGCCGCTGGTGTGCCCGGTGCTCGAGTGGTCGTTCCTCGTGCGGCGATCGTGCGCCGACCGACTCGTCTGCTTTGGGAGCAGTTCGGCCTCCCCAGGCTGGCGCGACGGGAGGGCGCTGACCTCCTGTTTTCGCCGCACTACACGATGCCGGTGCTGACTCGGCTGCCCGTGGTGGTGACGCTGCACGATGCGACGTTCTTCTCGCATCCGGAGCTCCACGGCAGGGGCAAGCGAATCTTCTTCCGCAGCTGGATTCGGTTCTCGCTTCGTCGTGCGCGCGCACTCATCGTGCCGAGCAATGCGACGGCGTCTGAACTCGTCCGGTGGGCAGGGGCACATCCGGATCGGGTGCACGTTGCCTACCACGGCGTCGACGCCGCGACCTTCCATGAACCAGGCGGTGCCGAGATCCAGCGAGCCCGCGACCTCGTCGGCGTCGACGACTGGATCGGGTTCCTCGGCACGCTCGAACCTCGCAAAAACGTCAGCGCACTGATCGCGGCGTTCGGCACGATTGCCGCGAATCCACTTGTTTCGCAGAAGTATCCGAACCTGGTTCTCGCGCTCGCGGGCGGCAAGGGCTGGGATACCACCATCGACGCCGCCGTCGACGGGTCGCCCGTGCGCGAGCGCATCTCCCGGCTGGGCTTCGTGCCGAACGACCAGCTCGCGGGGTTTCTGGGCGGAGCGCTCGTCATCGCGTATCCGAGTGTCGGCGAGGGATTCGGTCTTCCCGTGCTCGAGGCAATGGCCAGTGGCACTGCCGTCGTGACGACACGACTTCTCGCGCTCCCGGAGGTCGGCGGGGATGTTGCGGCCTACACGGAGCCGGATGCCGCGGCGATCGCCGCACGCATCATCGAACTCCTTCTCGACGACTCCGACCGAGCGGCACGATCGCGCGCGGGAATCGCGAGGGCCGCCGAGTTCGGGTGGGATGCGAGCGCGGCGACGCACCAGGCCATCTTCGCGGCCGCGGCGGGAGCCTGAGATGGCCTCGGTTGCTGTGCTTGTGGTCGCCTACCACTCCTCGGGCGAACTGCCGCCGCTGATGGAGAGCATCGAGACGGCGCATGGTGCCGACCACACCATCGACGTGCTCGTGATCGACAACAGTGGCGACGCCGATGAAATCGAGGCGTTGTCGTCGATGAAGGGCATCCGCACTTTCGTCGCAAGCGGGGAGAACCTCGGTTACGGCGGAGGCGTCAACAGGCTCGTTGCATCGATCGATCGCGACTACGACTGGTTCCTGGTCACCAACCCCGACGTGCGGTTCACCCCCGGTAGCCTCGACGCCCTGCTCGCCGGCGCCGACCAGCATCCGAAGGCGGCGATTTTCGGGCCGCGGATCATCGCGCCCGATGAAGTCGTCTATCCGTCCGCGCGCGCGTTTCCCTCGATTCGCACGGGGGTCGGCCACGGCATGTTCGCGAACATCTGGCCTTCGAACCCGTGGACGCGCCGGTACCACCGGTTCCGCGACACCTCACTCGGCGAAGACCAGAGTGTCGACTGGCTCTCGGGCGCGTGCCTTCTGGTTCGTCCGGAGGCGTTTGCGCTGGTCGGCGGCTTCGATCAGGGCTACTTCATGTACTTCGAAGACGTGGATCTCGCGTTCCGCCTGTCGAAGCTCGGCTGGGGCTCAGTCTTCGTACCGGGGGCCGTCATCATCCACAGTGGCGCGCATTCGACGAGTCGGCAGGCCGACTTCATGCGCAAGGTTCACCACGAGAGCGCTCGCCGCTACCTCGACAAGAAGTACACCGGATGGTGGCTGGCGCCGGTTCGCTGGGGGCTGCGCCTGGGACTCTTCGTGCGTCGAGAGTTCTTCCACTAGCCGTTCGTTGAGACTTCCCACACGACGACGTGGATCTTCGCGTGGGTCCAGTGCTGAAGCTGGGGGCGCTGCTGCAGCAGGCTGATGTCGCTGGTTGCCTCGCCCACCTGGACGATCTTCAGTCCGCTCGTCGCGAGCCGCTGGTCGAGCGGCTCCCCCGATGCCTTCTGCACCTCATAGACGTACACGGTGCCGTGCTTGTCGACGTCCGCCGCGAGTTCGCCAGCGGACGGCACTTCGTCGGGCCGGAAATCGTTGTGCCCCTGCCGCACGTTCACGAACGAGTAGCCGAAGCTGCGCGTCATCGGTACGGCGAACGCCATCCACTCGTTGGGAAAGAAGAAGCCCGGCGCCCTGGCCGTCGAGGTTCCCGCCCAGAGCAGCGTGTCATCCGGTTTTGTGAATGACATGAGCTTCGAGGTGAATGTGTCGGCCCCGGCCATGTAGGTGTCCTCGGCCTCGAGGGTGAGGATCGGGATGCTCGGCAGCGCCGTGAGAATCACCGCGACCACCGTCGCAAGCGCCGGTGCCATGGATCGCAAACGCGCCCCACCCGGCACCTCCGGGTTGCGTCGTCGCCACCACGCCGAGATGATCGGCAGCAGCAGAGACGCCCCAATCGCGGCGAGAACCACGAGAGCAGGCAACACCTCGCTCACGAGGTAGCGATCCCAATAGAGGAAGAACGCGTGCGGGCGATTGTTACCGAGCCGATGCGTCTGGAACGCGATGAGCAGCAGCACCGTCGCCGCTGCGAGGAAGACAAGCGCCGACTGCGGGCCGACGTCGCGGCGCCGCCAGATGATGACGAGCGCCGCAATCGCGAGCACCACGAGCCAGAGGCCCATCCGCAGGAGGATGAACCAGATATTGGCGCCAACCGCGGCCTCGAGTATGACGGCGAGCGCCAGCGCAATCGCCGCGATGAGGGCGAGCACGCCGGATGCCCGCAAGCCGCGCTCGCTCTGCTTGCGCGACGCGCGAACCGCCCAGTAGTACCCCGCCGCGGCGAGGACCAGAACGAAAAGAAGAGCGGCGACCAGCTGGAAGTTTGGCGAGAGGAGACCGAGCTGGTGGAGCAGGTCGTAGGCGCGAGCGGGCAGCTGCTGCTGCACCTGTGTCGTGACGAAATAGCTGTGGATGAACTTGACGCCGTACCAGATGCCGACTTCGGCGGCCGCGAGGGTGGCGAAGAAGAACGCCCACATGCGCGGGGCCCACCGGCGCCAGGCGCCGAGGATCGTCGCGAACACGACGAGAAGCAGAAGCGGGACGAGCAGGAAACTGCCGCTGGCGCGGAGGAGGCAGAGGTCCAGCATGACGAGGAAGCTCATGACCAGGGCGGCCGGCAGAAGCTTCCGCGGGGCCGTCAGCACTGACAGGAACAGCGACAACCACAGGATGAACACCGGCGCGTTCAGCGATTCACTGCTCGGAAAGTAGCTGTACCAGATCGCATGGATGTTCAACGCGAGCGCGCCGGCGATGCCGACGACGATCCAGGGGTTCAGCTTCAGCCGCGTCAGCAGCCGGGCGACGACCGCAATCAGGAGGAATCCCGTGAACGGTATCGCCGCGGTCGTTCCGGCGGGGCCGAAGATCGCGCCGCCGACCGACAGGAACACCGAGTAGATCGGCGGCCAGCTCGCCGCGAGGTGTCCGGTGCGCAGCAACTCGTTCGCCCAGTTCACGTACGCGCCCATGTCCCCGACCCACGGCAGGAAGGTCGAGTCGTGCAGTCGGAACGCAATCGCGACGATTACGACCAGCACCCAGACGATCACGAGGCTCCGCCTCGGTTTCACCCGACCTCGGCGCGGGAACCCCACCCGCCGTCGGACCGCGAAGACCGCGAACGCCGCGAGAATGAGGGCCGCGAGGATGATGGCGGGAATGCCGAACCAGTTCCACGCGGTGATCGCGAGCGTGAGGTAAACCACACCGTAACCGGCGGCATCCGTGAGCCACGCGATCCAGCCCTCGTCGGGGTCGCGAAGCGCGCTGGCGAAGGGAATGCCGACGAAAAGGAAGAGAATCCCCGTCACGGCGACTGCCATGGCTACTTCGATCACGCCCGATCCCTTCTGACCCCTAGTTACCCTAGCTTCCGCGCCACTGCTTAGGATGTGGGGGTGAATCCCGCGACCCGACCGGCCTCCCGCGCTTCCGCCGCCGAGACGGCGCTCGCGGGCAAGCTCGCCGCGCTTCAGGATGAGAAAGTCGAAGAGTGGGTGCGGCTCATCCGGTATGGCGGCACGATCCCGCTCGTCGTGGAGCGCTCGCTGTCGTGGCGCATCACCCGCCCGATTCGCCTCGCCCAAACGGCCCTCCTGGTACTCCGACGCGACGGCGCAAACCGCTTCTGGGCGACCGTGTTCTACCGCCTGCGGCGTCTGGTCACTCGCAAGTGACGGCTGTGGACGTTGCCGTCGGTGTCTCTTCGCTTCACCGTCGGCTGGTCGCGGTAGCCCCGTATCTCGCCCCCGATCTCGACGCGTCGGGCTCAGAGTTCTCCGAAAGCGCAGGCTCGCTCCTTGCAGCACTCGCCGACAGTGTCGCATCCGATCCTGCGGACGCCCGCATCTGGCTGCTCGCGACGGCCGTTGCGGGCGGGTACCCGACACAGGCCGAGGTCGTCGCGATTCGCCGGGATCTGCGCACCGCGAAACCGGGGACGGCGCTCGCGGCCGTCCTCGCGGGCGTCGCCCGCACTGCATCCGCACAGCGCGACGACGATCTGGACGCCGTCGTCATCGTCGGCGGGACCGTCGTCGATGTCGACTTTTGCGCGACTCACGTGCATAACACGGGCATCCAGCGGGTCGTGCGTAACACCATGCCGCACTGGGATCGTGAGCAGGATCCCGTTCTCGTCGCGTGGTCGCGAGACGTAACCGGGTATCGCGATCTCACCCCGGGCCAGCGCGACCTCGTCGTCTCGTGGACCTCCAGCACACCACCGGCACCGGACGTGCCCGACGGCAGGCTCCTGATCCCGTGGCAGGGCACGATCGTGCTGCCCGAGGTTCCGTCCGGCGAACTGCTCGAACGCCAGGCCGCCCTCGGCCGCTACTCGGGCAACCGACTGGTTCTGGTCGGCTACGACGCCATCCCTGTTGTCAGCGCGGACAGCGTGGTGGATGAGGAGTCCGACCGGTTCGCCCACTACCTGGAAGTCGTCAAATACTCTTCGCTCATTGCCTGCATCAGCGAGACCACGGCGGAGGAGTTCGCCGGGTTCGTCTCCGCTTTGCCGGCACAGGGCCTCACCGGGCCGCGGGTGAGCGCGGTCGTGCTGCCCGTCGATGTCGCCTCCGCCGACGTGACGGTACCGTCGGCCGACCGTGCCTTACCACTCGTCCTGATGGTCGGCAGCGTCGAACCGCGCAAGAACCAGCGCGGGGTACTCAGTGCCGCCCAGTTGCTGTGGGATGAAGGAATCACGTTCGAGCTGCTGGTGATCGGCGGCGGACACTCCTGGTACCTCGAACAGTTCGACCGCGAAGTGCGTCGGCTTCAACGAGAAGGGCGCTCGGTGCGGGTTGGTCGGCGGGTTTCCGACGCCGTGCTCGCGCAGGCCTACGCGGACGCGCGCGTCGTCGTGTTCCCCTCGCTGCAGGAGGGTTACGGCCTGCCCGTCGCTGAAGCGCTCGCGACCGGCACTCCCGTCATTACGACTCGCTACGGCAGCACCGCGGAGATCGCGCGAGACGGCGGATGCCTGTTGGTCGATCCCCGGGACGACGACGACATCGCGGCGAAACTGCGCGCCGTGCTGACCGACGATGCCGTGCACGCGCGGCTTGTCGCCGAGGCCCGCGCGCGCACGAACGCGACCTGGGCCGACTACGCGGCGTCCCTGTGGGCGGACGTCCACGAGGTATCCGAATGACCCGTCGGGCTGAACTCACCACGCTCGGCACCGGCGCCCGTGCGCTGGTGCGCGCTCTTTTGCCGAACATCATGCCCGCCGCGACCGAGGGCGGGTGCCGGCGCCAGCTCGCCGAAGGCATTCCCACTCCATCGCTCGAGCAAACCTGGCTCGTGCTCGCTGTGCTCGGACGTGAACTGCCAACCTCGGACGAGGTCGAAGCCGCTCGGCGGCTCGCGCGCCACAACGGGCTCGGGCAACTCGTCGCCCAGTTGCGTGCGCGTCGGCGACGTCCGTCGAAGTGGTTCGACCGGCCGGCAACCGTCGTGACGGATGCCGTGCTGCTCGACATCCAGGAGTCCGCCACCAGCACCCTGATGACGGGCGTTCAACGTGTTGCCCGGTCGGTGGCGCTCGAATGGCTCGAACGCGACTCGGTGCAGCTGGTTGGATGGTCGACCTCGCGAACCCAGCTACTGCGCATCGACGCGGATGCCTTCGAAGCGCGCCGCAGGCGCGGGCTGTTCCGCCGCGGTCCAATCGTGCCATGGGGCGGCACCTATGTTCTCGCGGAGTCGCTCAACGAGCCTGCCCGAGCCAGCCGCATCCAGGCGCTCGCGGCATACTCCGGCACCCGCACCGGCATGATCGGCAATGACGCCATCCCGCTCACGACCGCGGAGACAACGGGACCGCGCATGCCGGGAGTGTTCGCCAAGTACCTCGCGGCCGCCTCCCGGATGAACATTGTCGCGACGATTTCGGAGGCCGCAGCCACGGAATACCGCGGCTGGAAGGCGATGCTGTCGTCAGCCGGAATCGACGGCCCCGACATCGTCACGGTACAGCTCGCATCCACGGCTCAGCCCGCCGAGCCCCGTTTCGAAGTCGCCGCCCGCGCAAGGATGCTGGTCGACGACCTGCCCCTCGTGCTCTGCGTCGGAAGCCACGAGCCCCGAAAGAATCACCTCGCCGTGTTGCACGCGGCCGAACTGCTCTGGGTGGCCGGTCACCGGTTCAGCCTCGCCTTCATCGGAGGCAACGCCTGGAACAGCGAGGAGTTCGACAACGAGGTATCGAGGCTGCGAGCCGCGGGTCGGCCGGTGCAGACGATCTCCGGCCTGCCCGACGGCGAGCTGTGGTGGGCCTATCGCCTGGCACGCCTGACCGTGTTCCCGTCGCTGAACGAGGGGTTCGGGTTGCCGGTTGCGGAATCGCTCGGCGCCGGGACGCCCGTCGTCACCTCCGACTTCGGAAGCATGGCCGAGATTGCCGAAGCCGGCGGATGCGTGCTGGTCGATCCGCGCAATGACGAAGCGATCGCCGAAGGCGTCCGATCACTGCTCGTAGACGAGGAACTGCACAAGCGGCTGGCTGCGGAGGCCTCGGCGCGCAGGCCGCGAAGCTGGGCAGAGTACGCCGACGACGTCTGGGACGCAATGGTGAATTATGATGGCTCTCCGTGACTGATATCGCGAGACAACGGGCAGAGCGCCTGGCCGCTCAACCGCTGATTACCCTCGCGAGTGGGCCCGGTGGGTTTTTCCGGGGCACAATCAACGATCTCCGTGAGCTCTGGAAGCGTCGTGAGCTCCAGGGAATCCTGGTGCGGCGGGAGCTCAAGAACCGCTACAAAGACTCGGCGCTCGGGTTCCTGTGGACGCTCATCAAGCCGATCACGATGCTGCTCGTCTACTACTTCGCGCTCGGCCAGATCCTCGGCGCTTCACGGAACACACCCGAATACGCCATCTTCGTGTTCGCCGGCCTCACCATTTGGGGGCTGTACGCAGACATCCTGACCTCGTCGACAATGTCGATCCTGCAGAACGCAGCGCTGATCAAGAAGGTCTATATGCCGCGGGAGGTATTCCCGCTGGCGTCCGTCGGGTCGGCGCTGCTGAACTTCTGCATCCAGTTCGGTGTGCTGCTCGTGGCCATGATCGTGTTCGGCCAGGTGCCGGTCAACTGGGATTCGCTGTACATCATCCCTGCCGTGCTGGTGGTGGCGATTTTCGGCACCGCGCTCGCGCTCGTCCTGTCCGCCCTCAACGTCTACCTGCGCGACGTGCAGTACCTCGTTGACGTCATGGTCGTTCTGCTGTTCTGGGCATCGCCCGTCGTCTATGCCTTCCGTTCGGTGGCCGGCAGTGATGCCGCGGGAGTCGGAACCTGGCTGTACCAGCTCTACCTGCTGAACCCCATCACAATCGCGGTCGTCGCCTTCCAGCGCGGTACCTGGCTCCACGGACACGGGGTGGAGACCAGCCTCGCGAAGTCGCATATCCCGCTGAGCCACAACTATCCGGCCGACCTCGACCTGCGGCTGATCATCGCAATCGTCGTCGGACTGGTCTTCCTCTGGTTCGCCCACCGCCTGTTTACGCGCCTTCAGGGCAACTTCGCGCAGGAGATCTAGTGGCGGCGAAGATTCCCGTCCTGAAAGACGCACCCTTAGTCATCCGGATGGCCGGACTCTCGAAGCGCTTTGTGATCCGCAAGGAGAAGTCGCTGAAGGAACGCATCGTCAACTTCGGGAGGTCGAACAAGCACAAGGATGACTTTCTCGCCCTTCACGACCTCAATCTCGAGATCCACGCGGGCCAGACCGTCGGACTCATCGGTCACAATGGATCGGGCAAGAGCACACTGCTCAAGGTCATCGGCGGCATCATCAGACCGACGACCGGGGTGATTCAGCGGCGCGGCCAGATCGCGGCGCTGCTCGAACTCGGCGCGGGGTTCCATCCGGACCTCACCGGTCGGGAGAACATCTTCATGAACGGCTCGATTCTCGGTCTCACGCGCAAGCAGCTGGCCGGCAAGTTCGACGAAATCGTCGAATTCAGCGGGATCGGCGAATTCATCGAGACCCAGGTGAAGTTCTACTCGTCCGGAATGTACGTGCGACTCGCGTTCGCGATCGCCGTGAGCGTCGATCCGGACATCCTGCTCGTCGATGAGGTTCTCGCGGTCGGCGACGAGGCATTCCAGCAGAAGTGCATGAACAAGATCCGACAATTCCAGCAGGAGGGATGCACGATCGTGCTGGTCAGCCATTCCGCCGAACAGATCCGAGAGATGTGCGATCGTGTCATCGTGCTCGACCACGGCAACGTCATCTTCGACGGCAACACCGAAAATGGGCTGAGCGCGTTGAGCACCAGCTTCGAGGAGTGACATGAAGGTATTCGTCCAGGTCCCTTGCCTCAATGAGGAGGAGACCCTTCCCGCAGTGCTTTCGAGCATCCCGAAGAAGATCAAGGGAGTCGACGAGCTCGTCATCCTCATCATCGACGACGGTTCGACCGACCGCACGCTCGAGGTTGCGCGCGCACACGGCGTGACCCACTTTGTGCACCACACGCGAAACATGGGGCTCGCGCGGTCATTCCGTGACGGCGTGCACTACGCGCTCGCTCACGGTGCCGACATCGTGGTCAACACGGATGGCGACAACCAGTACCCGCAGGACCGCATCCCGGACCTGCTGGCGCCGCTGCTCGCCGGTGAAGCCGACATCGCGATCGGCGACCGCCAGACCCACAAGATCGAGCACTTCTCCTGGGCGAAGAAGCAGCTGCAGCGCATTGGCAGCCAGGTCGTCAATCTGGCCGCAGATACCAAACTGCCGGATGCCGCCAGCGGGTTCCGCGCGTATTCGAAAGAGTCCCTGATCCGGTTGAACGTCGTGACCCAGTTCAGCTACTGCATGGAGACGATCATCCAGGCCGGCAACAAGCGGCTCAAGATCGCGAGCATTCCCGTCGATACCAACGCGAAGACCCGCGAATCGCGACTCTTCAAGAGCACGCCGCAACACGTCTTCAAGTCGGCCGAAGCGATCCTGCGCAGCTACATCATGTTCAAGCCGTTCGGCTTCTTCGCGATCGTCGGATCGGTCATGCTCATCGGCGCGCTGATCCCATTCGTGCGCTACCTCATCCTGCTGGCCGCGCAGCCCGAATTCCCCGGCGCCCATTTGCAGTCCCTGATCCTGGGTGTCGCGTTCCTGGTCGGCTCGCTGCTGTCGTTTGCGCTCGGAGTGCTTGCTGACCTTCAGCGCACCAACCGGATCCTTCTCGAAGAGTCGCTCGAGCGCATCAAAGAACTTCAGTACGGGATCAAGCGCGACCACCTGGCCTGACCGGTCGCACTTCTCGCATTACTCCGAAGTGAGCGGTTGACGCCAGCGCAGGTGCTGGGCGACCTTCACAGAGCAGACGACCAGAATGAGCCAGCCCCATTCGATCAGCACCCCGCTCTCGGCGGTTGACGTGGCGATGAGCGCGACCAGCACGAGCGCGGGCCAGACGAATACCCGGCTGCGTTTCTGCGTCGCGAGGACCCAGGCGCGCACGATCGCGAGCGCCGCGAACAGTAGAAACGCGATCAGGCCGATTACGCCGAGCTGGAACCAGACATCCAGATAGGCGTTGAGAGCGGAAAGGTGATCGATCGACGGGTCGATCGCGCCGAACGGCACGATATCCGGCGGCCACTGCCCCACCCATCCCCAGCCCTGCAGCGGACGCAGCTGGATGAACGGGAAGAGGTTGTTCCAGAGGCCGAGGCGGTACTTGAAGTCGCCGGTTGCGCCGAGGAGCGCGAGCACCCGGTCGCGAGCGGCAAAGAGGATGATGAGTGCGACGATTGCCGCCGTGCCGAGGCCCCACAGCCAGTAGCGACGGGATTCGACCGATACGCGCCGAAGACCGAGGAGACCGAGGGAGGCGATGCCGAGCACTGCCAGTACTCCGAGGTTGACGGGCGACTGGCTGAGCAGGATGGTGAAGCTCGCGAACACGAGCGACGCGATTCCGATCGTGCGATTGATCGATCGCGTCAGAACTTCAGTGCCGAACGTTACGAGAGCGAGCAGGGCGACCAACCCGAGCTGGTTACGTGTGCCCATCACGCCCTGGATGGGGCCACCCGCACCGAGACGCCCCAGAATTCCGAGGAAAGGAAACGACGTGTCGAGCAGGACGCCGACCACGAGCTCCGCGACGAGCGACACGCCGATGACCGCTCGCAGGACGTTGCCGACAATGCGCACGATCTGGATGAAGTCCCGTGCGAGCGCGACGTACACGCCGAGCAGCGCGAACGCGAACTGGTACGCGATGCCGCCAAGTGAGGCCCACTGGTACTGGCTGAAGATGATCGAAATCGCCGACCAGCCGAGGAACGCGAGCAGGGAGAACGGCAGGAATCCGCGCCACTCGAGGATGTCGCGCTGGCCGATCAGGGACAACGCAGCAAAAGCGACCAGGCCGGCGAGAATCGCGAACAGCCCGGCCCAGCCGATCAGGTTCTTCAGAAGGAAGGAGAAGAAGGCCGCGCCGATGATGGCCGTCGAGAGAGCAGCCGAAAATCGCGGCGTCCCAACGAACTCGAGTATCGCATCCAGCCTCTTTGTGCCCGGGCGATTACCGGTCATCGGGCTTGACGCCCCTCACTCTGCGAGGCATCCGCGAGCCTGCCCGTATCGAGCAGGTCGCGCTTGGTGCTGACCGCGAAGAGACACAGCAGCAACATCCCGTACTCGATGAGCAGGCGGCTCTCCGCGAGGCTCTGGGCGAGGAGCGCAACGAGCACCAGAATCGGCAGAAGCGTCAGCGCTGAGTAGGGTGTCGGCTGATCGGTCGCGCGCATGGGTGGATCGACCGCGGCGATCCACGCCCGCACGACCGTGGACAGCACCAGGGCCCCGAAGACGATGAGTCCGATCACGCCGAGCTGGAACCAGACATCCAGCCAGGCGTCATGTGCCTGCAGTAGCTGCACCCCGCCCTTGACGAACGCGGAATGATTGTCGAACGGATGCACGTTGGGGTACCAGTAGCTGATCCAGCCCCAGCCGGCCACCGGGCGCTCGCGGGCGAGGCGGATGACTTCGGCCCAGATGTCGGTGCGACCGGTGAGGTCACTGCTCTTGTTCAGGAGCGCGAGCAACTGGCCGCGGTAGACGATCGCGCCGACGACGCCCAGCGCGACGACGACAGCCGAGCCGATGTAGACGCCGCGCCGGCCGTGTGCGGTTCGCATGCGGCGCACCAGCACGAGGATGATCGCGACCACCGCAACCGCGACAAGCGCGACGATCACGGTCGCCGAGCGGGTCAGCGCGATCGTCGCGATGGCGACGGCCAGCCAGAGGAATCCCCAGCCGAGCCTGACCGAACGTGTTGCCAGCTGGATCGAGAACACGATCAGCCCCAGCAGGGCGACGAATCCGAGAAGGTTCGAGTTGCCGACGATGCCCTGAATGCGGTCCCCGGCGAACAGGAGATCGCGCGACCAGTAGTCGGCGGGATGGATCTTCTCCGTGCCGTAGTTCGCCCACCACGGCAAGATCGGGTGGCGCACAAACACCGCAACGACGAATTCGAACAGAAGCGAGAGCCCGAGCACGAATCGAAGCGCCATGCCGAGGGCCCACAGGATCTCTGTGCGCGAGAGCAGCACGGCGATCGTCACGGCTGCGAGGGCGGTGATAATCGTACTGAATGCTCCGATGACCGAGAACACGCGGTAGTTCGACCACGCGATCGACAGCACCGTAAGCACGAGGAATGCGATGAGAGGGTACGGCAGCCCGTTGAAACGCCACTCCCGGCGATTTCGCACCAGGAGCACGAGCATGACGGCACTGGTCGCCAGTACTACGGCGATCCAGCCATACCAGGTGATCGAATAGCGGAACGCATCGCCCGCGAGCACGGTGAAGAATGCGAACGCGACAAACCACCGGAGGGCGCGCGATGAACCGCGCTCCCCACGGCCATCGATCATGAGAACGAGGCTATACGAACGCGGCGTGGCCCGTGATAGCCCTTCCGACGATCAGAGTGTTCATCTCTCGGGTGCCTTCGTAGCTGTAGATCGCTTCGGCGTCGGCAAAATGACGGATCACATCGTTCTCGAGCACGATGCCGTTGCCGCCGAACAGTTCGCGGCACCACGCGACGGTTTCGCGCATCCGGCTGGTCGTGAATTCCTTGGCGAGAGCCGAGTGCTCGTCGCGCTGCTTGCCCTCATCCAGCATCTTCGAGACCTGCGTGACGACGCCGATCGACGAGGTGATGTTGCCAAGGCTCTTTGCGAGGAGTTCCTGCACGAGTTGGTGGGCGCCGATCGGCTTGCCGAACTGGATGCGCTCGCCCGCGTACCTCACGGCGGCCTCGTACGCGCCGATCGAGTTGCCAACAGCGGCCCAGGCCACCTCCGCACGGGTGAGGCGCAGCACGGCGGCGGTTTCGCGGAACGAGTTGCCGTTCTGCAGGCGGTTCGCCTCGGGGACGACGACGTTGTCGAGGGTGATGTCTGCGTTCTGCACGATGCGCAGCGCCTGCTTGTTCTCGATGCGGGTTCCCTTGTAGCCGGTCGTGCTCGTGGGGACGATGAATCCTTTGACCTGTCCGTCCTCCGCGCTCTTTGCCCAGACGATGGTGACATCGCTGATTGAGCCATTGCCGATCCAGCGCTTGGCGCCGTTGAGCACCCAGTTGTCGCCATCGCGGGTCGCGATTGTCTGGAGGCCCTGCGCGGAGTCCGAGCCAGAGAGCGGTTCGGTGAGTGCGAACGCCCCGAGCAGCTCGCCGCTCGCGAACTTCGGCAGCCACTCGGCGCGCTGTTCCTTTGAGCCGGCGACAGCGATCGACCCCATCACGAGACCGTTCTGCATGCCGACCAGCGTGGCAACGCTCGCATCGACACGGCCCAGCTCGAGGGCGACCCAGCCACGGAAGATGGCCGAGTTCGCGAACGGCTGCGTCTCCTCCCATGGCAGGCCGAAGAGTCCGAGATCGGCGAGGCCCTGCACCGCGGGGTAGATGAACTCGGCCTTCGCCCAGTGGTCGTTGACGAGCGGACGGATCTCGGTCTCGAGGTATTCGCGAAGGCGCATGATGACGGCCTTTTCCTGGTCGCTCAGTGCGTCTTCGTATCCGTAGAAATCACTGGACAGTAGCTCGAATGACATGCAATGCTCCGTTGCTTCTCGATAAGTGGCTTGTCGATATCCTCTGGAAGCTTAGGTCGGCGAGCTTGGGCGCCCCCTGTCGATTGGTACTTTGGTCTAAAGATGCGCGACGGGGAGAACCGGATGTTTGTAGGCATTACCAATACGCCCCGCGACTACGCCTGGGGGTCGCGAACGGCGATCTCGTCGCTGCTCGGACGCGAGCCGTCGGGCGGGCCGGAGGCCGAGCTCTGGCTGGGCACGCATCCGGGTTCCCCGAGTGTGGTCGTCGACCCGTCATCCGCTGGCGGAGCCGCGACGCTCGACCGGGTAACGACGCTGCCGTTCCTGCTCAAAGTGCTCGCCGCGGACGCGCCTCTGTCGCTGCAGGCGCATCCGAACCTCGAGCAGGCGCGTGAGGGTTTCGAGCGGGAGAATGCCGTGGGTGTGCCGCTGGATGCGCCGTCTCGCAACTATAAGGACCCGCTGCACAAGCCCGAACTGGTCTACGCCCTGAGCGAGGAGTATCACGCGCTGTGCGGGTTCCGGCCGGTGATCGCGACACGCGCCCTGCTTGCTTCGGTTGGATCGGATCCGCTCGTCGATGACCTGCTGTCGCGGCTGGTGGATGACGCTTCGCTGCCCGCGGTGTTCGAGTGGATCATGACGCGGGGCGACGGAGTTGATGAGCTGATCGAGCGGGTGGTGGCGCTCGCCGCTTCCGTTTCAGGGCTCGAATTCGAGACCGTTGGGGAGCTGGCTGCGGCCTACCCGGGCGACCCCGGCATCCTGATTTCACTGCTGATGAATCGCGTCGTGCTCTCGCGGGGGGAGGTGTTGTATCTGCCGGCCGGCAACATCCACGCCTACCTGCGAGGGCTCGGCATCGAGTTGATGTCCGCCTCCGACAACGTGCTGCGTGGCGGACTCACCCCCAAGTACGTCGACGTGCCCGAGTTGCTCTCCGTGCTCGACTTCACCCCCCTCCCGGTGCCCATCCTGGCCCCCGAGCACCCCGCCCCTGGCGTCTCCGTCTTCCGTCCCGACGTCCCCGATTTCACCCTGACGGTCCTCCTCCGTGGGGGTACCGAAAATGAAGGAGATCCGACAGTTCTTGCGTTCGAAAACGATTCCATCGCGCTCTGCCTAGCGGGACTCCTTCAATTTCGGACGTCCAGCGGGGGGCACACCCTCGCTCGGGGCGAGGCGGCGTTCGTGTCTGCGGATGAGAGCCCGTGGACAATCGACGGCGACGGGATGCTGTTCGTTGCATCGGGCGTGCGGCAATGACGGGTATGAATCGTTACGCGCCATCATCTGGGCGGATGATGAGAACCGGGCGCAGCCTCGGATAGCGTGACGCCCATGTCCATGACGCAGTCAAACGCCTGGTGTCGCATCCGGAGCGCGATTGCGGCGACGATCGTCGTTCTGGCCCTTGCGCGGTCTTCACTGTGTTTGGACTGACCCGGCAGAGAAGGGCGGCCAGCTCGTCAACCTCGTTGTGCTGCCCCTACGGCTCGGCAATATCCGTCGCGCAGGTAGCTCCCGTGGTGACTGCCCTGTTGCGCTCGCTCGATCGCTGACCCGGCGCTTCTTCGGCGTCGCCCAGGTGGCTGACCGAAAATGAAGGAGAACTCATTGGGCGGTGACCCCTTTCGGTCGTTCGTCGGGTTGACGGCGCGGATCTCCTTCAAATTCGGATGCCCCGGTCCTCCACCGCGCGGGCTGGAGCCGCGGAGTCCCCGGATGGCGACGGGCGGCCCCGCGGGCGCGACGGGCGAGCGAGTCTGGACGCATGCATCCGATCGCCCGCGCCATCCGCGCCCGCGGTGGCTTCCTTCGCCGGCGGGATCTGTTGCGGATCGGATATTTCGACGCGCACATCCGGGCGGAACTCGCCAACGGTCGGATTTTTCGCGTGCGGCACGGCTGGTATTCGGTACCCGATGCACCCCCGACCGCCATTCTCGCCGTGCGGGTCGGCGGTCGACTGACCGGTATCGCGGCGATCGAAACCTATGGACTTCGGGTGCCCAAGCGGACGGCCATCGACGTGTGTGTGCCGCGCGGTGCCTGTCGGCTGCGCAGCCCGTTGTCTCGGCACGAGCGCTTGTCCGATGACGAGCCTGTGATAACGCACTGGACGGGTCCGCCGCGGTACTCAACCGACCCCGCAGTGTGGCGCGTGTCACTCGACGAGGCGCTACTGCTTGTGCTGGCGACGGAGCCGCGTGACATCGCCGTCGCCTGCTGCTCCGCGGTCGCGCGCTACAAAGGGTGGCCGCCCGCACGAATGGATGCTGTCTTCGCGAAGGCACCGCAGCGCGTTCAGAAGTGGCGCGAACTCGTCTGCGCGCTGGATGATTCGCACGGCGAGACGTTCGTACGTCTCTGGCTGACGGATGCGCGCGTGCCCTGGCAGTCGCAACCCCGAGTGGATGGTGTGGGTCGCCTCGACGGGCGCGTCTCGCCGCATGTCTACGTCGAGGTGGACGGCGGACAGCACGACCCGGAGTGGACGGGTGAGGGCGCGAGCACCTACGAGAACGACCACGATCGGGACACGACGATGGCCATCCTGGGCAACTCAGTGCAGCGCTACACGTACCGGCAGCTCTACTCCGACTGGCCGCGATGCCTCGCCGCGATCCAGCGCGCTCGCCGCGACGACCTCGAGCTCATTGCGCGACGGCAACGGCATCCGTCCCTGCCGCGCTCCCTTAACCGAAAACGAAGGAGATCCGCGCGAGATGGCCCGCTGAACGGCGCTTCGCTGGCATAGCGGCCACGAACTCCTTCATTTTCGGGGGATGTGGCCGATCAGTGGAGGACCCGCTCGCCGAAGGTGCGGCGGTAGTGGGTCGGTGTGATCTGCAAGACCTTCATGAAGTGGTGCCGCATGACGGCCGCAGTCCCGAAGCCGGTCTCCTGTGCGATGGTCTCGAGGCCGCGATCGGTGAGTTCGAGCAGTTGCTGCGCCCTGAGGATGCGCTGCCGGTTTAGCCACGCGGCGGGCGTAGTCCCCATATCGGCACGAAAACGGCGCGCAAACGTCCGCGACGACATGAGCGCCTTGCGAGCCACGAGATCGATGGTGAGGTCCTCGCTGAGGTTGTCGAGCATCCATTCGGAGACTGAGGCCAGCGAATCGCTGCAGCTGTCCTGCACCGGAGATTGGATGTACTGCGCCTGGCCGCCGTCCCGCTGCGGCGGGATCACCATCCGTCGCGCGATCACATTCGTGGCCGCCGCGCCGAACTCTTCCCGCACAATGTGCAGTGCGGCGTCGATCCCGGCCGCAGTGCCCGCGCTCGTGACGACGTGACGGTCTTCGACGAACAGCACATCCGGGTCGACGGTAGTGCGCGGGTACTCGCGTGCAAGCCGGTCGGTATGCATCCAGTGTGTGGTCGATCGCCGGCCGTCGAGGATGCCCGCCTGGGCGAGCGCGAAAGCCCCGCTGCACACGCTGAGGATCCACGCCCCGCGCGCCTCCGCCTCCTGCAGAATTTGAAGGAATCGATGGTCGATTGTGTCGATGGAGTGCGCGGGAACGGCAATCAGGTCAGCATCTCCTGCAATTTCGAGCCCCGCGGGGATGACCATGTCGTAGCCGAGGCTGGTGCGCACGGGGCCCGGGTCGGCGGTTGCAATCGTGAAGTCGAACCTGGGGCCACCGGTGTCGGAGCGATCGATGCCGAACACCTCGCACACGACCCCGAACTCGAACGGTGCGACGCCGGGGATGGCGAGAAGCACGACTTTGCGAAGCATGAAGACCTCCGGATGATGGTGGCAGAAAGTACCCGAACAAGGCCATGCTGCCAGCACTGGCAGAAACGCGCAACACGATCCAATCCCGCCAAGCCACCGAGCCGCGCCAGACGAACCGAGCCAAGCCAGCGCCAAGCCGGTCCATCGAAACACCAAAGCAAGAGCCGGTAGCGTTGAGCCATGACCTGGCTTGTAACCGGTGGCGCCGGCTATATCGGCGCACACATCGTCCGCGCCCTGCGTGCCGCGGGAATCGACACCGTCGTCATCGACGACTTGTCGAGCGGTCACGCATCGTTCGTGCCCGAGGGCGTGCCGTTCGTCAAGGGCACCATCCTCG